>NZ_JADFUE010000048.1:0-48417 GCF_054967145.1 Bradyrhizobium sp. UFLA06-24
CCTTCAGATATTTGCCGTCGTGGTCGAGCACATGCATCTTCGCGGGATCGAAGAACAACCCGCTCTCGACATCGCGCACGAAGGCATCATCGGCGAAGGAATCCCACAGGCCGGTGACGACGTCGTAGAACTCGCGGGCGCGCTTGTAGCGCTCGGCGTGCTCCATGTGGTCGTCGAGGCCGAAATTCAGCGCCGCGTCCGGGTTCGAGGTGGTGACGATGTTCCAGCCCGCGCGGCCGCCGCTGATGTGGTCGAGCGAGGCGAAGCGGCGGGCGACGTGAAAGGGCTCGTCGAACGTGGTCGAGCCGGTCGCGATCAGGCCGATGCGCTCGGTGACAGCCGAGAGCGCCGAGAGCAGTGTGAACGGCTCGAACGAGGTCACGGTGTGGCTGCGCTTGAGCGCATTGATCGGCATGTTCAGCACGGCAAGGTGATCGGCCATGAAGAAGGCGTCGAACTTGCCGGCCTCGAGCTTCCGGATCAGCGTCTTGATGTGGGCGAAGTTGAAATTGGCGTCGGGCCAGGCGCCGGGATAGCGCCAGGCGCCGGTGTGGATGCTGATCGGGCGCATGAACGCGCCAAGCTTGAGTTGCCGTTGTGCCATCGCGCCCAAAATCCCGTTCTGGTGTCGTTGTGGAAAGACATAGGCACGCCGGGGAACTCCGCCATTGGTGGGGAAGGGAAGATTCTTTTGTTTTTCGCGACGTGCTCAGCACAATTCCGTCATTCCGGGGCGCGCCTAGCGCGAGCCCGGAATCCATGGGGCCGCGGTGACCGACGAGGGATGGATTCCTGGTTTGCGCCAAAGGGCGCGCCCCGGAATGACAGAAGGGGCCATCGAACCAATCCGCCGCTCAGCCCGACCAAGTCATGACCTTCATTCCCGAGGAGATTGTTCATGGCCAGCGCGATGAGCGTGGACGGCGGCGTTGTCCGGATCGACCGGCCGATGCCCTGGTTCGGCCGGCTGCTGTCGCTGCCGCTGCTCGCGGCGAGCGCCTATCTGCTCTGGAACGTCGCGCTCGGCCTGCGCCAGGATTTCTCCGGCTTCGGCAGGCTGGCGGACGATCTCGTGCCGGTGCTGGTGTTCACGGGCCTCGGACTGCTGATCGGCATTCCCGGCGTGATCCTGCTGACGTTCCGCTATTTCGTCGTGCTCAACGACGCGTTGCGCCAGATCGTCATCACCAGGCAGTTCGGCCCTTTGAACATCCGCAAGCAGCGCGATCTCGCCGAGTATCACTTCATCAGCATTACCGACGACTATGATCCTGAGCTGACGACCTACGACGTCAACCTCTGCGGCGGCAAGGGCACCGAGCCGATCATGCTTCAGAGTTTTACCAGGCGCGAGGAGGCGGACAGGCTCGCCAGCGAGATCGGTCGCCTCTTGAAGCTGCCGGCGCGGGACTATGTCGGCACCGAGCCGGATGAGGACTAGCCCAAAATGTCCTTCTGCATCTTGCCGCCGTAGAAATGGAAGAACGGCACCGGCGCGTCATGGCGCAAGGGACCGGTGGCAAGGCGCGCGTCGAGCTCGTTGAGCACGTTGCGCGTCATCGGATGCAGATCGGCGAGGGGCTTGGAGCCAAGCTCGACCCAGACCAGCTCGACCAGCTCGGCATCGGCGTGAATCACGCCCTCGACGCGATGGGTGATCGCGGACGCATCCGCCGTGAAGAAGCGCGTGTCGAAGCGCTTGACGCGGCCGGGCGGGGTGATCGCACGCGCGATCAGGAACAGGCTGGAGGGATCGGGCAAGAGGCCCGCATCCGCGAAAGGCTGCCACGGACCTTCGAGCCTGGCCTTGCCCTCGGCCTTGCGCCCGAGGCAGAGGCCGGTCTCCTCACAGGCTTCGCGGATCGCGGCAATGGCCAACGACTTGGCGCGTGAGGCCGGCGTCTTCGGGCTGCCCTTGGCGAGATTGGCTTCCAGCTCCGCGGTGATCGGTGCTGCGACCGGCACGCGATGATCGTCCTTGTCGACGCGGCCGCCGGGAAAGACGAACTTGCCGGGCATGAACACCACCTTGTCGTGGCGCTTGCCGACCAGCACCTTCGGCACAGTGCTGCTGCGATCGACCAGGATCAGCGTGGCCGCATCCTTCGGACGGAAATAAGGATGGTGGTCGGCCTCCTTCCCCTCGTGGACCTTGGCCTTCTCCTCGGCTTGCGCAATATCCGTCATGTCCTCACCCGAACGCTTTTTTTGCTTACACAGGCGGAATACCATCCGGCGGGTTGTCGTCAAACCCGTGCATGCGCAGAGCCCATTGCAAGCCGACCACAGCTCCCTTCACCGGCTGCAACAGCCCGAGCGAGGCGAAGAAGGTGAAGGGCAGATAGGCCACGAAGCTGAGCCAGACCGGCGTCGTGTAATTGGTCTCGATCCAGAGGATCGTGGGCACGACGATATGGCCGACGATGACGATGACGAGATAGGCGGGCAGGTCGTCGGCGCGATGCGGCGTGAAGTCGAGGTCGCAGACCGAGCAATTGTCCGCGGTCTTCAGGAAGGCGCGAAACAGCTTTCCCTCGCCGCAGCGCGGGCAGCGGCCGCGGAAACCGCGTTTCATCGCGGCAAAGAGATCGCGCTTCTCGACGAGGCCGGTCTCGCGCGTCCAGATCTTGGGAACTGTGCTCATCGTCACCATGCCTTGCCCTTCTTCCCTTTGCCCTTGGTCCCTTTACTCTTGCCCTTGTTCTTTCCTTTGCCCTTCGCTTTGCCGGATTTTAATTTCGGCGGCTTGCGTTTTTTATCCGGGCTGCGGCCGGGATGGGCCTTGAACGAGGGGCGGCGTTGCCCGCCGGGACGCCTGCGCTCGCGCGGGCTGGTCTCGCTGGAGGATGACAGCAGCTCGAAACGCAGCGCGCCGGCGACGGGAGCAGCTTCGATCAGCCTGATGTCGACGACGTCGCCCAGCTGGTACATGGTGCCGCTGCGCGTGCCGATCAGCGCATGGCGGCTCTCGTCATAATTGAAATATTCCGTGCCGAGAGACCGGATCGGGATCAGTCCGTCGGCACCGGTCTCGCTCAGCTTGACGAACAGCCCTGCGCGGGTGACGCCGGAGACACGGCCCTGAAAGCTCGCGCCGATGCGGTCGGCGAGGTGATGGGCGATCAGGCGGTCCACGGTCTCGCGCTCCGCCTTCATCGCGCGACGCTCGGTCAGCGAAATGTGCGCGGCCACTTCGCCGAGCGTTTCAGGCGTCTCGCTGTCGGGCAGCGCGCCTTCGCCAAGGCCGAGGGCGCGGACCAGCGCGCGGTGCACGACGAGGTCGGCATAGCGGCGGATCGGCGAGGTGAAATGCGCGTAGCGGCGAAGGTTCAGGCCGAAATGCCCGTAATTCTCGGAGGAGTATTCGGCCTGCGCCTGCGCGCGCAGCACGACCTCGCTCACCAGCGGGTAATAATCATGGCCTTCGAGCTGGGCCAGCACGCGGTTGAACAGCGTGGGACGCAGCGCACCTGATTTGGCAAAGGGAACGTCGAGCGTCTCCAGGAATTCGGAGAGCGCGTGGACTTTCTCCAGCGTCGGCTCGTCATGCACGCGGTAGATCAGCGGGAGCGATTTCTTCTCCAGCATCTCGGCCGCGGCGACGTTGGCGAGGATCATGAACTCCTCGATCAGCTTGTGCGCGTCGAGCCGTTCAGGGACGACCACGCGGTCGACCGTGCCGTCGCTCTTGAGGAGAATCTTGCGTTCGGGCAGATCGAGATTGAGTGGATCGCGCTCGTCGCGTGCACGCTTGACGCAGGCGTAGGCGGCGTAAAGCGGTTTCAGGATCGGATCGAGCAGGGGGCCGGTGGTGTCATCAGGCCTGCCGTCGATCGCGGCTTGTGCCTGCGCGTAATTCAGCTTGGCGGCTGAACGCATCAGGATGCGATGAAAGCTGTGCGAGCGCTTGCGGCCGTCAGGCGCAATGATCATCCGCACGGCGAGTGCGCCGCGCGGCTCGCCCGGCACCAGCGAGCAGAGATTGTTGGAGATGCGCTCGGGCAGCATCGGCACGACGCGGTCGGGGAAATAAACCGAATTGCCGCGGTCGAGCGCATCGCGGTCGAGCGCGGTGCCCGGCCGCACGTAAAAACTCACATCGGCAATGGCGACATCGACGATGAAGCCGCCCTTGTTGTTCGGATCGGGGTCTGCCTGCGCATGCACCGCGTCGTCGTGATCCTTGGCGTCGGGCGGATCGATCGTGACGAGCGGAACGTCGCGCCAGTCCTCGCGTCCCTTCAGATTGGCGGGCTCGGCCGCTTCCGCCTCGCGCTCGGCGGCGGAAGAAAATTGCAGCGGAATGTCGTGGGCATAGATCGCGATCAGGCTGATCGCCTTCTCGCTCTTGACCGAGCCGAGCTTTTCTTTCACCCGGCCGGAGGCGAGGCCAAAGCTGCGGGTGCGAACGATATCGACGCTGACGAGATCGCCGTCCTGCGCGCCCTTGGTGTCGGCGGGAGCGATGTTCAGCTCGCGGTCCGCCATCTTCTTGTCGACGGGCACGAGCCGTCCGCCGCCTTCGGGGAGCTCGCGAAACACGCCGAGGATGCGGCTCTTGGCCTTGTCGAACACCTTGATGACGCGGCCGCGATAGGCCGGTCCCTCGGTCTCGTCCGTGCGTTCGACCCGCAGCAGCGCGCGATCGCCTACGCCTGCGGCGGTGCCGGGCTTGGGCCGGCGCGGCATCTCGATGAGAATCTTTGGCGGTTCGCCGCTCTCGACCTCGTCCCATTCGGTGGGGGAGGCGATCAGCTCGCCGTCGCGGTCACGGAGGGTGATGTCGGCGACCAGCGTCGGCGGCAGGCTGTCCGGCTCGGAGACGGTGTGGCGCTTTTTCTTGATGGTGCCGTCATCGGCAAGCTCGCGCAAAATGCGCTTGAGCTCGATGCGATCGGCGTTCTTCAGGCCGAACTCGCGCGCGATGTCGCGGGTTCCGACCTTTCCTGGATGTGCCTTGATGAAGGCGACGATGGCCTGCCTCTCGGGAAAGCCACGGTCATTCTTGCGTTTCACTTAACCTCTAATTGGTGCCGGCACTCTTCTTGGCCGGAGCTTTGGCTGCGCCAGCTGGCTTGGTCGCCGAGGTCTTGACCGCTGAAGTCTTGGCCGTCGGCGCCACGCCTGCGCGCGCCTTGCTGGTGGATTCGGTTTTCGGTTTGGCCGCTTTCTTCACGGCCGCTTTCTTCGGCTTCGGCGCGGCGTCCTCGCCGTCCGCAGCTTTCTCTACAGCTTTCTTGGCCTTGGCCGGCTTCGCTGCCTTCTTTGCCTTGGTCTTCCCGCCGCCTTTGGCCGCGCGCTCGTCGATCAACGCGATCGCCTGTGCCAGCGTGACGGTGTCCTTCTCGAACTCGGCCGGAATCGTCGCGTTGACTCCGCCAGCGGTGACGTAGGCGCCATACCGGCCACTCTTCACGGTGACGGTGCCGAGCGTCGGATGGTCGCCGAGCGCCTTGCCGGGATCGGCGCCGAAGCGACGGCTCGGCCCCTTGGCGACCTTCTCCGCGATCAGCGTCACGGCGCGGTTGAGGCCGATGTCGAAGACCTCGTCGCCGGCCTCGAGGCTGGCATAGGTCTTCTCGTGCTTCACGAACGGCCCGAAGCGGCCGAGGCCCGCCGTGATCGGCTGACCGGTCTCCGGATGTTTGCCGATCTCGCGCGGCAGCGACAACAGCTTCAGCGCAAGCTCGAGGTCGACATCGGCAGGCGAGGTGCCCTTGGGGATGCCCGCGCGCTTCGGCTTCTCGCCTTCCTCATAATCCTTCTGCTCGCCGAGCTGGATGTAGGGGCCGAAGCGGCCGGCCTTCACCCAGACATCGCGGCCCGTGTCGGGATCCTGGCCGAGCGAACGGTCGGCGGTCTGCTCACTGTCGGCGGCGAGCTGCCGCGTGTAGCGGCACTCCGGATAGTTGGAGCAGCCGACGAAGGCGCCGAACTTGCCGGCCTTCAAATTGAGCCGGCCGGTGCCGCAGCTCGGGCACTGCCTAATATCGCCGCCATCGGCGCGCGGCGGATAGATGTGCTGACCCAGCATCTCGTCGAGCACGTCGAGCACCTGTGCGACGCGCAGATCCTTGATCTCGTCGACCGCGCCGATGAAGCCGGTCCAGAAATCCTTCAGCACCTCTTGCCAGGAGATTTCGTTGTTGGAGATGCGGTCGAGCTGCTCCTCCAGATTGGCCGTAAAATCGTATTCGACGTAGCGGTTGAAGAAGCTTTCGAGGAATGCGACCACGACGCGGCCCTTGTCCTCGCCGTGCAAACGCTTCTTCTCCAGCTTGACGTAGCCGCGGTCCTTCAGCACCTGGAGGATCGAGGCATAGGTCGAGGGCCGGCCGATGCCGAGCTCTTCCATCCGCTTGACCAGCGAAGCCTCGGAGAAGCGCGGCGGCGGCTCGGTGAAATGCTGGGTGACCGACAGTGACTCGCGCTTGATCGCCTCGCCCTGGCTCATTGCGGGCAGCCGGCGGGAGTCTTCGTCCTCCTCGTCGTCGCGGCCTTCCTGGTAGAGCGTCAGAAAGCCGTCGAACTTGACGACCTGGCCGGTGGCGCGCAGCTCCAGGGTGCGACCGCCGGCTTTCGCCGTGATATCGACGGTGGTGCGCTCGAGCTCGGCGGATTCCATCTGGCTCGCGATGGTGCGTTTCCAGATCAGCTCATATAGCCGCGCCTGATCGGAATCGAGCTTGCGGCTCATGCTATCAGGACGGCGGGAGAGGTCGGTCGGGCGGATCGCTTCGTGCGCTTCCTGGGCGTTCTTGGCCTTGGCCTGGTACTGGCGCGGGGCGTCGGGCACATAGGCCTTGCCGTACTCCTCGCCGATCACCTTGCGCGCCTGGGTGATCGCCTCGGGGGCGATCTGCACGCCGTCGGTACGCATATAAGTAATGAGGCCGGTGGTCTCGCCGCCGATGTCGATGCCTTCGTAGAGGCGTTGGGCGATGCGCATCGTGTGCGCGGGCGCAAAGCCGTATTTGCGGCTGGCTTCCTGCTGCAAGGTCGAGGTGGTGAAGGGCGCCTGCGGATTGCGGCGCGCCGGCTTGGCATCGACCGCCGTGACCGCATAGGTCGCCAGCTCCAGGGCCTTCTTGAAGTCTTCGGCTTCCGCGCCGGTGCCGATGTCGAGACGCTGGATCTTCTTGCCGTCGGCGCCGACCAGACGCGCCTCGAAGGCCTCGCCCCGCGGCGTCAGCAGCGCAGCGATCAGCGACCAGTACTCACGCGGCACGAACTTTTCGATCTCGAGTTCGCGGTCGCAGACCAGGCGCAGCGCCACCGACTGCACGCGGCCGGCCGAGCGGGCGCCCGGAAGCTTGCGCCACAGCACGGGAGAGAGAGTAAAGCCGACCAGGTAGTCGAGCGCACGGCGCGCCATATAGGCGTCGACCAGCGCGCCGTCGATCTGGCGCGGATGCTTCATCGCGTCCGTGACGGCCTGCTTGGTGATGGCGTTGAACACCACGCGCTCGATCTTCTGATCCTTCAGCGCGCGCTTCTCCTTCATCACCTCCAGCACGTGCCAGGAGATGGCCTCGCCCTCGCGATCAGGGTCGGTGGCCAGAATCAGGCGGTCGGCACCCTTCAGGGACTTGGCGATGTCGTTGAGCCGGCCAGCTGCCTTGGGGTCGACCTCCCAGATCATCTTGAAATTGGCGTCGGGATCGACGGAACCGTTCTTCGCCGGGAGATCGCGGACATGGCCAAACGAGGCCAGAACCTCATAGGACGAGCCCAAATATTTGTTGATCGTCTTGGCTTTCGCCGGCGACTCCACAATGACGATATTCATGTAGTTCCAGTAACTTACGGGGAAATCTGAGGCCGAAATCGACAAGATTCGGGTCGGCCGTTTCGCCCCGAACATGGGTGGTGAGGCCGCCGCTGTCAAATCGAGGGGTGTTGAAAGCCCCCGAATTGGGAAAAGTTTCATATCGAGAAAGTTGCGAAATACCACCTTTGAGTTGTGGCCGATGTCGGCGTAAGGTTTCCGTGGGGCATGGATTCGGGTGGGGCTGGTGGCAAAGCCAGGAAAGAAACGGGCGCGCGCCGCTTCAGGCGCGCGGGCAGGGTCGCGCAGCGAGGAACCGGGGGAGGGCGGCGTCGATGAAGCCGTGGCTTTCATCGCCGAGCAGGTCGGCGCCTTGCGCAAGCTCGCCGAACGGCACAAGCTCGATGTGCTGCATTATCTCTTGGGGATGACCAAGCTCGAAGCCGACGAGCATCTGCGGCTGCGGAGCAAGCGCAAGCTGTCGTGAAGGGGGCCTTCGTTAGTCCCGTCACCCTGAGGTGCGAGCGGCGTGATGCGAAGCATCGCGCCGGAAGCCTCGAAGGATGTGCCGCCGAGCTGTCAGCCGGGCCGTCGCCCTTCGAGGCTCCCCGAAGGGGCGAGCACCTCAGGGTGACGGATTAACGGTTGAGCGCACTGCTCCGCCGTCGCGGTGCGGACCGCGGCTTCAGCGTGGTATCGGCGGGACTCAGCAATCGCCCGTCCTCGGCGCGCATTTCGAGCTTCTTCACCGGGCGTCCCCTGGCGCGATCGACCAGGATGGTCGCGATCTCCTCGGGGTGGTCGTCGAATTCCTCGCTCCATTGCCGGAGCGCCACCAGGATCGGGAAGGTGCCGCGGCCCTTCAGCGTCAGCACATATTCCTGGTAGGCGCTGCCGTCGGAGGCAGGGGCGGTCGCGAGAATGCCGTGGTCGACGAGGGAGCGCAGCCGCGCCGCCAGGATGTTCTTGGCCATGCCGAGCTTGTTCTGGAATTCGCCGAAGCGACGCAGCCCGAACAACGCCTCGCGAATGATCAAGAGCGACCACCAATCGCCGAGCGCCTCAAGCGAGCGCGCGATCGGGCATGAATCGCCTTCGAAACTGGTTCGTTTCACCATCGCTTTCATCCTGCCGCGTTCGCGCAGCTGAGCGCCGATCACGCGCTTGTGTGGTTGCATTATAAAACCAAAAAGCCTAGATGGCAATCTGGTTTAATTATGCAACTAGTCGGAGGCGAGCGTGAGACTGAAAGGTAAGACGGCCCTGATTACCGGCGGCAATGGCGGCATTGGATTGGCGACGGCGAAGTTGTTCGTGGCCGAGGGAGCGAAGGTGATCATCAGCGGACGCAACAAGGCGACGCTGGATGCTGCCGCGAAGGAGCTGGGGGCGAATGCGCTGGCCGTTGTCGCCGACGCGACCGACGTCGCGGCGACCGAGGCTGCGATCAGGCAAGGCGCGGAAAAATTCGGCAAGCTCGACATCGTGTTCGCCAACGCCGGCATTCCCGGCAGCACGCCGCTCGGCTCGGCGACGCTCGAGACGTTCGAGAAGGTGATCAGCACCAACCTGACCGGCGTGTTCTTCACGGTGCAATCGGCACTGCCTTATCTCAATGACAACGCTTCGATCATCCTCAACGGATCGGTGATCTCAGTACTCGGCATTCCCGGCTACTCGGCCTACGGCGCGGCGAAGGCGGGCGTGCGGGCGATGGCACGGATCATGGCTTCGGAACTGTCGCCGCGCGGCATCCGCGTCAACGTGGTCGCGCCCGGCCCGATCCGCACGCCGATCTGGGGCGCGGCAGTCGCAACGCCCGAAGCCGAGCAAGCGTTCGAGAAGCGCATCGCATTGTCGACGCCGCTCGGCCGCATCGGCGAGCCGGATCACATTGCAAAGACAGTGCTGTTCCTTGCCTCGGACGATGCCGCGCACATTCAAGGCCAGGAGATCTTCGTCGATGGCGGCGCGGTGGCATCGCCGAGCGGCGCGCCGATCTATCGCGGCTGATCAGTGATCTGAAGCTGAATCGGCCGCCGCAATCCGCAAACGGTTGCGCCGGCCGGTTCCCTCGTCTCTTGAGATGTATTTTCGGAAGCTTGCGCGATTTGTTGAACCTTCGCGCGCGTTGCAAAGACCCTTCTACGGGCCGGGGATCAAAAGACTCATTTTTAAAAGGAGTCCGTTATGCCGAAAGCAGCCCGCATTGCTTCGCCGATTTCAGCACCGCGTATTTACACCGAACGCTCCACGGTTCCCGCCAAACGCTCCGACACATCAGAGTTCATCGGGGTCGCCATCTTTTCCGGTATCGGCCTGCTCATGTCCCTCGTTGCCGTCATCCTGGGCGTACAGGGCTATTGGATTTAGCATTGAGGACCATCGGCTGGTGTATCAGCCGCCGCAGATGCTTTGGCGGCTGATGATGTCGACGTGACCTCAGGCGGCGCGGAGGCTCGTTGCCGCCTCGAGCGCCCCGGTGATCGCTTTCTCGCGATGCTCGGGGCCGAGCTGGATTCCGTCGGCAGGGATGAATTCGACGCTCGTGATGCCGATAAAACCGAACACCCAGCGCAAATAGGATTCGAGGTGCTCTCCGGCCGCGTAGGGCGTCTCGGCGCCGTAATGGCCGCCGCGTGAAATCGCCACGATCACGCGCTTGCCGCCGGCAAGCCCCTCGGGTCCGGTCGCGCCGTATCTAAAGGTCTTCCCCGCCACCAGGATGCGATCGATCCAGGCCTTGAGTTGGCTCGGAATCGTAAAATTGTACATGGGCGCGCCGATCACGACGATGTCGGCCGCGAGAAACTCGTCGAGCACCGCTGCGCTCGCGGCAAGGTCGGGGGCGAGTTCCGCAGGCGCAGGCGCGCCTTGGGCCACCGCGAGATGCGAGCCGGAGAGGTGGGCGAGCGGGATCTGGGCCAGGTCGCGATAAACGATTTGGAGCGAGGGGGTCGCCCGTTTGAGCCGGTCGACGATGGCGGCGGAGACTTGCCTGGAAACGGAGTGGGGGCCGAGCACGCTGGAGTCGATATGGAGGAGTTTCATTGGGGTCACCCATGGTATAGATTTGTAACCCGCACTACATGAGTGACTGTCAAAATCCCCGCAAGAACGCACTTTTTTGAGCCATGGGCACATCATTGAAACCGAAGCACAGCGATTTGCCTGTAGCGCCGAGGCCAAATCAAAGGCCCGAACCCATGCCGGATCCCAACCACGCGGACTGCCGCGGGGTTGCCTCCGTGCTGTCCCGCGTCGGCGACAAATGGAGCGTGTTCGTCATCATGATGCTCAGCGACGGGCCGAAACGTTTCAACGAGCTGAAGCGCATGATCAACGGCATCTCGCAGCGGATGCTGACCCTGACCTTGCGCGGCCTCGAGCGCGACGGCTTGGTCACGCGCACGATCTTCCCGACCATTCCGCCGCGCGTGGATTACGAGCTGACCGACCTCGGCCGCGGATTGCAGCAGCCGGTGAAGGCGCTCGGCGAGTGGGCGATCAAGCATCAGGAGCAGATTGCCTCCGCGCGCACCCGCTTCGACGAGCGCAACAACGCGTAGAGCGTCGGCTGGGTCGGCTCTCAGTGGATCACCTCTCCCTACGGGAGAGGTGAGCCGAGCTCTGGGCCGGCAACTACAGAACTCAATTCGTTTCTAGATCAGCGACACCAGACCGCCGCCGTGACGCTCGAGGCGACCGGCAAGCTCAAGCTCCAGCAGCACGGTGCGCACGATCGCGGCCGAGGCGCCGGACATCCTCACGAGATCGTCGATCGAGATCGGGGTGGGGCCGAGCAGGTCAGTGATCTGGTCGCGATCGTGCGCTTGCGGATCGCTTTCGAACGGTTCGCTGTCGGGCTCGCGGGCGGGAATCATCAGCGGCCGCTCCATGATCGGCTGCACCGCGTTGATGATGTCGGACGCTTCCGTGACCAGCGTTGCGCCCTGCTTGATCAGATCGTTGGTGCCGGCGGCGCGGGGATCGAGCGGCGAGCCGGGCACCGCGAACACCTCGCGCCCCTGTTCGGCGGCCATCCGCGCGGTGATCAGCGAACCCGAGCGGTGCGCCGCCTCCACCACGACCACGCCGAGCGCGGCACCCGAGATCAGCCGGTTGCGGCGCGGGAAGTCGCGGGCGCGCGGCTCGTGGCCGAGCGGCATTTCGGAAATGGCAGCGCCCTGATGCTCGAGGATCGCGGCGAGCAGGTCGCCATGCTCGGGCGGATAGATGCAGTCGTGGCCGCCGGCGAGCACCGCGACGGTGCCGGTCTCGACGCTGGCGCGATGCGCAGCCTGGTCGACGCCGCGGGCGAGCCCCGAAATGGTGATGAAGCCGGCTTCGCCGAGCTCTCGCGCGAGCTGGCCGGCGAATTTGAGGCCGGCGCCGGAGGCATTGCGCGAGCCGACGATCGCGATCATCGGCCGCATCAACGTCCTGGTGTCGCCGCGCACGGCGAGCAACGGCGGGGCATCGTCGAGCGTCGCCAGACGCGCCGGATAGCCGTCCTCCTCGGGCGCGAGCCAGGCGATGCCGCATTGGCGGCTCGCGGCGAGCTCGGCCTTCGCTTCGTCCACGCTACAGCGGCGCGCCAGGTCGGGCAGCCGCTCCAGCGCGGCGCGCGCCGTGCCGAAGTGATCGACCAGCGAGCGAAAAGTGCGCGGCCCGACATTGTCGGAGCGGATCAGCCGCAGGCGGTCGATCCGGTCCTGCTCGGTCAGCTCCACATTGGGATTGATAGCGTCCACGGCGTCTCCTTGCAGGCGCAGCATGGAGCAACCTGAGGGTGTGGGCAACAAGGACGTGCGCTTGCGCGGTCTCGCCCCGATGCTAAAAGCGATGCCAATAAGAAGGATTTTGCCATGATCTCACTTGCCGACCTCCAGCGCCGCATCGAAGCGGGGGAGCTTTCGCCCGATGCCGCCATCGCCCAGTCGCATGCGGCGATCGAGGCCAGGGAGAAGGACGTTCGCGCCTTCGTGCGCCACGACAAGTCGGCGAAGGCGCAAGCGTCCGGCCCGCTCCGGGGCATCGCGGTCGGCATCAAGGACATCATCGACACCGCCGATATGCCGACCGAGATGGGCTCGGAGATCTATCGCGGCTGGCAGCCGCGCAGCGACGCACCTGTGGTGATGATGCTGAAGCGGGCGGGGGCCACCATCATCGGCAAGACCACGACCACGGCTTTCGCCTCGCGCGATCCGACGCAGACGCTCAATCCGCACAATCCCGGTCATACGCCCGGCGGCTCGTCCTCGGGCTCGGCGGCAGCCGTTGGCGCCGGCATGATCCCGCTGGCGCTGGGGACCCAGACCGGCGGCTCGGTGATCCGGCCAGCCGCCTATTGCGGGGCTGCGGCGATCAAGCCGTCGTTCCGCATGCTGCCGACGGTCGGCGTGAAATGCTATTCGTGGGCGCTCGATACGGTCGGCCTGTTCGGGTCGCGCGCGGAAGATCTCGCGCGCGGACTGCTGGCGATGACCGGCCGCACCGAGTTCGCCGGTATCGTCGCGGCGAAGGCGCCGCGCATCGGCGTGGTCAGACAGGAGTTCGCAGAGGCCGTGGAGCCGGCGGCGGAACAGGGGTTGCTGGCGGCAATCAAGGCGGCCGAGAAGGCCGGTGCCAGCGTGCAGGCCATCGATCTGCCCGAGGCTGTTAAGGAGGCCTGGCGCATCCACCCCATCATCCAGGATTTTGAAGCGCATCGCGCGCTCGCCTGGGAGTACGACCAGCATCACGACGAGATCGCGCCGATGCTGCGCGCCAGCCTCGACGAGACCGTCGGGCTGACGCCGAAGGAATACGACGACGCCCGCCGCATCGCGCGTCGCGGCCGCCGCGAGCTCGGCGAGCTGTTCGAAGGGTTCGACGTGCTGCTGACTTATTCCGCGCCGGGTACCGCGCCGGCCAAGGAGCTCGCCTCGACCGGTTCGCCTCGCTACAACAGGCTGTGGACGCTGATGGGCAATCCTTGCGTCAATGTGCCCGTGATGAAGGTCGGTGGCCTGCCTGTCGGCGTGCAGGTCATCGCGCGCTTCGGCAACGATCCCGGCGCACTTTCGACGGCCTGGTTCCTGGAAAGCGCGCTGGCGAAATCAGGCTAGCGCGGGCTCGTTCGCGGGCGAGGCGTGCTGGGCTTTCGCGCTCACGGCACCTTGGCCGAGCCAGCGCTCGGCGGCAGCGCGGCCGCTTCGGTGCAGCAGACGGATGAAGCCGCGGCCGAGATCGGTGGATGAGCGCTGCGCAAGTCCGTCAACATGATCTTCTGCCGCGATCCTGGAGAGGCGCAGCGAAGGCGCGGCGGAATCCTGCGCCCATGCGATGGCGGCGATCTCGGCATTGAGCGCGGCGTTGGCGGCGATCTGGTCGAGCCGGCGATCGATCGCGGCGAGCGTGATCGGCACGTAGCCGTCGCGCGTCGGCGTGACCTGGACCAGAAGCAATTCGGCGGTCGTCGATTGCTGCACCAGCTTGATCAGCGGCGGATTGCCGCCGAAGCCGCCGTCCCAATAGGCCTCACCGTCGATCTCGACGGCGCAGTGAACCAGGGGCGGACAGGTCGAGGCCAGCGCAACGTCGGCGGTCACAGCATCGTTCCCGAAAATCTGCTGCTGCCCGTCGCGGATCCGCGTCGCTGCGATGAGCAGCTTCGGGCATTTTGCGTCGCGCAGGGCCTCGAAATTGATGTCGCGCGACAACGCCTGGCGCAGCGGATCGAGGTCGAACGGATCGAACTGGCCCGAGCGCAGCGTCGGCCCGAACGCGACCGAGCTTCCGGCGGGCGAGAAGCCGCCGAGCAGCATCAGCGAACGGAACGAGGCCTCGTGCATCAGCCGGACCCAGAACCTGTTCAGCCGTGCGCGCGCCGCTTCGCGGCCGCCTTCGGCAAGGCCGCCGGCGAGCAGCAGCGCGTTGATGGCGCCGGCACTGGCGCCGCTGATCGTGTCGAATTCAATGGACGGCTCTTCCAGCAGCCGTTCCAGCACGCCCCAGGTGAAGGCGGCAAAGGTGCCGCCGCCCTGCAGCGCCAGCGAGAGTTTTCGCGGCGGCCATCGATTGGGCCGAGGCGGCTCGACTGGCGCGGCCGTCGTGACGGTCTGCGCGGGCGGTTGCACGATGGGAGCAGGCGGTGGCCTTGGCGGAAGAATGGGAGCGGGATTCTGCGAGGGCGCGTCGGACCAGATGTTGGTCGTCAGCAGCAGGCGGCTTGCCGCAGTGCCCTGCGAGCCACCGTCATCATGCGTGCCGACAATCTTCTCGCTCATTCTGAGCAACCGCGTAACGCCATTTGCCCGTCAGGATGACAGGCATGGAACCTGTTCGCTACTCCCAGCCGTGAGCAGGCGCCGAGTTGCGAACAGGATTTGGCATATAATGCGGAAGAGGTGCGGCGGTATCCGTACTTTTTCCGGCTTCTTGTTTCGAGCAGCGCGACTTAAGCCTTCTCGCCAATGCGGCCTTCTTTTCCTGATTGCAGCCGCTTGATGTTCTCGCGATGCATGTAGAACAGCAGCAGCGTCAGCACGACCGACAGCGAGGCCAGTGCGAGGTGGCCGAACCACCACAGGAACAGCGGCGTGATGAAGGCCGCCACCAGCGCCGAGAGCGAGGAATAGCGGGTGGTGAACGCGGTTGCGAGCCAGATCAGGCAGAACACCAGCGCCGCCGGCCAGAACAGGCCGAGCAGGATGCCGATATAGACCGCGACGCCTTTGCCGCCCCGAAATTTGAGCCAGACCGGGAAGAGATGGCCGAGGAAGGCGCCGAGGCCGGCCACCATCGCGGCATTGGGACCGGCGATGTAGCCCGAAATCACCACCGCCCCGGTGCCCTTGAGCGCGTCGAGCAGCAGGGTCGCTGCCGCAAGGCCCTTGCGGCCGGTGCGCAGCACGTTTGTGGCGCCGATATTGCCGGAGCCGATCGAGCGCAGATCCTGCGTGCCGGCGAGCCTGGTCAGGATCAGCCCGAACGGAATCGAGCCGAACAGATAGCCGATGACGAAGGCCACCGGCAGGAATGCATCAAGCCCCATGGCTGTGTCTCCATGGCTGACATAGCCAGCGCCCATTAGACATGCTCGTACACCGTTCGCCCGCCGACGATGGTCCTGATGGCGCGACCCGTAAAGCGGGCTTCGTCGAACGGGGTGTTCTTGCACGGCGATTTGAGGTCGGCGGGATCAACCACCCAGGGCACGTCGGGGTCGATCACGACGACGTCGGCCGGGCTGCCGACGCGCAGGGTTCCGCCCGGCAGGCCGAGCAGTTCGGCCGGCCTTGTCGACATCGCCCGGATCAGCGTCTTGAGGTCCATCTCGTCGTTATGGACGAGGCGCAGGCCCGCCGGCAGCATGGTCTCGAGGCCGATCGCGCCGGGAGCGGCTTCGGCGAAGGGCAGGCGCTTGACCTCGACGTCCTGCGGATTGTGGTCGGACATGATGACGTCGACGAGGCCGGAGGCGACGGCGGCGACCATCGCGCGGCGGTCGTCCTCGGCGCGCAGCGGCGGCGACACCTTCAGGAACGAGCGGTACGGGCCGATGTCGTTTTCGTTCAGCGCAAGATGGTTGATCGAGACCGAGGCGCTGACGGCAAGGCCGGCGTCGCGGGCGCGCTGCAAGATCTCGAGCGACTCGATGCAGGACAGCGCGGCGGCGTGGTAGCGGCCGCCGGTCAGCGCGACGAGACGCATGTCGCGTTCGAGGATGATGGCCTCGGCGGCCTTCGGAATGCCCATCAGGCCGAGGCGCGAAGCAAACTCGCCCTCGTTCATCACGCCTTCGCCGACCAGATCAGGGTCCTCGGTGTGGTGCACGATCAGCGCGTCGAAATCCCGCGCGTAGGTCAGCGCGCGCCGCATCACCTGTGAATTGGTGACGCTGCGGTCGCCGTCGCTGAAGGCGACGGCACCGGCGGCCTTGAGCAGGCCGAACTCGGTCATCTCCTCGCCGCGCATGCCCTTGGTGAGCGCCGCCATCGGCTGGATGTTGACGATCGCGGTGTCGCGCGCACGGCGCATCACGAAGTCGACCGTCGCCGAATTGTCGATCACCGGTGCCGTGTCGGGCTGGCAGATGATGGTGGTGATGCCGCCGGTCGCGGCAGCCTGGCTAGCCGAGGCAAAGGTTTCGCGATGGCTGAAGCCGGGCTCGCCGACGAAGGCGCGCATGTCGATCAGGCCGGGTGCGACGATCTTGCCGGAGCAATTGACGACGTCGGTGCCTTCGGGGATGCCGGCTGCACCGATACCGCGGCGGGTTTCGCGGATGATGCCGTCGGCGATCAGGACGTCGCCGGGGCCGTCGAAATCCCTGGAGGGATCGACGACGCGGGCGTTGGCGAGCAGGATGGGGCGGCGGTCGATCAACATGGCCATCACGCGTTCGGCAGGTTACGGGCGAGCGCTTCCAGCACCGCCATGCGCACGGCCACGCCCATCTCCACCTGTTCGCGGATCAGGGACTGGGCGCCGTCGGCGACCGCGGTGTCGATCTCGACGCCGCGGTTCATCGGGCCGGGATGCATCACGAGTGCGTCGGGCTTGGCATAGCCGAGCTTCTTCTGGTCGAGCCCGAAATAGTGGAAATATTCGGAAGTCGACGGTACGAACGAGCCGTTCATGCGCTCGCGCTGAAGCCGCAGCATCATGACGATGTCAGCGCCGTTGAGGCCCTCGCGCATGTCGCGCGCGACCTCGACGCCCATCCGCTCGATGCCGGGCGGCAGCAGCGTGGAGGGGCCGACCACGCGGACCCGGGCGCCCATCGTGTTGAGCAGGATGATATTGGAGCGCGCGACACGCGAATGCAGCACGTCGCCGCAGATCGCGACCACCAGGCCCTCGATCCGGCCCTTGTTGCGGCGGATGGTGAGGGCGTCGAGCAGCGCCTGGGTCGGATGTTCATGCGCGCCGTCGCCGGCATTGATCACGGAACCGTCGACCTTGCGCGCCAGCAGTTCCACCGCGCCGGAGGCGTGATGGCGCACCACCAGGATGTCGGGGTGCATGGCGTTCAGCGTCATCGCGGTGTCGACCAGCGTCTCGCCCTTCTTGATGGACGAGGAGGACACCGACATGTTCATGACGTCGGCACCCAGGCGCTTTCCCGCGAGCTCGAACGAGGACTGGGTCCGGGTCGAGGCTTCGAAAAAGAGGTTTACTTGCGTCCGTCCACGCAGGACGGTGCGCTTCTTGTCAACCTGACGGTTGAGCTCGACATATTCTTCGGACAGGTCGAGGAGGCCGGTGATGTCGGCCGCGGAAAGGCCCTCGATGCCCAGCAAATGCCGGTGGCTGAGGACGAAGGTCGATTTCGATGTCATTAAAGCGAGAGCTATAGGCGCGGATGGCTGGGGGAGCAAGGGCCAAAGCCGGGGCGGTGAGTTATCCCCCGATCTGTCGGGTTTGGGGCCTCAATTTCCGTCATGCCCGGGCTCGCCCCGGGTATCCACGTTCTTGCATCAGCGTCGCAAAAAGGGCGTGGATGGCCGGGCATAGGCTGACGGAAGCGACGCCCTCCATCAGACGGCGATGTCCGGCCGTGACGATGCGGAGGCAAAGTTGAAATCACTTCTAATTGCGGTCATTGCGATAACCACAGTCACGTCCGCTTCAGCGCAATCCCTTCCCGGTGGTTTCGTCTATTTGCGCGACGTCGATCCCACCATCATCCAGGACATCCGCTACGCGACATCGAACAATTTCGTCGGTCGTCCGCTGGCCGGTTACAAGGCCGGAGAATGCGTGGTGAAGCAGGAGGTGGGACTGCGGCTGAAGGCGGTTCAGCAGGAGCTGGCGACACAGAGCCTGTCGCTGAAGATGTTCGATTGTTACCGGCCGGCGCGCGCCTCGCTCGACATGGTAAAGTGGTCGCAGAACGGCCGTGAGACCGCGGCCGAGCGGCGCTACAATCCGCGGATCCCCAAAACCGAGCTGTTTCGTCTCGGCTATATCGCAAGCCACTCGCAGCATTCCACCGGTGCTGCGCTCGACCTCACTTTGGTCGATCTCAAGGCCGACAATTCCGCCAAGATCGATCCTTCAAAATCCTACGCGGATTGCACCGCGCCGGCCGCGGCGCGGCTGCCGGAGGGCAGTGTGGACATGGGCACCGGCTATGATTGCACCGATGCAATGGGGCATACCGCAGCACCGTCAATCACGAAGGAACAGCGCGCCTGGCGCAAGCGGCTGGTGGCCGCGATGGCGAGGCAAGGCTTTGTGAACTATTCGAAGGAGTGGTGGCATTTTTCCCTGCCGGGGGCGGGCGGGGCAGCCTATGATTTCCCGATCCAGCCGCGGCGGAACTGAGTCTGCCAAGGAAACCAGATGACCCAGCCCAGCTTTGCAACCCACGAGGTCTTCAACCAATCGCCTCCGTTCGAGGACGTCGACCTGTTCGCCATGGATCGCCCGCTGGTTGAAGCGGTGAAGGCCAATGGCGGCGCAGCGGCGGAACAGGAGCTGTCAGCGTTCGGGAAGCATTGGGGCTCGGCGGCGATGGCCGACCGGGGGCGTATTGCCAACGAGAACACGCCGAAGCTTCGCACTTTCGACTCCAAGGGCAATCGCCGCGATCAAGTCGAGTTTCATCCCGCCTACCACGAGCTGATGGCGCACAGCGCCCATGCGGGCCTGCACATCTCGACGTGGACCGCGGATGGAAAGCCCGCGGGCGATGCGGCCGAGGTCATTCGTGCCGCAAAATTCTACATGGCTGCGCAAGTCGAGACCGGCCATCTCTGCCCGATCACGATGACGCGTGCCTCTGTCGCCGCATTGGCGATGCAGCCGGATCTGCTGGCTCGTGTCATGCCGGTTCTGTCGACCAGGAGTTACGACCCCAGCTTCGTGCCATGGCGGGACAAGCGCGGCATGACGCTCGGCATGGGCATGACCGAGAAGCAGGGCGGTACCGACGTGCGTGCCAACATGACGCGAGCGGTGCGTGACGGCGATACCTACCGCATCACGGGCCACAAATGGTTCATGTCGGCGCCGATGTGCGATGCGTTCCTGGTGCTGGCGCAGGCAGATAGCGGACTGACATGCTTTTTCATGCCGCGCTTTGCGCCTGACGGATCCGTCAACGCGATTCAGTTCCAGCGGCTGAAGGACAAGCTCGGCAATCGTTCCAATGCATCCTCGGAAGTGGAGTTCGTCGGCGCCTATGCCGAGCGCGTCGGCGAGGAGGGCAAGGGCATCCGCACCATCATCCAGATGGTGCAACTGACGCGGCAGGATTGTGCGATTGCCTCGGTCGGGCTGATGCGATCGGGCCTTGCGCATGCGCTGCACCACGCCCGTCACCGCAGCGTGTTCCAGAAGCATCTGGCCGACCAGCCCTTGATGCAAGCGGTGCTGTCCGACATGGCGCTGCATGTGGAAGCGAGCACGGCGCTGGTGATGCGACTCTGCCGCGCGTTCGACCGCACGCCCCATGATCCGGCAGAGGCCGCCTATATGCGACTGCTGACGCCGGCGATCAAATACTGGACCTGCAAGAGCGCGCCGCCGTTCCTCTACGAAGCCATGGAGTGTCTCGGCGGCAACGGCTATGTCGAGGACGGCATTTTGGCGCGCCACTACCGGGAGTCACCGGTCAACGCGATTTGGGAAGGCTCCGGCAACGTCATGTGCCTCGACGTGCTGCGCGCGCTCTCGCGCGAGCCCGAGGCGGCGATGTCGGTGCTGCAATCCCTGGCGGCCGAGACGAAAGGATTGTCCGGGGCGGGCGAGGCCGTCGCGTTCATCGGCAAGACCTTCCGCCGCGCCGACGGCGAGCGCGTCGCGCGGCTCGCGGTCGAGAAGCTGGCGCTGCTGGCCGCGGCTGCGGCGCTGAACGGCGTCTCGTCTCGTCACGCTGAACTTTTCGCTGCCACGCGGCTTGCCGGTAGTCATGCCAGCATGTACGGCGCGGTCGAGCTCGAGAGCGGCGATGTGCGTGCGCTGCTCGAGCGGGCGCTGCCGTGAGCCTTCCAACCGAAAGCCTCCTGATGGACTCTCTCAATCCCGACCATCCGCCGCTCGTCGAGACGCCGGCGCTGCCGCGCGTCTGGAAATTCTGGGGCACGGCGCTGTGGGGCCTCGGCATTTTCTTCGCCATGTTCGTCGGCCAGCTTGGCGCCGTCGTTCTGCTGGTGGGGCTGCGCGGCCTGCCGATGGACCTTGCTTCGGTGCAGGTCGTCGGCCGCGAGCCGCAGGCGCTGGCACTCTCGGTCATCATGGGCCTGCCGGCGACGCTCGCGGCGGTGTGGCTCGCCATTCGCATCAAGAAGGCATCCTTCGCCGACTACCTCGCGCTGTACTGGCCGAGCTGGCGGCAATTCCTGCTCGGCGCGGCCGGGCTGCTGCTGACCGTGCTGGCCTGGGAGGTGGTTTCGCGATCCCTCGGCCGCGAGGCCACGCCGGGCTTCATGACCGATCTGTTGAAATCCGGCCGCGACAACGGCGCTGCGCTGTTGATGCTTTTCGCCTTCAGCGTGGCCGCGCCGATGTCGGAAGAGGTGCTGGCGCGCGGCTTCCTGTTCCGTGGCTGGTCGGAGAGCTTCCTGCGCGTGCCCGGCGCGATCATCCTGTCGTCACTGGTGTGGACGGCGGTGCATCTGCAATACGATCTCTACTTCCTCGCCGAGGTGTTCTCCATCGGCCTGTGGTTCGGCTATATGCGCTACCGCGCGGGTTCGCTCTGGCTCACCATCCTGCTGCATGCGCTGAACAACATGACGGCAGTGGTGCTGACGATGTGGCTGGGGAGCTGAGACGGGCTCATCGAACACAGGGCGGCCTCTCACCATTGTGCTCGATCGCAATTGTCCGCCCGACAATCTCGGACAGAATAGGTAGAATTGTTTCCCACCTTCGCTGTGAAGTTGTTGCGGAAAATGTCCGATCTCCCAAACGCTCTCCCGCCGCTGACTCGACCCGGCCGCCTCGGACATGGGATTTCATGGAGACGTTGTTCGTCGTCCTGGTCGCGTATGGCGTTCATATCGTTGCAGGCCAACTCATACTGACCGTCATCTTGAGCATACCGAGCGCGATGAAAGGTCTGTCGTCAGACCAGATCGACGTCTTATGGAATCAGCCAAGTTGGCAGAGCGCGGGCAGAATTGCGTCGGCTCCTGTGGCTGTCGCAGTTCTTTGGATTGCGATTCGAAAGGCGGGAAGGGAGTTCTCCGAGTACTTGGCTCTGAATTGGCCGCGTCCTCGCGAGATTATGATCGCCTTGGGCGTCTCGGTCGTTATGTTTCTCCTCGAGACTCTGATGGCGTACGCCGTTGTCGGTGGGCAGGAGCCGAGCACGAATGCGTATGCCGTGGGCGGCGGTGCAGGCGGATTGCTGCTCATGCTTGTCGCGGGCTGCATTGCAGCGCCGGTCGTCGAGGAGCTCGTCGTTCGAGGCTTTATGTTTCGCGGTTGGTCACAAACTTTTCTTGGGCCGATCGGAACGATTGTGCTCACGTCAATTCTATGGAGCGTCGTCCACCCATACGATTTGCTTTCGCGCCTGTATATTTTCCTTGATGGACTTGCGCTCGGCTATTTCCGCTGGCGCTGGAATTCAACCTGGCTGGCGGTGATTATGCACTCGATGTACAATATAGCCTTCTTCTTCTTGATGGGACCATACATCTAGCGCTCACGCCACCAGCGCGATCGCGATCGGCATGGTGATTGCCGCCAGGATCGTCTGCAGCGTGATGATCTGCGCCAGCAGCGGCGCGTCGCCGCCCATCTGGCGGGCGAGCACATAGGCGCTGGGCGAGGTCGGCACCGCCCCGCAGATCGCGACGATCGCGAGGTTGGTGCCCGACAGCCCGAACCAGACGGCAAGCGCCAGCGCGAGCACGGGCATCAGGACCAGCTTGAATGCCACGCCGAGAGTTGCGCCCAGGCTCAGGCGGAGGAGGCCCTTGAGCTGCAGGCCGGCACCGGTGACGAGCAGGCCGATGGCGAGCGAGGAGCGGCCGAGCGCGTCCGCGACCTCGTGCCAGATTTTTGGCAGCGGCAGATGGAGGACGTTGATGGCAAGACCGATCGCGCAAGCCCAGATCAGCGGATTGCGGATCACCGTCATGACGATGGCGCGGGCGGATTGCTTCTCGGGCGAAGCGTAATGCGCGAGCACGGCAACACTGAACACGTTCACCAGAGGGATGATCGCGACCATCGCCACCGAGGCGAGCGCCAGTCCGACTTCGCCGAACAGGTTGGCGGACACAGATAGCGCCACATAGGTCTGCCAGCGCGTCGCGCCCTGGAAGATCGAGGTGAAGGCGGGGCCGCCGATGCCGAGCCGCGCCAGGGCAGGGCGCAGCGTGAGGCAGAGCAGCGACATCGTCAGTGCCGACAGCAGTAGCGCGCCACCGACGCCGGCGACCGGCACTTTTGTAAGGTCTGCCTTCACCAGCGTCTGGATCAAGAGCATCGGAAACAGCACGAAATAGGTCAGCCGCTCCAGCCCGTGCCACTGGGTGTCGAGCCGCATCAGGCTGTGCCGAAGCACCACGCCGAGCACGATGAGAATGAAGACCGGCAGCAGCGCCGCGATCACGACCGCCATGGATCAGCCATTCCCCGGGGCCGTGCGGAGATTTGCGAGCCGGTCGAGCGCGCCCTGCAGGATGAAGATCGCGGCGTGCTCGTCGATCACCTCGGCGCGCTTGGCGCGGCTGACGTCCATGCCGATCAACTCGCGCTCGACCGCCGCGGTCGAGAGGCGCTCGTCCCAGAGGCCGATGGGCAGCGTCGTCAAATTGGCGAGATTGCGGGCAAACGCCCGGGTCGACTGCGCGCGCGGCCCCTCGCTGCCGTCCATGTTGATGGGCAGGCCGAGCACGAAGCCGACGACCTTCCGCTCGTTGGCGATCGCGAGCAGACGGGCAGCGTCCTGCTTGAACTGCTTGCGCTGGATGGTCTCGACACCGGTCGCAAGCCGGCGGTCCGGATTGGACACGGCGACGCCGATGGTCTTGGTGCCCAAGTCAAGACCGATCAGCCCGCCGCGCTCGGGCCAGTGGGTTGCAGCTTTGACGAGAGGCAGGATAAGAGCCGGCATGGACTAGCGCATATCAGGCCGCGATGATGTCGTCATCCCCGGTCAGGCAGGACAGGAAGCCGCTCAGTGCGCTGTATTGATGTCCGGCGCGGCGCTGGATGAACAGCGTCTCGACGCGGGCATGCGACGGGCTCAAGCCATGCATCGTCACGGCACTGTTCATCGCGCTGCGCTCGACCACAGCGCGCGGCAGCAGCGTCACGCCCATGTCGGCGGCTACGCAGCCGATCATGCCGTCGAGCGTACCGAGCTCGAAGCGCGCCGCCGAGGGCCAGCCGAACTCGACGAAAATCTGCTCGAGGCGCTGGCGGTAGGTGCAGCCGGTACGGAACACCAGCGCGGTGGGACCCGATTCCGGCGTGCCGGCGCGCAACTCGGCGAGCGAGGCCCAGCGCCGCGCGCTGACCAGCACCAGCTCTTCGCGAAACGCGCTCGTTGCGGCGAGGTCGGCATGCGCGATGGGTCCCGCGACGAAGGCGCCGTCGAGCGTGCCTTCGAGCACGCCGGCAACGAGATCGGCCGTCGGCGACGTCCGCAGGCTCAATCGCACGGCTGGAAAGCGGCGGTGGAAATCGGCAAGCAGCGGCGGCAGCCGCACGGCGGCCGTCGTCTCCATCGAGCCGATCGACAGCGGCCCTTTCGGCTCGCCATCGTCGCGCGCGGCGAGCACAGCCTCGTGCGACAATGCCGTCATGCGATGCGCGTAGGGCAAAAGGCGTTTGCCGGCGCCGGTCAGCGCCATGCCGCGGCTGTGGCGCTCGAACAGCGGCGTGCCGATCTCGGCCTCCAGCGCCTTGATGCGCTGAGTGGCGTTGGATTGGACCGTATTGAGCTCTTCGGCGGCGCGGGTGATGCCGCCCGCGCGGGCCACCGCGGCAAAGGTCTTGAGGTCGCTCAGTTCCATGGCGTCGTTTCACTTTTGTGATGGCAGCGTTCGCATCAATTCATTTTTCGAGAATGCTAGTTGGACGTAATGTTCCTGTCCAGAGTGGGAGACCTCATGCCGATCACCACGCCTTTGACGGAGCTTCTCGGGATCAGGCATCCGATCCTGTTGGCGCCCATGGACACCATCGCGGGCAGCCGGCTGACACGCGCCGTCAGCGAGGCCGGTGGTTTCGGCATTTTGGGCGGTGGTTACGGTGACCGTGCCCGGCTTCAGGTCGAGAGCGCCGAGCTGAAGGGCCTTGCACCGTTCGGGATCGGCTTCATCACCTGGAGCCTGGCAAAACAGCCCGAGCTTCTCGACATTGCGCTGGAGGCGCGCCCGCAGGCGGTCATGCTGTCGTTCGGCGATCCCGCGCCGTTCGCGCCGCGGATCAAGGCAAGCGGGGCCCGACTGATCTGCCAGGTGCAGAGCGAAGATATGGCGAAGCAGGCACTCGATGCCGGCGCAGAGATCTTGATCGCGCAGGGGACCGAGGCGGGTGGCCATGGTGCTTCGCGCACCACGGTCGATATCGTGCCCGCGATCGCCGATCTTGCCGCCGGGCGCGTGCCGGTGGTCGCGGCCGGCGGCATCGCCGATGGCCGGGGCCTCGCGGCGATGATGATGCTGGGCGCATCCGGCGTGCTGATCGGCACGCGGTTTTATGCCAGCGTCGAGGCCAATGGCGCCGCGGAAGCCAAGGAGCGCATTCGCACCGCCGACGCCGATGGGACCGTGCGCGGCGTCGTTCCGGATTGGTCGCGCAAACTGTTCTGGCCCGCGCCGTTCACCGCGCGCACGCTCCTCAACACCCATATTAAGAGCTGGACCGGCCGCGAGATCGAGCTGATGCAGCGCGCAGACGAGATCGCCAGGGAGTATGCCGTAGCGAAAATGGGGGGCAATTTCGAAATTGCGGCCGTCTTTGCCGGAGAAGCGGTCAGCCTGATCCATGATATCCCACCGGCAGCCGAGATCGTCGAGCGGATTGCGTCCGAGGCCGAGCAGTTGCTTGCCGGCCGGCGCAACTCCATCGCACCACTCGCCTGAACCAAGAGAGACTTACCATGTGGCCTGACCGTCGACTGATCGATATCTTCAAGACTGAATTCCCGATCGTGCTGGCGCCGATGGCCGGCGTGATGGATGCGGAACTGGTGATCGCCGTGGCCGAGGGCGGCGGGCTCGGTTCGCTGCCGAGTGCGATGCTGTCGCCGGAGAAGGCGCGCGAGCAGGTCAACGTCATTCGCCAGCGTGTGAAGGCGCCGGTGAACATGAACTTCTTCTGCCACACGCCTGTCGATCTCACGCCCGATGCCGAAGCGCGCTGGAAGCAGCGGCTCGCCGATTATTACACCGAGCTCGGTCTCGATCCGGCGGCGCCGATCAACGCGGCGAACCGCGCGCCGTTCGACGCTGCCTTCTGCGAGGTGGTCGAAGAGCTGAAGCCGGAAGTCGTCAGCTTCCATTTCGGCCTGCCGGAGCAGAGCCTGCTCAAGCGCGTCAAGGCGGCGGGCTGTCTCGTCATCTCGTCGGCGACGACGGTGAAGGAGGCGGTCTGGCTCGAACAGCGCGGCGTCGATGCCGTCATTGCGCAAGGCGCTGAGGCCGGCGGTCATCGCGGTATGTTCCTGACAGATGAGATCGCCGAGCAGCCCGGTACCTTCGCGCTGGTGCCGCAGGTCGCCGATGCCGTGAAGGTGCCTGTCATCGCGGCCGGCGGCATCGCTGACGGACGCGGCATTGCCGCGGCCTTTGCGCTCGGCGCCTCCGGCGTGCAGATCGGCAGCGCCTATCTGCGCTGCCCGGAGTCCAAGATCACCGTGGGCGGTCGCAAAGCGCTCGCCGAGGCGGGCGATGATTCCACCGTTATCACCAACGTAATGACCGGACGGCCGGCGCGTGGTGTCCAGAACCGCCTGATGCGCGAGGCCGGCCCGATCTCGCCCGATGCGCCGCCATTTCCCCATGCGGCGACGGCGCTGGGACCGCTGAAGGCGGCTGCCGAAAAGCAGGGCAGGGTGGATTTCACCAATCTGTGGGCCGGCCAGGCCGTCGCGCTTGGCCGCGAGGTCCCCGCGGCCAAATTGACCCGGGATCTCGCCAAATCGGCGCTGGCCCGCATGAAAGCGCTGGCCGGGTAGGCCAGGTTATTGTTTGCGCATGGTCTTTTCGGAAAACCGCGTTGCACTTTTCCGGACCATGCGCTAGCGCCGGTTGCGGCGCAAAACCGGCCTCTGCTATACGGCACATAGGTTTTGCCGTGAGAGGCCTTATATAATGTCCGTCGACGCCGCTACCGTCCGCCGCATCGCGCATCTGGCGCGTATTGCGGTTTCCGAGGACGAGGTTCCGCATCTGCAGGGCGAGCTCAACGCCATGCTCGCTTTCGTCGAGCAGCTCTCGGAGGTCAATGTCGAGGGTGTGGAGCCTATGACCTCGGTGACGCCGATGCAGATGAAGAAGCGGCAAGACGTGGTCAATGACGGCAACATCGCCGACGATATCGTTGCCAACGCGCCCGCGACCGAAGGTCACTTTTTCCTGGTGCCGAAGGTCGTTGAATAATTCCTAGGACAAAGTCCGATGTGTCTGCTTTGCGACGATGAGAAGGCCTATCAGGCCTACATGAATTACCTCGACAAGATGGAGCGGCAGGGCAAGGCTGCCGATTCCGATGTCGCCGTCAATGCCGTGCTCGACGAACTCCAGGCGGCCGCGAATGCAGCCGCCAAAAAAGACGACCCGGCCAACGACAAGACCCTGTCTCCTTTCTTCTGCAGCCCGATCAATAAATGACCGATTTGACATCGCTGACGCTCGCCGAGGCCCGCAAGGGTCTCGCCGACAAGACTTTCACGTCACTCGAGCTGACCGACGCGCATCTGTCTGCGATCGAAGCCGCGCGCGTGCTCAATGCCTTCGTGATGGAAACGCCCGACCAGGCGCGCACCATGGCGCGCGAGGCCGATACCAAGATCGCCAAGGGCGACGCCGGTCCGCTCGCCGGCATCCCGCTCGGCATCAAGGATCTGTTCGCGACCAAGGGCGTGCGCACCACGGCGTGCTCGAAGATCCTCGGCAATTTTGTGCCCACCTACGAATCCACCGTGACTTCGCAGCTCTGGCGCGATGGCGCGGTGATGCTCGGCAAGCTCAACAATGACGAGTTCGCGATGGGCTCGGCCAACGAGACCTCGTGCTTCGGTCCGGTCGGCAATCCCTGGCGGCGCGAGGGAAGCAACACCACGCTGGTGCCGGGTGGCTCGTCCGGCGGTTCGGCCTCGGCCGTGGCGGCACTGCTGTGCATGGGCGCGACGGCGACCGACACCGGCGGCTCGATCCGCCAGCCGGCCGCGTTCACCGCGACCGTCGGCATCAAGCCGACCTATGGCCGCTGCTCGCGCTGGGGCATCGTCGCCTTTGCGTCCTCGCTCGACCAGGCCGGGCCGATCGCGCGCAGCGTGCGCGACAGCGCCATGCTGCTGCGCTCGATGGCCGGTCATGACCCGAAGGACACGACCTCGGTCGATATTGCGGTGCCTGACTACGAGGCCGCGATCGGCAAGTCGGTGAAGGGCATGAAGATCGGCCTCCCCCGGGAATACCGTCTCGACGGCATGCCGGCGGAGATCGAGAAACTCTGGAGCCAAGGGGCAGAGTGGCTGAAGGCAGCCGGCGCCGAGCTGGTCGAGGTGTCGCTGCCGCACACCAAATACGCGCTGCCGGCCTATTACATCGTGGCGCCGGCGGAGGCGTCGTCCAACCTCGCGCGCTACGACGGCGTCCGCTACGGTCTGCGAGAGCCCGGCAAGAACATCATCGAGCTCTACGAGAACACCCGCGCCGCAGGTTTCGGCGCCGAGGTACGCCGCCGCGTCATGATCGGCACTTACGTGCTCTCGGCCGGCTATTACGACGCCTACTATCTGCGCGCCCAGAAGGTGCGCACGCTGATCAAGAAGGACTTTGAGGATTGCTTCGCTGCGGGCGTCAACGCGATCCTCACGCCGGCGACGCCGTCGGCGGCCTTCGGCATCGGCGAGAAGGGCGGCGCGGACCCCGTCGAGATGTATCTCAACGACATCTTCACGGTGACCGTGAACATGGCGGGGCTGCCGGGCATCGCGGTGCCCGCCGGCACGGACGCGCAGGGCCTGCCGCTCGGTCTGCAATTGATCGGCCGCCCCTTCGAGGAGGAGACGCTGTTCTCGCTCGGCGAGGTGATCGAGCAGGCCGCCGGCCGCTTCACGCCCGCGAGGTGGTGGTGAATGTCGCCGACTTCATCGCGAGCCTCGACGGCGCGGCGCCGGCGCCTGGTCTGAACGCGCCGCTCGCCGGCCTCTGGTGGGCTGGGAAGGGCGATTGGGACCGGGCGCACAAGATTGTGCAGGATGACAACGGTCGCGACGCTGCCTGGGTGCATGCCTATCTGCACCGCGTCGAAGGCGATCTCGGCAACGCCGGCTACTGGTACCGCCAGGCCGGCCAGCCCGCGGCAAAGGATTCATTGGAAGCGGAGTGGGAGCGGATCGCTGCCACGCTGCTCGGGAGCAGGACATGAGCACGGCCACGCACAAGCTTCTCAAAGGAGCCACCGGCGATTGGGAGGTGGTGATCGGCATGGAGATCCATGCCCAGGTGACCTCGAAATCAAAGCTGTTCTCGAGCGCCTCGACCGCGTTCGGCGGCGAGCCGAACACGCAAGTTTCCCTCGTCGACGCTGCGATGCCGGGCATGCTGCCCGTGATCAACGAGGAATGCGTCAGGCAGGCTGTCCGGACCGGGCTCGGTCTCAACGCAAAGATCAATCTACGTTCGGTATTCGACCGCAAGAACTATTTCTATCCGGACCTGCCGCAGGGCTACCAGATCAGCCAGTACAAGTCGCCGATCGTCGGCGAAGGCGAGGTGATCGTCGAGCTCGAGGGCGGCAGGACCGCGACGATCGGCATCGAGCGGCTGCATCTGGAGCAGGATCCGGCAAAGATGCTGCACGACAAATTGCCGTCGCAGTCGCTGATCGATCTCAACCGCTGCGGCGTGGCGCTGATGGAGATCGTCTCCAAGCCCGACATCCGCGATGCCGAGCAGGCCAAGGCCTATGTGACCAAGCTGCGTTCGATCCTGCGTTATCTCGGCACCTGCGACGGCGACATGGAGAAGGGATCCCTGCGCGCCGACGTCAACGTCTCCGTCCGCAAGCCCGGCGGGCCGCTCGGCACCCGCTGCGAGATCAAGAACCTGAACTCCATCACCTTCATCGGCCAGGCGATCGAGTATGAGGCGCGGCGCCAGATCGAGATTTTGGAGGACGGCGGCCGGATCGACCAGGAGACGCGGCTCTACGACGCCAACAAGGGCGAGACGCGGTCGTTGCGCTCCAAGGAAGAGGCGCATGACTACCGCTACTTTCCCGATCCGGATCTGCTGCCGCTGGAGCTCTCGCAGAGCTTCGTCGACGAGCTCAAGGCGAAGCTGCCCGAGCTGCCGGACCAGAAGAAGGCGCGCTTCGTCGCCGACTTCGGCCTGTCGGCTTACGACGCGGGCGTGCTGGTCGCCGAGCGCGAGAGCGCGGTGTTCTACGAGACGGTGCTCGACAGGCTCGCCAACCGCGCTCGCGACGGCAAGATGGCGGCGAACTGGGTGATCAACGAGCTGTTCGGCCGTCTCAACAAGGAAGGCCGGGATATTACGGGCTCTCCGGTCACGCCCGAGCAACTCTCGGGGATCATCGATCTGATCGGCGAGGGCACCATCTCCGGCAAGATCGCCAAGGATCTGTTCGAGATCGTCTGGCAGGAGGGCGGCGACCCGCGTGCGCTGGTCGAAAGCCGCGGCATGAAGCAGGTGACGGATCTTTCGGCGATCGAAAAGGTTGTCGACGACATCATCGCGGCCAATCCCGACAAGGCTGCGCAGGTGAAGGACAAGCCGCAATCGCTCGGCTGGTTCGTCGGCCAGGTGATGAAGTCATCGGGCGGCAAGGCGAACCCGCAGGCCGTGAACGAGCTGCTCAAGTCCAAGCTCGGCGTCTAGCCTCGCGCGTTCGGACGAGGTGACGACGCCTCTCGTCACCTCGCTTCATCGCGATGCGAACGCTCGCACGCGTCATCGACGGCAAACATCATCCCATCCAAGCGCGATGCGACGACCGAATCGCAGTCCTCGCGATTCGCGCAAAACGGCGTCTTGCACACGCTCCGACGCGCGCCTCCGCCGTTAAGCATGAAAATAATTTCGTTGCCAAAATTCGCGACTCAGAGTCCGCGACTCCGCCTCACGATGCAGTCGCGCGCTTTGCAGCGTGCGCGCTCGCACCGATGGCGCGCGATGTGCGCGCACAGAATAATACTTGCTGCATAGTGTTTTCCTGCAATCGCGACGCTTGCCGACATCGATGTTGAGAGACGCGTTTGCAATCGCAGTCGCGTCTCTCCGCGTGTCCGCAAATCAAGCGCGGCTGGCGCACGCGCGCTGCGTCGTCAACACTTCCTTAAGTCAGAAGATGTTTTTTTCGTCGTGTTGGTGTATTCGGGGTGAGTGCATTCGATCCCCGAATGCGCACAGCGATTAAAGCCATCTCACACATCGGAGGGCAACATGGCCAAGAAAGCGAAGAAGGCGAAGAAGGCGAAGAGCGCAGTGAAGAAGACTGCGAAGAAGACCCGCAAGGTCGCGAAGAAGAAGAAGTAACTTCGCTTCGGAAGTTGCCGGCTCCAGAAGCCGGCACGTCATCAGCGCCTCCTAGAGGTTCTGGTCGACGATAGAGGGTGTCGGCGAGACATCAGGTCAACGGTCGGATCGTCAGCTTTCGCGAGCTTGCTCGTCAAAGTCCGGTCCGGCAGAAGAAACAAGTTTTCTTCGTTCGGTGCGGTCTCCTTGAACAAAGGCTCCGCAATTCCACAAGCGGCTTTCGGGCTCATTTGGAATCTGGTCCTGACGTGTTCGCCGACGCCCTCGTTCTCCCTGAGGCCGGGGTATTGCCGGCACCCCTTTCCCGACATTGCTGATTTGACCGCGACGTGATCGCGCCGCTTCTGTCATGCTGGCCTGATGGCTTGGCAAGAGAAGCAAGGCGGGCTGCGGCGTGATTGCGCGCCGCTTCGCCAGGCGCGGTGTCATCGCCCGGCGCCGATCGGGCGATCCAGTACGCCGCCGCTTCGCGGGGCACGACCGCGGCCTCTGGATATTGGGTCACCGGCCCTTGCGGGTGAGGGCAGTTGAAGGGAAGCAGCCACAGCGCCGGCGCCACCGTGTGCGATGGTTATCGATGTCCCAAAATCCTGCGGTAAACGGAATCTGACCAATCTGAGAAGTGCCTGCAAATCAGGGACTTTTTGCAACGCCGACGCTTGTGGTCCGCGCGCGCGTTTACGTCTGCTTCATCGCGATACTTAAACTGCCATTCAAATTTGCCCGCCATCATCGCTTCCAACAAGCCGGCAAACGGCAACGGGCGAGAAGCCCAGGGGATGAGTTGAACAGCGCATGATCCGGAAGGATCGCGCAATCAGAGTTGGACGGGAGCCGCGCTCGGGGGAACGAGCCGGCATAAGAAAAAAAGGGGATGCGTTATGTTTCAGGGTACTTTCGATCTTGATGCGGCCACGCCGATCGATTCGAGCGCGCTGTCGGATGTGCTGTTCGAGCGCGGAATCTACTGGGCAAGCGGCCGCTCGGGTCTGGTCGATCTCGTCGCCGCGCACAAATGGTTCAACCTTGCCGCGCTGAAGGGCCGCAAGGACGCCGTCGCGCTGCGTCAGGAAGTGGCCGGCCAGATGTCGGACGCAGAGATCTCCGCCGCGCAGCGTGAGGCGAGGGCGTGGGTGTCCGCTCATTGAGCTGAGCAAGACACCAAACCCGTGCGATCCCGACAAGAACGACTCCGGGCCGAGCCTATGGCTGCCGATTCAGATCGCGCCCGTCGATCGCGATCCGGAACCCGGACGTCTGACTAAATGTCGGGGCGGATCAGGCCGTTCTGATCCCCGCGACTGGCGGATATGGCGCTCCCACGCCTGGGCGGGAGCACGCCGTAATATAAGGACAGCGCGAATCAAGCGGGACCAGCCGCGCGGATTCTTGCGCCAGGCTTTTTAGCCTTGCCGTGACTGCCTTCCGGGGGAGGGAACGCGCAGACCTTGATTCTGCTGGGTGGCGGAGAGAGAGGGATTCGAACCCTCGATACAGCTTGAGACCGTATGACGCTTTAGCAAAGCGTTGCCTTCAGCCACTCGGCCACCTCTCCGGTGCGAGCCTTATGCCTCCAATTGCTTGGGCCGGTCAATTTGGAAGCGTGTGTTTTCGTTCAAATATTCCCAACGATTTCCATCAGCAAGAATGTCCGCCCCGATTCCCCGATCTTCCAGGCGACTTCCAGCCTTTATTAAGCGTCTCTGCCGCGCCCGGTGCGCGGCCCTGGGGACCGCGGATCACAGAGCGTTACCGGGCATTACACATGCCTTTGAGTCTTCGTGCCGATTCCACGATTCGGGCGCCTCGGAGCGACGGATGTGCGTAAGTCCGCGCGCCAGCCATGAGACCGGGAACTGTGGGGCAAATGGAACCTGTCAAAAAAGACAAGTAAAAACAAGGGTTTGCGAGGGGCGTTCGATCACATCTGCGTGTTATTTGTGCAACACCCGTCGGAAAACACGCTTCATCGGGCCGTTTCGGAGCGTTCTCTTGTTGTGTGTGCAAGGACGTTCGGTAATTGTGATCGGGCGACGGAGGGGGGCATCCCAAGGTCGTCCCGTTTAGGTCTTTCGCTTAAGTAGACCTAAGCAGAGAGGATGCGTTGATTTTCAACGACTTTTCGCGGGTAGCTCAAACGGCTTTGTACGATGATTTGTACGGGGCTTCAACTTGGAGGTTTAACATGAAGTTCAAGGGCCTTTTGCTCGGCTCCGCGGCAGCTCTGCTCGCGGTAGGCGGAGCACAAGCGGCTGATCTTCCCGTAAAGGCCAAGGCGGTCGAATACGTGAAGATTTGCTCGCTGTACGGCGCGGGTTTCTACTACATCCCGGGCACCGATACCTGCATCAAGCTGGGTGGCTACCTGCGCGCTGAAGTCGCGCTGGGAACCAACGGCGACTACGCCGCGAACATGACGGGCGTTGGTGCTGCTCACAATCGGCTGAGCAACTACTACACGATCCGCTCTCGTGAAGACCTGAACATCGACACCCGCACCGCGACCGAGTACGGCGTTGTCCGTACCTTCTTCGACGGCGTGTTCTCGTGGACGACTGGTGGCTACGCTGGTGCTGGTACCGGTTTGACGGGCGGCGCCACCGCTTATGACGGCAACAACCCGGCTGGTTCCGGCAGCGGCCAGGTCTCTGGCGGTTCGCTCGGCGTGTACTACGCTTTCATCCAGTTCGCTGGCTTCACGATGGGTAAGGCCGTGTCGCAGTTCGATGCGCCTTGGCAGAACTATCCGGGCAACAACTTCGACAGCCTTGTCGGTGGCGGCGGCACGGTCACTGGTGTGAACCAGTTCTCGTACACTGCTGACTTCGGCCAGGGCATCACTGCTACGTTCTCGGCGCAGGATGCGGTTGCCTATATGCAGGCTGGTAATGTCAATCTCGGCGTTCCCGGTACGGCTGCAACTGCGGCTACGGCTGCTGGCATCCTCGGCGGTGCTTATGGTGCGAGCGACATCGGCGGCTCGCGTTCTCCCGACCTGATTGCCATGCTCCGTGTTGACCAAGCTTGGGGTCTCTTCCAGGCTTCGGTTGCTGCGCATGACAACCATGCTGGTTACTACGGCGCATTTGAAACGTCGGGTCATCCTGAAGACAAGTGGGGTTGGGCTGCCCAGCTCGCTCTGTCAATCAAGAACATCCCGACCGGCGCTGGGGACACGATCAACGTCCAGGGTGTCTACACGGATGGTGCAACCCGCTACAACTTCCAGCCCACTTCTAGCGCTGGAACTTGGTCGGCCTTCGGCAGCACCGGCCTGCTTGGTGCTTATCAGAGCATCGGTATCGCCAGTGCTCCCGACACGGTGTTCGTGACCGGGGGCAGCCAGGAGACCATCAAGACTTGGGGCTTCCGTGGTGCTTACACGCACAACTGGGATCCTTATTGGAACTCCTCGATCTACGGCGCTTGGGCTCAGGTGAACTACTCGGGTGCGGCTTCGGCAGCTGTCTGCGCGAACTTCTTCGCGCTGGTTGCTACGACCGCAGGCACCACCTGCAACCCGAACTTCAATGTCGCTCAGCTTGGCTTCGTGACCCGCTGGACCCCGGTGAAGAACCTGACCTTCTCGGGTGACTTCAACTGGACCCATCTGGACCAGAAGTACTCGGGCGCTCTCGTAATCCCGGCCGCGGGTCTGGCTGGTGTTGCTAAGCCGCCCGGCACGTACGAGCTGAAGGATCAAGACAGCTTCACGCTGCTGCTCCGCGCTCAGCGCAACTGGTAAGACTGGTTCATCTAACGATCCGGTAGACCTCCAAGGCCCTCGGCGGGAAACTGCCGGGGGTTCTTGTTGTTTAGCTTGGATGGCGAAAATCATGGCGGACGAAAAGCCTGAGCAAACTCAGCAGCCGAATGTCTTGGACCAAGTGGTGCGCGTGGTTAGGTCCTTAGATTTCCTAATGTCCGATGTTCAGGCATTTTGGGCCACAGAACTGCAGCTAACTGTTCCCCAATGGAATATTCTCTCGGTAATTGCTGATGCTGGGGAACTTGGGTTGCCTGTAAAGGCGGTAGCCGAAGCATTGCGGGTGGGCGCTCCCTTCATTGTCCACCAATCGCGCCCATTGGAAGAGAAGGGCTTTATACGTCGTTCAAACTCGACCACCGATAAGCGGGTTGTCTATCTGTCCCTCACTCCCAAGGCAAAACGTGAGATCAGACGCTTTGCAACGAGCCGGAGTGCCGTTTGCTCCTCTATCAAAAAAGAACTTGGCGAAGCGGCCACAATGCACACCATCGAGCTAATGCAACAACTAGAGCGTTGCCTCGTCCGCTGCCGCGCCAGATTAAAAATTGAGCAATAGGCGAAGTCGCAGTAGGGGCTTCGGGAAGCTTTTGATGATGATACCATGAACTTTGAGGCGTCTGGGCCTCAGAAGAATGCAGCAGCCAGAGGACGACCTCAGCAACCAGTGCGATACGAAGGGGAGACGACGGAATGACATTATTTCCTTTCGGGTTCTACATTTTGCAAGGCAAACGACTGGTGCACGTTGGGAACGACTTGGAAGCTCAGAAAACTGTTCGCGCATGGATGGATGACAATCCTGATAAGGTCCTCCTAGGATGCGAAATAGTTGGCCCGGAGAAGGTGACAACGAAGTTCTTAGGCTGGAACGCAGAGTATCGGTCTCTCACTATGGATCAGACGCCTTTTTTGTTCGAGGCTACTGTTGAGGCTCACGGTCAGGTAAACATTCGCCGATTGTTCAACGACTACGATGCCGCCTTGTTGACGCACGCTGATCTTGTGGAAGCGGCTAAGCGTCGGCTGCACTAGGGAGCGACTTCGTCTCTTAGGGTCTACGCTCCTGAGACAGTAAGACGCGATAAGAATGGCGTCTCAGTAGTATCGAGTTCGGATTTTTGAGACATTTGCTCTAAGGGTCTAGACCGCAATGAGACACGCCTCCCAATGTTGACCTGAGCGACCCCTGCGCGTCCAGCTGAAGCCCTACCGGGCCTTCCAGCAAAAAGACCGGCCATGCGCTCCTTTTTGGGAAGCAGCGTGCCCAGCCATTGTCGTTTAGTTTTTCTTGTGCTTCACCAGGAAGCTCTTGGCCCCGCGCCCCGCACCTCTAACGACATACTCGACCCCCATTTCGCGCAGCGCCGCCGTGGTGCGGTGATCGCCATCCGAAAGAACCTGCCGCAGCTTCTTCAGGGCGGTCGGCGTCAGAGACAACGCGCGCTGAATCGCGCTCACTGGCATTTCACCGGGGAGCTTATTGCTCATGAGGCTCAGCAGCGCTTCGTGCGACGTGCCCTTGCGAGCTCTGCGGAGCTTCGGGCCGTCCACCGAGAAATGCCAATCTTTGACAACGAGCCCAGGCATATCGGCCAAGATGTCTTGTAAGATGTCGTCCCCTAGGATGCTGGTCGGCAGCACGAGGTAGATGTCTGCGCTGGGACTCCGGCCGTGCGAGTCGATGACCTTGCGGCAGCAAATTCGGTTGATGGCCTGAATGATGGACACCGACAATTGCCTTTGCTTCAGAACCTCGCGCACATCGTTGTGTCCGTTCCACTTCGGCGCTCTCAGCCACGCGTCGTCCTGTGCCCCCTGAAGTGCGAAGAACGTGTTGTTGGCCCAGATCTGATCCCGATAAGGCAAACCGAATATGACCGCCGTATCGTAGTCCGCCCACGCATTGCGCCCGTCAACTGCGCCCCAATGGCCAACGTCAAGCTTCGTGAAATGCGTCTTATAGGTCAGCGCAATGTGCTCAACCGCTCTGTGGACGCATAGGAATACGGAGCGTTCGGGGGCAAGCTCTCTCTCCAGCGCGTCCAGCAAACGAGGAAAACGCTCGGGTGCGTGCTTGATCATGCTGGACTTGCCTAAGCCGCTAGGGGTGCGCGCGACGTGCAGCACCACGCGGCTGTAGTCCCGAACGCCGTGCGGCACGGGGGTGATCTTCGCGCGATCCTCGAAAAGATCCCATAGAAAGTTCTGGCGTGCTGTCGCGTCGAGGACGACAGGGCCGGGAGTCCCCAACGGGACCATCAGCGCCGCTGAGTTGATTGTGTGCTCGCGCCCTTTTTGGGCGTAATAGGCGAACTGATCTAGGATGGCTTCAGCGTCCTTCAAGACGTCGTCCACACGCCTCGCAATCCGGCTTCTGTCTTCCGGGCTGTCCTTGTCAAGGACCGTGCGGTCATAAGGCTGCGCCCACATGGCTTCCCGGAGCTGTGCCAAATCGGTTGGAGCAGTGTGCTCCTGCCACAGCATGCACGCGGCGTTGTCCCGCTCTCCCTGAGCATCCACGAGAGCCACGAGCACTCCGTTGAGCCGTTCGAGCGCGGTGACTTGTTGTGGATACGCTTTGCGGACCTCGATCGGAATATATCCGATGACCTGGGCGAGGCTGCTGGTCGTGACCTTGCTGGCCTCAATGGCGTTCGCCAACGCTTCATCAATGATCGTCAGAAGCCGCTTGCCTCCTCGCCACTCTGTGAGGCGCTCCCATGTCGCGGCGCGCTGCCCCGAGAGGCTATGGGAGGCGTTGACGTAAGCTTGATGGGTTATGACCAACACGTCGCTCTCTTGGAGCTGTTGAGGCGCGGCGCGGCTGGCGGAATGATTGGCAACGGCGACCGTCCGGCCTGCCAAAGCATTTATGGTCTTTACGAGGTCGTCGGCCTGTTCGATTAGGCGTGTTACAATCAGTATGCCCACGGGGTGCTCGTGGGGGCGCGTGTGGTTCAGCTCAGCTTGCATCGCTGAGTACACACAGGCACCCTGAGTCTTCCCGGAGCCCGTTGGAGGTTGCAGGACCCGCCAAGGCATCACGAGGTTCTTCGCGGTGTCCCTGATGGCATCTCGGAAAGTCGAGCCCATTACCCTCCATAGGTCCCGAAGGGCTTGCGAGGAGCACAGGGAAAGGTCGTGCGTCCAGCGGTCGTTCATGCGGTCTGAGAAATCCTGCGGCGACACAAGCGCGTATTGCTCGTGCAGGCCGATGTTGCCGTGCATTGGTGGTGGTTTCCTTATTTGGAATTGATCGATGTTGAGGAAACGACCCCTTGAAAGCTCTAAAGATGATCTTCTTAGAGGTTAGAGGGGTGCGTTCCGAAGGTGATTAATCGCAGGGCGTAAGCCTCGTTTATTGTCACTGAGAGGCTACCGGGGACCCGCTGGTCTGATCGGTGCTGAGGTGCCCCCACGGGCGTCCACGTGGACCCCACGGGAGAGCTGTCAGGCGCAGGTGCTCTCCGCGCCCGGAGCCCCCAAACGCACCCGCGGGCATTTCTGAGTCAGCAAGGGCCTATATCTGGCCGGTGGATACTCTTGGGTTCTTGTGGGTGTTGTCGGGGCGTTCTCGCGCGCCTCGCGCTGCGTGTGCGAATTGCGTTCTGTGTAAGAGTGGGGGGTAGATTGATCGAAGTCGTTGAGCTAACGGCATTTTCCCCTGAAGTGCGCCACAATCGCACCACACTCGGACCGTGGCGCGCGCGCCTTCCTCTAAGAGTGAGGGGTCTCAATAGGTAAGCCGTTGAAAGCGTTCCACATAAGGCTCAAATGCGCCCGGTTCTGCGGAAGATTTTGCAGCCTTCCACGAGCACCCAAAAGTGACCACATGGGACCCGTGGCGCGAAGGGGACCCGGACCCAAGGGGACCCGGTGAGCGAAGCGCGCTCTTGGATTCTTGTGGGTCGGCTTGTGCAAATCTCGGGGGACACAACTTCCTGCTCTGAGCTGAGCAGCAGCAACGGCCTTTACTCGCCCTTTCGAAAACCGAATCTCCAAAATGAGCCCAAAAGGGGACCCGTCGCAAAGGGGACCCGTTGCAGCGGGGCATGACAAAAGTTGCGATTGCTCAGCGCCACACGCGGCGACTAAAACGCGTCGGAAGGCTGAAGAGGGCTTGATGAAAACTGTTTCGGTAATTGGTGTGTTGGCGCTGTGCTGTCTGTGCCCAGCCCCAACTAGTGCGCAAGCGTGGAGGAACTGCGTCCAAGGTTCAATTGGGCCTGGGGGCTGCGACTCAATAGGTCCTGGGGGAGGACGATCAATCGGGCCGGGTGGTGGTCTCTCTATCAGCCCTGGCGGCGGCCTCTCGATTGGTCCCGATGGCGGACAGTCCATTGGCCCCGGAGGCGGTTTGTCGATTGCTCCGGGCGGCGGTTTAGGACCTGATCGTGATTGGAGTCGAGGATTGGACCCAAGGACGATTGGCAAAGATGGCGACGATGACGACTAGCGCGCACGCCTGATCCAGAGGGCACCACGAGTAGTCCATAGGTGTGCGGTCGCTACACGAGATACCTGGCGACGCCATACGCCACACCCAAGAACACCATAGCTGCTGCCCCACATTCCAATGAAACGGCGACTCCGGCGAGGAAGACTGCGAAGACCGTGAGATAGACCATCGTTCGCTCCTGAGCTTACACGTGGGCTCGCGTGGGCCGCGGGGCGCGATCCAACATGTTCTTGACGCTCGTCGCGTACCATTGGCCGCCTCGCGGCGTCGCCACTCCGCGCGCGTTCAACGCCTCCGCAATTTCGCGCAAAGTGCTTGCACCGGCTTTCTGGGCTTCGCGGATGAGTGGGATCACGTTGGCCGCATGCTTGTCGGCTTCCGCCTTGATCGTCGCCACGGCGGTCGTCCGCGCCCTGTGCAGTTTGGGGTTTCCGAGCGACACGCCACGGGCCTTCGCAGCGGCAAGCGCTTGCCGAGTGCGGGTGGCGATCAGAGCGCGTTCCTTCTCCGCCAGCGCAGCAAATAGGTGGAGGACGAAAGGGTCCACGTCCGGACCAAGCTCCGCGACCAGGAATGGGACCTTGTGGGCCATAAGGCCCGAAATGAAATGAACGTCGCGGCTGAGCCGGTCCAGTTTGGCGACCGCCACGTGGCACTTGAGTTTGCGCGCGGCCGCGAGGGCCGTCCTGAGTTGCGGGCGGCGCTCCAAGGCGTCCGCTCCCTTTCCCGTTTCGACCTCTACAAACTCCCGGGCGACCTCAAAGCCTTCTGCGCTGGCGAAACGCCGGAGCGCTTCACGCTGAGCTTCGATGCCGAGCCCAGATCGGCCTTGCTGCGACGTGGATACTCGGATGTAGGCGACGAGTGCCCTTGGGGTCATGGCCGCGTTCCTAAGGTGTATAGAAACTATACGTCCATTTAGAATTTATACAACCGTTCTTACGGGTAAGATTTGAGAGCGGGGACAGCGCCGTGGTGTATTCTTCGTGGGGAATCGCCCGCTAGGAGTTCTGATGCCCACGCCCCAGGAGATTTTGGCGCAGTACGAGCACCTGGTGTTGCATGACGCAAACGAGGCAGCGACGCGTCTCAAGGTCATCAACGATGTGCTGTACGGTGTCCTGGGCTGGACGCATGCTGACATCGACCCGGAAGACCGCGTTTCAGAGGACGGTCAGACGACTTGGGCCGATTACACTATTCGGACCGGCATGACCGCCATGGTAGTTGAGGCGAAGAAAGTCGGAGTCACTTTCTCAGAGGTTCCGGACGTTCGCCGCGCGCAGCTCAGCCGCAAGCTCCTGACTGGCGCGACTGGGGACGCCATTATTCAAGCACGCGATTATGCGAGAAAACTCTCGATACCGTTCGCGGTGGTCACCAACGGAAACAGTTGGATCGTTTTCCCAGCAACAAGGATCGATCAAGTTCCGTTTCACGAGTCATCGGCGATCATTTTCAAAACGCTTCAATCGGCGCTGCACGATGACTATGCCGAGTTTCACGATCTGCTTTCGAGAGAAGCGGTCATCAACGGCAGCCTGGAGACCGAGCTGCTGGGGCGAATTGAAAATCAAGTTGATGATCGGCGATTAAATCGGTTCTTCACCACGAGCTTCTCCAAGATCAGCAGGCATAGCTTGTTTCCTCTGATCGAGGATGCTGTCACCACCGCCTTCACCGAAGACGTGGTGAATAACGATCCTGATTTGCTCGAAAAGTGCTATGTAAAGACGCCCGAGAGGGTCCGGTTTGATCACCGGATCAAGATGCACGTGGCGAAAAAGGAAGCGGTGACGGCAAAGGCGCCAGTCCGGCCAATGAAGGACAGTGACCGCGCCGTGACAGCCGTAGTACGGGATGCGGCCGCTCGGTCCCGGCCGGTCGCCGTGCTTGTGCTGGGACAAGTGGGCTCTGGCAAGACAACATTCCTAGAATTTACCAAGCGAGTTGGGGCCCGAGACCTTTTTGCACCGCATGCGGGGCGGGCGTATCCACACTGGTTATACGTGGACTTCAGGACGTACTCCGCAAGCCAAATTCCTCTGGATTTTCTCGCCAAGGAACTCAAAGAGCGTATAAACGCCGAGCCATATCTCTCGAATTACGACCGGTGCATTCAGCACGCCTACAAGGAAGAGATTGATGCGCTCTTCAAGGGACCGCTGTATCTTCTGGCGAACGACGAGGGCGAAAGAAAGCGGCGGATCTCGCACCTGTTGATGGCGGATTACGAAAGCACCTTGCCTTACGTCGAGAAGGTGCTGCGCTATGTCGCCAAAAACGTCCCTGTATTCCTGGTCATCGATAATGTCGATCAGTTCGAGGACGATGGGGTCCAAGCGCGCATTTTTGGCGACGCAATGGCGTTGGCTCAACGCCTCAAAATCAATCTGGTCTGTTCCATGCGTGAAGCAACCTACGTGCGCCATCGACATACGGCGGTGTTTGATGCCTTTGATTTTGATCCCGTTGCAATTGATGCCCCTGCGGTGCAGGCGGTTCTCTCGAAACGGTTCTTCGTTGCAAGGCAGCTTTTAGAAGGCCGATCGGCTAGCTTTACGGCTGAAAACGGGGCGGAGGTCCATCTTTCCAGTCTCGGCGTGGTAATCGATCTGGTTCAAATGTCAGTGCTTGGAACCGAACTCGGGAACCTGATCGAGGTCCTTGCAACCTCGGACATCCGCCTCGCTCTGCGGATGACCCGGGAATTTCTACAATCTGGCTGGACGGCGTCCGGGAAGGCGCTGCGGGTCTTTCAGTCCACGGGACGATACATCATGCCGCAGCACGAAGCGCTGCGAGCGATCATGCTGAGCAACCAGCAAGTTTACTTCGAGGAGTTTTCGCCGCTCGGCAATCCATTTGATTCAAGACTCGCCAAATCGGAGGCGCAACTTCTCCGCCTCTTTGTGTTGTCGGCCATCGTGAATTTAAGCAGCGAAAAGGCGTTTCGGCATCTGGAGGGGTCCGAAATCCGCAAGCATGTCCGGGAGATCGGCTTTGGTGACAACTTGATTGCGAAGGTGCTCTCTGACCTTTGCGAGTTGCGCTTCATCCACACGACCTCTCACAGTAGCCCTACCTTCGAGTCAAATTTTGTGGTGAGCCGCTTAGGCGGCCATATCGTCCGCACGTTCATCGCTAACTTCGTCTTCATCGAAAATGTCATGATGGACACCTTCATCTCGGACGAGGAGGTGTGGCTGGAGTTGAAGGGGCTGACCAACAAGATATACGCAGAGCGCAACACCATCTCTAAGCTGAAGCTGCGGAAGGAGAGGGCGCAAGCGTTCTTCGCTTACATGTCTGAGCTTTACACCAGTCTATATGAGGAGAGCATTCGTAGAGGGCTGCCGAAGGAGTGGTGTGCGCACCCGATGCGGAACATGCAGGCGGAGTTTGATAGCAACCTGAAGCGCGCGCTCGCATCAGCGCAAAGAAACTACGGGCCTTCGAGCGGCGCCGCTGCGGCAGCAAGCTAACTCCGCCTATTGCTACCGACACAAAACGGCGATCCAGACCGCACAGGTGAGCGGCATAAACTCTCAGTTTGTCAGTAAGTTTAGGGCGCTCGGGGGCAATCCCACCTAACTGTACGGCCCGGGCGAAGTCGCCGCCGGGGACTTAGTCGGGTGAAACTTGCCAAAGCGTTCGTATCCCGCTGGCGTCAATCCAGCGAATACCTTGGAAACCTCTTCAGTGCTTCAGCTAGATCGCTAGGGAGAGGTTTCGTATAGGATCGGCCGATAGTTGCGGGCGTGTGCCCTGTGATCGCGTCACTGTAACGCTCGTCTATCCCGACTCGTGCCGCTTGAGCCTTGAAGGTGTGCCGCCAAGCGTGGTTTGGGCTTACTTCAGGATCAGTGATGCCTAACGAACGAACCCAACTTCCGACTTGTGATCTCATGCGTTCAGCCGGGCTCTGTCTGGGGCGCGTCTTCCCGTTCTGCCGATCAGATCTGCGCAGATTGTAAAATAGCGGTTGTCCCTGCGCTCTTTCAACGAACTCAAGAAACCCTTGTGCCACGAGGTGCTCATGCAGAGGCACGGTTCGTGCTTTTCGCGTTTTGATCTTTCCTGCGGATGGTGTTAGGCGGGCGAAATATGCTCCGTCTCGATGCAGAATATCACTAGCCCGAAGCTGCGTAATTTCACCCGCGCGCGCTCCGGTATAGGCACAGATCCACGGCACCCAGCGCAAGGCCCGTTCTCGGTACGATTTGCTATCCTTGCAGCGTAGCGCGGCTGAGAGGATGGTTCTTACTTCCGAGTCATCAAACGCCTTCGTCTCACGTTCCGTGTTTTTCCGAGGCACGCTGATGCGCACCTCCGGAAAGGGATTGTTGTCCACCATCTTTTCCGCAACGCCCCACGCAAAAACCGTCTTCAGCGCCGTGCGCCATGCTGTCGCAACAGTGTTGGCCGACCGCTTGTCATTGATGAGCCCCTTCATCCACTCCTTGGCTCGGTCGTAGTTGATTTGCTTTACGTCAGAAAAATATCGGTCCGCTTCCTTAAAAACCGTTGCCCACCGATATACCGTTCCTTCCGCAGGCTGCACCGCCTTGATCCAAGCGTCGAATAGCTCCATTGCCCTCAAGGGCTGAGCCACATTGCGTTCTTTAAATTGCGGCAGGCTCTGCGGATGATCATCTGGAGAATAATCCCCGCCCGCGAGCGCCTCCAGCCGCTGAAGGGCTGGCAACACACTGTCACTCACGGCATCGATAAACAGGTCAGTTGAATCCGAAAACAAGCTGAGTTCCATTTCTCCTAGGAAAGCGGCCGTCTGTGCCACGCCCGCCATGTCGGGGCGTATCGCCTCTCGCACTTGCGGGTCCAATCGCCAGTCCCAATCCGGATCGTCGCCGTGGCTCCGCTCGTATTCTTGGGGTGCGTGCGGGCGGATAATGTTCCACAGCAAATTGTCCGCCAAGGTCCTCCAGTGGGCCGGTGTACGCAGGTCACGTTCATGCCGGTTGATGAACCAAGTGTACCACCGACCTGACAAGGCGTAGGCGTCGTGACGGGTGAGGGGCTGGGGGCCTTTCTTCTTGGCCGCTCTGAGGCGCCCGATGCGAGTCTCAACGTCTGCCAACCACTCGCCAAACCGCGCCCGGGCCTCGTGCTCGGAGGCCGAGTTTTCCAGACGGAACTTCTCTTCCCAGGCGTTCCCGTATCTCGCCGCGTATTCCGTTCGGATGTCCTTCGGAATCACCTTTCGGGCCACGTATGCGCCGGTCGAAGTCCGAGTCAGTCCAGCCATTGCCAGTGCCATTTTGTACGATGCCTTGTACCTACAAGCATCCAAATAGCATTGGCAATCAGTAAGTTACTGATTTCTCTGACCTCAGCGCCCCGGCAATTCGGATCGCTTAAGTCCCTCGCGTTCATGCGGGTGTGTCCGAAGACGCGAAGGTGGCCAAAGCGGTGATTTAGAGGGGGTTGGGGAATTGGCCGTTCGGGTCAGTGACCTTCCCTGAAGAGCAACTTGGAGGTTTAACATGAAGTTGGTTAAGAGCCTTTTGCTCGGCTCAGCGGCGGGTCTGATCGCCGTGGGCGGAGCGCAGGCAGCCGATCTCCCCGTGAAGGCCAAGGCGGTCGAATACGTGAAGATCTGCTCGCTGTACGGTGCGGGTTTCTACTACATCCCGGGCACCGACACCTGCATCAAGCTGGGTGGTTATCTGCGCGCTGAAGTCGCGCTGAACACCAACTCGGACTTCAGTGGTCAGCTCACCGGCAACAACGGCGCGCGCAACCGTCTGACGAACTACTACACCATCCGCGCTCGTGAAGACCTGAACATCGACACGCGCACCGCCACCGAATACGGCGTTGTCCGTACCTTCTTCGACGGCGTGTTCTCGTGGACGACCGGTAACTACAACGGTACCGGCAGCGCGTTCGGCGGCACCGCCTACAGCGGCACGCTGGCTCTGAACACCTCGGGTGCAGTTCCCGCTCTCGTTGGTTCCTCCATCAATGGCACCGACGGCAACACCTCGGCCGGTTCGCTCGGCGTGTACTACGCCTTCATCCAGTTCGCTGGCTTCACGATGGGTAAGGCCGTGTCGCAGTTCGACGCGCCCTGGACCAACTATCCCGGCAACAACTTTGACTCGCTCCCCGGCGGTTCCGGCACGGTCACTGGTGTCACGCAGTTCAGCTACACCGCTGACTTCGGGCAGGGCGTGACGGCTTCATTCTCGGCGGAAGATGCCACGGCTTACTATCAGGCCGGCAACCAGAACCTGACCGGCGCAAGCGTAGCCGGCATGGTCGGTGGCGCCTACGGCGTCAACGCCATCGGCGGTTCGCGTTCTCCGAACCTCGTCGGTGCGGTGCGTGTCGACCAGGCTTGGGGTCTGTTCCAGGCGTCGGTTGCGGCGCATGACAACCACGTTGCCTACTACGGCGCGACCGAGCCGACTGGCCACCCCGATGACAAGTGGGGTTGGGCAGTTCAGCTCGCTCTGTCGATCAAAAACATCCCGACCGGCGCGGGTGACACGATCAACGTGCAGGCGGTCTACACCGATGGTGCGACCCGCTACAACTTCCAGAACCTCGCGGGCAGCAGCTACTCGATGTTCTCGGGCGCGTCGACCGTGGGTTCTTACCAGAGCGTCGGCTTCGCCAATGCTCCGGATACGGTGTTCATCACCGGCGGTTCGCAGGAGACGGTCAAGACCTGGGGCTTCCGTGGTGCTTACACCCACAATTGGGATCCCTACTGGAACACCTCGCTGTACGGCGCTTACGCTCAGGCGCAGTTTGGCACCGTTGCCAAGACCGCGCTCTGCGGCGCCACTGGCACCGGCGGCGTGTTCGGCGGCCTGGCTGGCGTGACGGCTTGCAACCCCGACTTCGCAGTCGGCTCGGTTGGTGTCATCACCCGCTGGACCCCGGTCAAGAACCTCACGTTCTCGGCTGACCTCAACTGGCTCCGCGTCGACCAGAAGTATGCTGGCAGCTTCGCCTACGGCGGCTCCGGCACCACTGCCAAGCCGGCTGCGGTTTACGACCTCAAGGATCAGGACACGGTCACCCTGCTCCTGCGCGCTCAGCGCAACTGGTAAGTTCGGTCTAACGACCTGACAGAGAGCCCCGGCGGGAAACCGCCGGGGCTCTTCTTTTGGTAGGTTTGTCCGAATGGGGTACCCATGGCGGTCGACGCAAAGCTGTGCTCTGGCAAGGCCGCAAAGGCGACCTCGTGTCGGCCTTCGTGCGAAAAGGCCGCCGAGGAAAGCCTCCCCAAATAGTCCAAACCGAACCCATCGTTATTTCAGGTCGAGGGCTCTTCAATAATAGGAGCTCTCGATATCCGTCCAACCCCTCTCCATCCTGTTACTTCGGCACTCTTAGAGCATGTTGTTTTTGACTGGAATCGGGATTCCCACCGGGAACGATTTCTGATTCAACCTCGATGTTGGAGGGCGGAGGCCAGCATGGATGACGCGACCCTATTCGGAAGACATCCGGGAACGGGCTTTAGCGCGAGCTGACGCAGGGGAAACGGTTCGTTCGATTGCCGAGGCGCTCCAGATCAGCCCCTCCTGCGTGACGAAGTGGAAGAATCTGAGACGGGATACCGGAGGCCTGGCGCCCGGCCAGATCGGCGGCCACAAGAAGCGGGTTCTGTCGGATGCCAACGCCGACTGGCTGCGCAAACGCATTCGCTCGGGGCCATTCACCTTGCGCAAGCTGACGCAGGAGCTGGCTGCACGGGGGATCAAGACAGACGTGCGGGCGGTGTGGACTTTTGTTCACGCCGAGGGGCTCAGCTTCAAAAAAAGCTTCTACCAGCCGAGCAGGATCGCCCAGACGTCGCCCGTAAGCGGACCCGCTGGAAAGCGCATCAAGGCAGGAATCGACATTGCGCGGTTGGTGTTTATCGACGAGACGTGGATCAAGACCAATATGGCGCCGCTACGCGGCTGGGGCCTTGTGGGCAGCGCCTCCAAGCATCTGCACCTTTCGGCCATTGGCAGACCATGACCTTCATCGCGGCGCTGCGCCACGATCGGATCAGTGCGCCTTGGGTGATTGATGGCCCTATCAATGGTGAACTCTTCACGCTGTGCGTCGAAAAGGTGTTGGCACCCACCCTCGCACCGGGCGAGATCGTCGTTCTCGACAATCTTGGCAGCCACAAGGGCAAAGCGGCTCGCCAAGCTATCCGCGCGAGAGGCGCCCACCGGATCTTCCTGCCGCCCTACAGCCCCGACCTCAATCCGATCGAGCAGGTCTTCGCCAAACTCAAACATCTCATGCGAGCTGCGGAGCCCCGCAACGTGGAGGCAACCTGGAGAAAGGTTGGTGAACTCCTCGATCTCTTCTCCGAGGCCGAGTGCACCAACTACTTCAAAAACTGAGGCTATGTTTCCGTATAAAAACATCATGCTCTAGTAAGTCTTGAAGTGGAGAACGTTTCTGCAGCCGCTTACCGCGGCGCCCGAGAGAGAGCACCCGACATAGGGACCGTTGCTTGTCTTGGCGGCGGCTCGCCGAATAGGGGCGGCGCTCACTGACCCGGTCAACAGGGAAGCGAGAGTTAGAGTGGATGCTGCGAGCATCTTCATTGGCTTTCCTCCTTTTGTTCACGGGGAGGCTGGGGATCGCAAACGCCTCTCCCACGCACATGCGCCTACAGCGGGTAAACGTCGTATCCCCCAATCCATGCTATTTGGGTAGACGAAGCGCAGGAGCCCCTCTCTGGAGA
>NZ_JADFUE010000049.1:0-47848 GCF_054967145.1 Bradyrhizobium sp. UFLA06-24
TATTCGTTGTTGGCGGCGACCAGCTTGTCGACGCGCGTTGAGATTTCCTTAGCGGCCGGACGCAGCCGCTCTTCAAGTATGCGTGTCTTGGTGTCCTCCGCCTTCACGGCTGCGGCGGCCGCGGCCTTGTAGCGTACGGCCAGGGCCCCCAGCGCGTCGATTCCGTCCGCGATCTCCTTGTCGCCGCCAGCCGACTGGCGCACCCGTTTCAGGACACCGATCATCGCGTCGGCAAGGCCGGCGATACGGTCTTTCTGCTCGACGTCACCGGTTGCCGTGAAATGCCAATCGGAGGCGCTGACCGCCTTGAAGGACGCGTTGGCTTCGCGCAACGCAGCCTCGATGTTGAGGTGATTCGACGATGCGGCGACGGCGGGCGATGTCAGCAATTTATCGAGGGACTTGTTCCAGGCATCTTCAATCTGGTTAGTCGCGGCGAATTCCTTGATGGCGATGCCGCGAGCCTCGCCGAGATCGTTGCCGGCCTTGAGGGAGGCTTCGAGCTGGAGCTTCACCTCTCGGCAGAGCTCTTTGGCTTCGGCGCGCTTGGATCGCTCCAATGCCGCGTCTATTTCGGTCGTGGCATTGGCAAGGGAATTGCGCAGCACTTCCATTTGTTTGGCGAGGCTGTCGGCGGTAGCGGCAGATCCGATCTCCGCCACTGCGAGGCGCGCCCGGGTCACTGCGAGCTCGGCGCCCTGGGCATTCGCCTTGTTGGCGGTGTTGATGACCACCAATTCGCTCAGTCCCGCGATCTGCCCGTTCCTGATGAGCTGGTTGCCGAGCATGCCTCCAACGAGAAGGACCCCCGCACTTGCCGTCAGTCCGAGCTTTGTACCGATGCGAAACTTGAACGATGCCATGCCTACCGCTCCCCCACACGCATACCGAGTACTCTGCTCTATTACTAAACAAGAGCTGAAGATCAAACCCCGTACAACTACAGGGGGTACCGGAAGGAGAGCACTCGGAACCGCGCTGCGCGCAGGTGCGATTTTACGGCCAGCGATCATCCGGGCGAACCGCCGCACTGGCGCTATCGTCCGCAGGCCATGGCTCGGCCGTGCCTTGCCGTGTTCCCCGACTCAGTCCTAGCCTGATCTGATGCGTTTTCCGGATCGTCCCAATCTCCATCGGCCACGGTTCGGCGGCTCGCCGTTCCGCCATCGCTTCTCGGGATTGTTGCCATGGATGTTCGTGGTGGCCATCGTGGCGGCGATCGTGCTCACCTTCCGGCATGGGGCGAATTGGCCGCTTCGGCATCCGGCCGATGCGCGCGCGCAGGATGCCGAGATCATTCTTCGGCAGTCAGGCGGCCCCGACGACCGCCTGCCGGTCGATGTCATCCGCACCGTCGACGGCGACACCTTTCTGGCGCGCGTGCACCGGCGCGGTGGGCGCGATCTCGTCGCGCGCGTTCGCCTGCGCGGCATCGATGCGCCCGAGATGAAGGCATCCTGCCAGGACGAACTGGACAAGGCGGAAGCCGCCACCGAGGCGTTGCGCTCTCTGCTCGGTCAGGGCGGCGTCGCAATCTACAATCTCGGCTCGGAAAAATACGGGCGCGTCCTCGCCGACGTCGCGACCCAACGAACCCCCAACGTTTCGGCCGCGATGCTCGCGGGCGGTTACGCCCGCAGCTACAATGGCGGCCATCGCGACGGCTGGTGCGCGAGGCGCTGGCGCTTCTGGTAACGAAAAAGCCGCGTCGAAACGCGGCTTTCAATCTCTGTTGCGACCGCGGCGATCAGCGCGTCACGACGACCTTCGTTCCGACCGAGACGCGGCTGTAGAGATCGGTGATGTCGTCGTTGAGCATGCGGATGCAGCCGTAAGAGACGAAGCCACCGACCGAGCCGGGCACGTTGGTGCCGTGGATGGCATATTCCCCGCCGGCCAGCGTCATCGCAGCAACACCCATCGGGTTGCGCGGCGAGCCGCCCGGAATGACGTCGGGAAGCTGCGGCTTGTCGCGCTTAACCTCGTCGGGCGGCGACCAGGCCGGATTGCGATATTTGCCGTCGATCCGGGTCGTGCCGGCCCACTGTTTGCCGGACTTACCGACGCCGACCGGGTAACGCACCGCGTGCCCGTCATCGAGGATGAGATAGAGCCGCCGCTCGTTGGTTTTGACCACGATGGTGCCCGGCGAATAATCGGCCATGTGCGTACCCACCATTTCCGGCCGCGCCTCGGCCGTCGACGATATCAAGAGCCCGGCCCCGATGGTGGTGGCCAACGCCAGCGCAATCTTCATAGACATCGATTTTCCCCTGCCCCGAAACGGATCGTCCAAATTCACGCAAAACCGGCAATTGCCGGCCTGCCTCAGACATTCTTGACCGCGTTTGTTAACCGGGCGGTTTCCACGCGCGTGTGCCAAAGGCCAGCCAGCAGGGCAAAGAAAGGAAATGTTCGAAGTAAAGTAAATGACCTGAAAACAACACCCGGCGGGAAAGATGCAGCCGCGCCGCCCCGCATCGTGACAAGTGCGTGAGGATGTGAACGGGGGGTCCTTCAGGGATGCTGTGTCTAAGCTCGTGTCCCGGACGCGGCGCGGCACGCAGTGCTGCGAAGCAGAGCCGAGACCCAGCTCTTTCTTCTGCGTAGATGGATGGGCCCCGGCTCTGCAGCGCATCGTCGAAGAGACGCTGCGCTGCGTCCGGGGCACGAGAGCTTACGCCGGCTTCCTGTTCTGCCGGTTCTTGACGAGATCGTCGACGACGGCGGGATCGGCCAGCGTCGAGGTGTCGCCGAGGCTGCCCGGCTCGTCCTCGGCGATCTTGCGCAGGATGCGGCGCATGATCTTGCCGGAGCGGGTCTTGGGCAGGCCGGGAGCGAACTGGATCTGGTCGGGCGAGGCGATCGGACCGATCTCCTTGCGCACCCAGGTGACGAGCTCCTTGCGCAGGTCCTCGGTCGGCTCGATGCCGGCCATCAGGGTGACATAGGCATAGATGCCCTGGCCCTTGATGTCGTGCGGGAAGCCGACGACGGCGGCCTCCGAAACCTTCTCATGCGCCACCAGCGCGCTTTCGACTTCGGCGGTGCCCATGCGATGGCCGGAGACGTTGATGACGTCGTCGACGCGGCCGGTGATCCAGTAATACCCATCGGCATCACGGCGGCAGCCGTCACCCGTAAAGTACTTACCTTTGTAGGTCGAGAAATAGGTCTGCTCGAAGCGCGCGTGATCGCCGTAGACCGTGCGCATCTGGCCGGGCCATGAGCGCGTCAAACACAGATTGCCTGATGTCTCACCCTCCAGCACCTTGCCATCGGCGTCGACGATCTCGGGCGCAACGCCGAAGAACGGCTGCGTCGCCGAGCCGGGCTTGAGCTTGGTCGCGCCCGGCAGCGGCGTGATCAGGATGCCGCCGGTCTCGGTCTGCCACCAGGTGTCGACGATCGGACAGCGATCGTCGCCGACGACGCGGTGATACCACTCCCAGGCTTCCGGATTGATCGGCTCGCCGACCGAGCCGAGCAGACGCAAGCTCGCGCGCGAGGTCTTCTTCACGGGCTCATCGCCGCCCTGCATCAGCGCGCGGATCGCGGTGGGTGCGGTGTAGAAGATGTTGACCTTGTGCTTGTCGATGACGTTCCAGAACCGGGAATTGTCCGGGTAATTCGGCACGCCTTCGAACATCAGCGTGGTCGCGCCATTGGCGAGCGGCCCGTAGAGAATGTAGCTGTGGCCGGTGACCCAGCCGACGTCGGCGGTGCACCAGTAGATGTCGCCGTCGTGATAATCGAACACGTATTGATGCGTCATCGAGGCGAACACGAGATAGCCGCCTGAGGTGTGCAGCACGCCCTTGGGCTGGCCGGTCGAGCCCGAGGTGTAGAGAATGAACAGCGGATCTTCGGCGTGCATGTGCTCGACCGGGCAGTCCGTCGTCACCATCGCCGCCGCCTCGTGATACCAGAGGTCCCGCGTCGGGTTCATGTCGACCTTGCCGCCGGTGCGCTTGACGACGATGACCCAATCGACGCCGTCGGCCTTGGCAAGCGCCGCATCGACATTGGCCTTCAGCGGCACCTTCTTGCCGCCGCGCAGGCCTTCGTCCGCGGTGATGATCACCTTGGACTGGCAGTCGTTGATGCGCTGGGCGAGCGAATCTGGCGAGAAGCCGGCGAACACCACGGAGTGGATCGCGCCGATCCGCGCGCAGGCCAGCATCGCGTAGGCCGCTTCCGGAATCATCGGCAGATAGATGGTGACGCGGTCACCCTTCCTAACATTGCGGGTGCGCAGGATGTTGGCCATCCGGCAGACCTCGTCGTGCAGCTCCTTGTAGGTGATGTGCTTCGACTGCGAGGGATCGTCGCCTTCCCAGATGATCGCGGTCTGGTTGCCGCGCTTGGCGAGATGGCGGTCGATGCAGTTATGGGCGACGTTGAGGATGCCGTCCTCGAACCATTTGATCGAGATGTTACCCGGCGCGAAGGAGACGTTTTCGATCTTGGTCGGCGCGTGCATCCAGTCGATGCGCTTGGCCTGCTCGGCCCAGAAGGCGTTGGGGTCCGCGAGCGATCGGGCGTACATGTCCTTGTACTTGGCCTGGTCGATCCAGGCCCGCTTGGCCCATTCCGCGGGGACGTCGTAGATCTTCTCGGACATGCTTCCCTCCACATACGGCAAGCCGAGCACAGGGGACTGGCAAGCCGATTTCATCGTTGGACGATTATGCGTCGGGCTAACCGGACCCGACAAGCAGCACAAGCTGGACCTTCGATGAGGGGCCGGCCATGCGGAGGATCAAGGTTCGCGGTCCGGTTGTCGCAAGTCTGAAACAAGCGGACCGTCTGCATTCGCTCTTGACCCCAATTTCCGGAACAGCCCCGCGCAGGTCGCCCATGCATCATAGGAGGTATTTAGAAACCTTCTTTCACTGATTCGGGACTCGCAATGCGGTTCGGAACACCCTAAATGGCCAACCCGGGGTCCGAAGAGACTTCTTGGAACAAAAATCAGAACAGCGGCATTGACCGGTAACAGACAGGGCTAAAGGCTTAAGGCTATGATGGATCAGCAGAATCTCGGCACGGCGCGGCCCGCTTCGGCCGATCCTGCCGCCATTGCGCTGGCCAAGGCCCTCGGACAATGGCCGAAACCGGCCGGTTCCTCGCGTCCCAGCCCGAAAAAGGTCTACGACATGGCCCCGGCGAGCTCGGTTGAGGCGCTTGCCAAGGAGCTGGGCTTGCGGCTCGGCGACCAGAACGAGCTGACCATTCGCCGCATCAGGCGCGGCAAGGGATATTCCTTCGTCCGCCCCAACGGCGCGCATATCCGCGACGCCCGGACCATCCGCCGGCTGCACGCCATGGCGGTTCCACCGGCCTATCGCGAGGTGCGCTACTCCGCCGACCCAAGCTCGCACCTCCAGGCGGTGGGCCGCGATGCCGCGGGCCGGCTGCAATATCGCTATCATGCCGACTGGGAGAAGGTCCGCGAGCAGCGCAAGGCGCATCGTCTGGAAAAGCTGGTCGGTGCGCTGCCCAAGATCCGGCGCAAGGTCTCGGCGTTCCTGTCGGGCGACGAGCCGACGCGGGAGTTTGCACTCTCGGCGGTGATCGAGCTGATCGCGCGCACCGCGATCCGTCCCGGCAATGAATCCTACGCCCGCCTCAACGGCACCCGCGGCGCGACCACGCTGCTGAAGTCGAACGTCACCCTGGAAGACGACTGCTTCGTGCTGACCTTCAAGGCGAAGGGCGGCAAGGCCGTGCGCAAGGAATGCGACGCCGCCAAGCTGGTGCGCGCCGTCGGCATTTTGCAGGGCGTCCCCGGCAAGCGGATGTTCCAGTACCGCGATGCCTACGGCATCGTGCGTGCGGTCAGCACCACGCAGGTGAACGCATTCCTGCGCGAGATCGCCGGCATCAAGATTTCGCTGAAGGACTTCCGCACGCTGATGGCGTCTGCCGTCGTCGTGGAATCGCTGTCGCGGATCACGCCGGCCACCAGCCAGCGCGGCCGCAAGAAGCAGGTGCTGGATGCGATCCGCGCCGCCGCCGACAAGCTCTCCAACACGCCGGCAATCTGCCGCAAGAGCTACGTTCACGACACCATCGTCACCGCCTTCGAGGAAGGAATCCTCGAGCGCTTCGCCGCGACCATGAAAGGCCAGCGCTCGCAGGCAAGGCGTGAGCAGCTGCTGGCGCAGGTGGTGGCGACTGCGGCGGTGTAACCCGTCGCTACACTCCACCCATCTTGCAGACGAGCTTCCATTCCTCGGCCGTCACCGGCTGCACCGACAGGCGCGAATATTTCACCAGGGCCATCTCGGCGAGCTTCTTCTCGGCCTTGATCGCGGCCATCGTCACCGGCGTCTTCAACGGCTTGTCGGCCTTGATGTCGACGCAGACGAATCTTTCGGTCTTGTCGGTCGGATCGGGATAGGCCTCCTTGATGACTTCCGCGATGCCGACGATCTCCTTGCCCTCGTTGGAATGGTAGAAGAACGCCTTGTCGCCCTTCTTCATGTTCACGAGGTTCTGGCGCGCGGTGTAGTTGCGCACGCCGGTCCAGGCTTCGCCCTTGGCGCCCTTCGCAACCTGCTGGTCCCAGGACCACACCGATGGTTCGGATTTCACCAGCCAGTACGCCATGCTCATTCCTCTGCTTTGAAGGGGCGGGTCAACAGCGCCGATATCGCGGCATCGATCGTGCTTCTGCCGCCGAGAATCGCTGCGACGGCCTCTGATACCGGCATCGCGACGTTTTGCGAGACCGCGAGCTCGACCAGCACCGGCGCGGTGAATGCGCCTTCCGCCAGCTTGCCTGCGGGCGCCCCCTCTCCACGACCGAGCGCGATCCCGAGTGCAAAATTGCGCGATTGCGCCGTCGAACAGCTCAATAGGAGGTCGCCGAGGCCGGAGAGACCCGAGAGCGTTTCCGCGCGCGCGCCGCAGGCGCGCCCGAGCCGCGCCAGCTCGCTGAAGCCGCGCGTCGTCAGTGCGGCGAGCGCGGAGGCGCCGAGGTTGCGGCCGACCACGATGCCGGCGGCAATTGCCAGCACGTTCTTGGCGGCGCCACCGATTTCGACGCCGCGGACATCAGTGGTGTGATAAGGCCGGAAGGTCGCTGAGCCCAACGCCTGCACCATCCGGCTCGCCAGCGCTTCGTCCTTTGCCGCCAGCGTCACTGCCGTCGGCAGTCCGCGCGCGACGTCGTCGGCGAAGCTTGGGCCTGACAGGATCGCAGGCTGCGCGTGCGGCGCGGCTTCCGCGATCACTTCGGTCATGAATTTGCGGGTGCCGTGCTCGATACCCTTGGCGCAGGCCACAACGGGCGTTGGATTTGCAATGTGCGAGGCCAGCAGGTTGACCGCGCCACGCAAATGTTGCGCGGGCGTCGCGATCAGAAGCATGTCGGCACGCGCGGCGAGCGCCAGATCGCTCGTCACGACAATCTCGGGCGCGAGCAGCACGCCCGGCAGCCGCGGATTGTCACGCGTTGATGCGATCCGCGTCGCATGTTCCGCATTGCGCGCCCACAGCGTCACCTTCCGTCCGGCACGTGCGGCTACCGTCGCCAGCGCGGTGCCCCAGGCGCCGGCACCGATCACCGCGACGGAGTCGAACGCAGCCATTGTCAGTATCCCGCCCGCGTCTTGCCGTAACCATCAGGCGCGGTCGCATTCGCGTCGAGCAGCCAGCGCGCGCGCGGCTGCGCGTCCATCGTATCGGTGATGCCGAGCGCGAGGCGTTCGGCGCCGGCCCAAGCGATCATCGCGCCGTTGTCGGTGCAGAGCGCCGGCGGCGGCATGATCAGCTGGGTCCCGGCCTGCTTTGCAACGTCAAACAGCACGCCGCGGATTGCCCTGTTGGCGGCGACACCGCCGGCCGCGACCAGCGCACGCGGCGCACCGAATTGTTCGCGGAAAAGCTTCAGGCCAACGTTGAGGCGATCGGCCGTCGAGTCCAGCACCGCAGCCTGGAAGCTCGCACAGAGATCGCTGACGTCCTGCGGCGTGATCTCGGCCAGGCGGCTCGCTTCGGTGCGGACGGCCGTCTTCAATCCTGACAGCGAGAAATTGGCATCGGGCCGTCCCTGCATCGGTCTTGGAAACGCAAAGCGCGTGGCATCGCCGTTTGCCGCGGCGCGTTCGACCTGCGGTCCGCCGGGATAGGGCAGGCCCAGCATCTTCGCGACCTTGTCGAAGGCCTCGCCGATGGCGTCGTCGACGGTGGTGCCGAGTCGCACATAATGGCCGACGCCGGTCACCGCGACGATCTGGGTGTGGCCGCCGGAGGCGAGGAACAGGCAGTACGGGAATTCGATGCCGTCGGTCAGGCGCGGCGTCAGCGCATGTGCCTCGAGATGGTTGACTGCGACCAGCGGCGTGTCGTGCACCATCGCGATCGCCTTCGCGGTCGTGAGCCCGACGATGACGCCCCCGATCAGTCCCGGCCCCGCGGCAGCTGCGACGCCATTGAGCTGGGCGAAGCCGATGCCAGCTTCGCTCATGGCGCGGTCGATGATGCCGTCGAGCAGTTCGACATGGGCGCGCGCGGCGATTTCCGGAACGACGCCGCCGAAGCGGGCGTGCTCCTCGATTTGTGACCGCACGATATTGGACAGGATCCTGCCGCTGCCGTCGGACGCGCGCTCGATCACGGCCGCCGCGGTCTCGTCGCAGGTGGTCTCGATACCCAGTACCAGCATTGGCGAATTGTTATCCAATTTGCGCCCTTGCGCTCATCCGTAAAGCAGAGTTCTGCTAACGCGGTAGCATTCCGGGGTCATCTTGCGCAATCGTCACGCGCCGCTCTCCCTCGCGAATGCGTCACCGCCGGGTGGTTCGGGAACATAAGCGATGTCCATTCTTGTCACACGGCCGCATCCCGACAACGAGACGACGGCGGAAAATCTGCGCGCCCGGGGGCATGTGGTGCTGCTTGCGCCCGTACTCAAATGCGAGCCGGTTGCCTTTCACGACGAGAGTGAGACGAATTATGGCGCCATTATCGTCACGTCGGCGAATGCGATCCGTGCCATCGCGGCGCAACTGCGCGATCGCGGCCTTTTGGCGCTGCCGCTCTTTGCGGTCGGCGAGCATACGGCTTCCGTGGCGCGCGAGGTCGGTTTCAAGGATGTGATCGTCGCCGGCGGCGATGCCGCTTCCTTGCGCGACAAGGTCGTGCAAGGCGCGCGGGACAAGGTGCTGAAGAAGAAAAGTACGCTGCTTTATCTTGCCGGGGCGGATCTGTCGCGGGATCTCGGCGGCGAGCTCGGCGCGGAAGGGTTCAGCGTGGTCACGCAGACCACTTACCGCATGGCTCCGGTCAAGGTTCTCCCGCGCGAGGTCTGCGAAGGCTTTGCCGCGCATGGCATCGAGGCGGTGCTGCATTACTCCAGGCGCAGCGCGCGCGCCTTCCTGGATGCCGCACGGGACGAGGGCGTCGAAATCTCGGCACTGGCGATTCCACAATGCTGCCTGTCCGAGACGGTCGCAAGCGTGCTGCGCGATGCCGGCGCATCGCAGGTTCTGGTGGCCGCGAGCCCGGACGAAAATGCCTTATTTGACGCCTTGGAGCGTGCTTTGCGCACCCGTTTGGCGTAAGAGGACGGGCCGAATCCGACGCAATCGGGCTCGCTTCTGGTATGCAAGTGTGAGGAACCGTCACGATGGCCGACGACAAGCCTGAAGACGCAGGGCTGGCTCCCGAATCCGGCCGCGCCAAGCGCACGCCGCCGACCATTGACCTCGAAGCGACCGAAGTCTCCACCCAGCCGCAGGACGTACCGGGCGAGCCTGAGACGCAGCCAGCGGCCGAGCCGGCAAGCTCGGAGCACGCCGCCCCCGAGGACGCCGAGGTCGAGGCGGCCAAGATCGAGACGGAGCCGCAGCGTGAGGAGGCGCAGGCCGCTGCAACGTCTGCCGCCATCTCTCCCTGGGTCATCGCGCCATTTTCCGGCGCCGCCGCAGCGGCAGTCGTGATCGCAGTCGGTTGGGCGCTGGGGTGGCCCGCGGTGCAGGCTCCGCCCGCCGCGCCGCAAGTGACCAGCGCCGCGGTCGATGCGCTGAGCGGACGCCTCGCCGCAGTCGAAGCCAAGGCCGGAAAGCCGGCGACCGATCCGGCGATGACGACGCGGCTCGACGCGCTGGAGAAATCCGTCGGCACTCTGCGCAACGACGTCGCTAATTTGCGCGCGCAGTCCGACAAGATTGCGAGCGCATTGAACGATGCGAAATCCGCGCCGCGTGACGCCTCGCCATCCGTCCTCGCCGCTCTCGACGATCGCATCTCCCAGCTCGAGCGCGCCAGCAAGACCGCGCGCGCCGAGCTCGCGCAGCAGGGCGAGAAGATCGCCGATGCCAAGGCAATGGACGACAAGCCGTTGCGCTATGTGGTTGCCGCCACCCTGCTGGACGTAGCCGTTCGCCACAACGATCCCTATGAGGCGCAGCTCAATGCTGCGCGGTCGTTCGCAGCCAAGCCCGAAATGCTGAAGCCGCTGGATATGTTCGCAGCATCAGGCATCCCGACGCCGTTCGCGCTGACCCGCGAGCTCCTCAACATCGTGCCGAAGCTGTCGCCGCCGCCGGAGGCCCCTCCCCCTGGCGCCGGCATCGTCGAGCGCCTTCAAGCGGGAGCGTCGAAGCTCGTCCGCATCGAGCGCACCGACGGGGTCGGCAACGACCGCGGCGCCATCGTCGCGCGGGTCACGGCCGCGGCACTGCGCAACGATTTCGCCGAAGCGCGGCGCGAGCTGATGACGCTGCCCGAGAGCGAACGTGGGCCGGCGAAGGCATGGCTGGACAAGGCCGATGCGAGAGACGCCGCGCTCGCGGCCTCCCGCAAATTCGCCGACGATGCTCTGGCGGGTCTCGCCAAGTCGGCTCCATAGATTGCTCGATAAGACTCGCGCAACAATCCGCGCGTATAGGGATCGCCATGCTTCGCATCGTCCTCTTCCTCGTTCTGATCGCGCTTGCAGGCGCCGGCGCCGCCTGGGTCGCCGATCAGCCCGGCAATGTCGTGCTGACCTGGGGCGGCTTCCGGGCCTCACCGAGCATTCCGGTGTTCGTGCTCTGCCTCGGCATCTTCGCAGTCCTGGTCGTGCTGCTCTGGAGCGTCCTGACCGCGATATGGCGGACGCCCGGACGAATCCGCCGCCGCCGGCACGAGAAGCGCCATGCCCGCGGCCGTCACGCCATCACCCACGGCCTGCTCGCGATCGGTCATGGCGACACCGCGCTCGCCCGCCGTCACGCCGAAGCGGCGCGGCGGCATGCGCCCGACGATCCGCTCGCGCTTCTCTTGCATGCGCAATCGGCTCAGCTCGAGGGCAATCGCGACGAGGCGCAGCGCGCCTTCCGTGCCATGGCCGAGCGCGAGGATACGCGGCTGCTCGGCCTGCGCGGCCTGTTCATCGAGGCGCAGCGCGCCGACGATGCGGTCAGCGCGGTGATGATCGCGGAGGAAGCCATCAAGCTGTCGCCGTCCTCGACCTGGGCCTCGCACGCGGTGCTCGGCTTCCGCTGCGCGCGCGGCGACTGGAGCGGCGCGCTCGCGATTCTCGATTCGAATTTGTCCGCCGGTCTGATCGACAAGCCGACCTACCGCCGGCAGCGCGGCGTGCTGCTCACGGCGCGCGCGCTGGAATTGGAGAGGATGGACCGCGACGTCGCGCGCGAGAGCGTGATGGAAGCGGTCAAGCTCGCGCCCACGCTGGTGCCGGCCGCCGTGCTTGCCGCGAAATTCGAGAGCGAGGCGCATCAGGTGCGCCGCGCCATGAAGCTGGTCGAGGCCGCCTGGCTCGCCAATCCGCATCCAGATCTTGCCGACGCCTACGCGCACGTCAAACTCGGCGATTCGGCGCGGCAGCGTCTGCAGCGGGTTGAGACACTCGCGGCGAAAACGCCGGCCGACAAGGCTGGCCATGTCGAGGGCCAGCTCGCGATCGCGCGCGCCGCGATCGACGCTTCCGAATTCGCCCGCGCGCGCGAAGTGCTCGCTCCCTACGTCAACGATCCAACCCAGCGCGTGGCGCTGCTGATGGCCGAGCTGGAGCGCGCCGAGCATGGCGACGGAGGCCGCGCCCGGGCCTGGACCTTGCGCGCGGTGCGTGCCCGCCACGACCCGGCCTGGACCGCCGACGGCTATGTCAGCGATCGCTGGCGCCCGGTTTCTCCGGTCACCGGCCGGCTCGATGCCTTCCAGTGGCAGACGCCGGTGGCGAGCCTGCCTTCGGACAAGGGCACGACGATCGAATCCTCGGCCTTCGAGGAAGCCATGCTCGCCGCCCCGCCGGCGAAGCGGGTCACGGCGACGAGCGAGGCGCCGGAGGAACCGGTGGTGATCGCGCCGGATCCCACCCCGGCCGCGGCTCCAGCCGCGCAGGACAATGCGCCCCCGGCGGCCAGGGAAGAGCCCGCGGCGACGCCGCCCGAGCCGGTCAAGCCCGCCCCTGACGTCACCGAATCATCGCCTCTGGCGGAAACCCCGGTGTTCCGGACCCGCGCCGACCTCGGCAAGCCCGCGCCGGCGCCGATCCAGACCGTCATCCCGATCGTCCGCGCCCCTGATGATCCCGGGATCGATGACGAGGGTCCGAGCGATGAATTTACGGAACAAATCGGCACGCCAAAGGCTCAGGCCGGTGGTTGGCGCGGATTCTGGTCCCGCTGGGGCGCGTGATCAGTATTTCGCACCTCCCTTGTCCTTGCCAATTCGGGCCATGCCCGATATCAGAAGCGCGCGTATCGGGGCCGGCATCGCCCAGCCCCGGCAGGGTTCGCCGCAATAGCTCAGTCGGTAGAGCACGTCATTCGTAATGACGGGGTCGGGGGTTCGAATCCCTCTTGCGGCACCACCGCTCAAAACTCTCCCCCGATTCGTCCCATCGCCACGCGAGCTCTTACCCACTGAACTGGCGTGCGTGCGTCGACGCTTTCATGTGCCGCCGAATCCGAGACGGCGGTCCCGCGTGATGTCTCTCACATAACTTCGCACGCCTCCCCCGTAGTGTCCCGGTCACGCAAACGCGGGGAGATTTCACATGCGTAAGATCGTTCTGGTGGCCGCCATGGTTCTGGTCTCTGCATCGGCCCAGGCAGGCGGCTCGCGCAGCCTTTCGCTGGCCGCGGCCAACGAGCAGGCGCTGGCATCTCAGTCGACGACGGCGCCGATGCCCGCCACCACGCAAGTGAGCGAGGCCGCGCCAGTGGCCGCAGTTCCTGTTTATGTCGATCGTCCGCCGGTGGTGTCCACCACTCCGGCCGCTGCGCCAGTCACGACCACGACGCCGCCGTCCGCGCCCGTCGCGACACGTCCCGCACCGAAGACGACGGCAAGAGCGGACAAGCCCAGGCACAAGCGTCGCTCGACCGAAAGCCGCATCATCGCCGAGCTGCACCGCCATGGCATTTATTGGTGAGCAACGCGCCAGCTCCCAAAGTGAAAATGGCCGGGCTGAGCCCGGCCATATGCTTTCCGAGACTTGACGCGCTCAGCGCTGCGAGACCGTTTGCACCACGCTCGAAACCGGGCGTGCATTCGTCGCACTGCCTGACGTCGGCACCTTCAACTCCTTGAGGATGGCCTCGTCATATTCGGGCAGCGAGTCGAACGTCGTCTTGGCCTTGATCTGCACGACCTTGTAGCCGCCGGCCTTGAGACGCGCCAGCAGCGTCGGCAGCGCTTCGCCGGTCCGCTTCTGGAAGTCGTGCATCAGGATGATGCCCTTGCCGAGCTTGTCGAGCTTGGTCATCACGTTGTTGACGATCTTGTCCGGCGTGTTCTCCTTGCGGAAATCGAAGGAGTCGATGTCGGTCGAGAAAATTCCGAGATTGCGAGTGCCGAGATAGCTCACCAGGGCCGGGCTCTGCGACAACTGCGGGAAGCGGAAGAACGGCGACGGATTGGTGCCGAGCGCCCATTTCACCGCGCTGAAGCCCTTCTCGATCTCGTCCTTGGCCTGCTGCTCCGTCATCTTCTTGCCGGCGAGATTGACGTGCGACCAGGTGTGGGTGCCCACCGTGTGGCCCTGAGCCAGAACCTGGCGCAGGATCTCCGGATGCCAGGTGGCGTGCTTGCCGACCGAGAAGAACAGGCCCTTGGTGCACTCATCGGCCAACGCCTTGAGCACGGCTGGCGTGTTGTGCGGCCAGGGGCTGTCGTCGAAGGTCAACACGACCTCCTTGTCGGTAAGGAAATCAAACTGCTTGAACTGCTCGAAGCCGAAGCCCGGACCGCCCGTCGTGTCGATCTCGACCACGCGCGAGACGCCCAGTGCATTCGGATTGGTGCAGGTCGTGGCCTGCTGAACCGGAGCCGGCGCGGGCACCGGTGCCGGAGCGGGCGCTGCCGCGACAGCGATGGGCTTGGCCGCGATCGCCGCTGTGGTCTCGACGTCGTCCTTGGCGGCGAGCTTGGCCGGCAGGGGATCGGCGGCGCGGGCGGCTGTTGTCTTGGGAGCGCCCTGATCGGCGCGGGAGGAATAAAAGTACCAACCTCCGGCGATCAGGACCGCCGCGAGGACACTGGCCAGCATCAGGCCTAACGCATTACGCATCGCTACTCTTTCCAAATACGCAACCAAACCAGCGGAATTTCCCGCGCGACGAGCCATTAATGCGAAGGAACAGTTAACGTGACACCAACACGACGGCGGATGCGGAGGATTTTCAGGTAGGTGCGCCAAAGTGACCGATGTCACAGAGGATAGGTCGCCCCGTGACCATCATCACAGTGGAAAGGATTTTCCGGGAGCATGGTCATTCCCATCAACAACGGGCCCGCGCACCCGCGGTGCCAATGGGAGCTTCACATGACGAAGTCGTTTTCAGCCACCATCCGCGACACCAGCCTGGCCCTCGGCTTTGCCGCCATCGTCTCGATCGTCTCGACGACCTCGAGCTTCGCCTTCTCGGCCGAAGCGCAGCAGATGTGCACCGGCGATGCCTTCCGCCTGTGCTCCTCTGAAATCCCCAACATCCCGAAGATCACCGCCTGCATGATCAAGCATCGCTCGGATCTGAGCGCCGGTTGTCGCGCCGTGATGGACAAGGATCTCGCCAAGGGCGCCTCGCGCAAGGTCGCCGACGCCCAGGACGGCCAGTAAAATCGCGCTCTAAAGCTCCCGCGCGGCGTGCCCCGGCGTCAAGCCGGGGCCATCGGCACGCATCGGTCCGCCTGCCAAGAATAGCCCAAGAAAAGCCGTTGCGACCACGAGATCGTCGCACTAGCTTCGCCCGCATATCTCAAAGGGTACGAGGCATTACGCGATGACCAGATTTCTATTCACAGTCTCTTTTGTTCTATGCGCATCGGCTGCCTCCGCGCAGCAGCAGCCCGGCCACGACGCCTGCGCGCGTGACGTCACGCGCTTTTGCCGGGCCGTGATGAACAATGGCGATGGCGCCGTGCTCGCCTGCCTGAAAGAGCACCGCACGCGCCTCAGCAAGGCCTGCGAGAAGGTGCTGACGGAGCACGGACAGTGATCGTCATTCCGGGGCGCGCGAAGCGCGAATCCGGAATCCATTTCTCCACGCATTATGCGGCCTGATGGATTCCGGGCTCGCGCCTGACGGCGCGCCTCGACGAAGCAAAACCTATGTGCTGCTCCCCGCCGCCGTCGCGACCACGGGCAGCACCTCGGCGCTGGCACGGTCCGGCGTTTCTTCCTTCCAGCGCACCGAGCCGAACGGCCGCTCCAGCATGCGGCGGATCCGCACCGGCTCGGGACCGATATGGAAATCGATCGCCTGCTGATGCAGCGCGCGTTCGGACTGGGTCGAACGGTTGCGCTGGCGCAAATAGTCGAACCAGGTCGGGCAGTGATAGCGCTCCGTCCACAATTCCGGATCGGCAATGTCGCGCGCGATCGACCAGCCATAGGCGCCGTTACGCTGGCGGGAGAGCTGCACGTCCTGCATCACATTGTGGAAGGCGCGCGCGTTCTCTTGAGCCACGCGATATTCGATCTCGACCACCAGCGGTCCGCTGCGTCCCGTCAGCGACAGCTTCACCTCGGGGTCGGCCAGCACGTCGGCGTCCTCGTTGCGGGCGCCGACCCGCGGCATCGCGAGCCAGAGCCCCAGCAGCGGCGAGACCAGCATCAGGCCCGCGGCGGTCAGCAGTGCGACCTCGACGCCGGCATAGTCGGTAAGATGGCCCCAGCCCCAGGCACCGATGGCAATGCCGCCTGATATCGAGGCCTGGAATGCGGCGAGCGATCGTCCGGCGACCCAGCGCGGCGCCGAAAGCTGCACGCCTATGTTGAACAATGCAACGGCGGCCATCCAGACCGCGCCCGCCAGCACCAGCGCGGCCGCCGTCAGCACCGGTTCGGTCGAGAGCGCAAGCGCTGCCATGGCGAACGCCATCGTAATCGTGCAGGCGCGGATCGCTGCCTCGCCGCTCATCCGCTTGCGCAGCTCGTGGATGTTGAGCGCGCCGACCACGGCGCCCATGCCGAAAGCGCCGAGCATGATGCCGTAAGTCTGCGCGCCGCCATGCAGCAGGTCGCGGGCCACCAGCGGCATCAGCGCCATCACAGCGCCGCCGATCAGGCCCATCACCAAGGTGCGCAGCAGCACGATCTTGATCGGCGGCGAATTGGTGATGTAGCGGAAGCCCGAGACCATGGCGTGGTTGAGCTTCTCCCGCGGCAGGCGCGACGGCTCCGTGGTCCGCCGCCAGAGCAGCAGCACGACCAGCAGCGGCAGGTAGAGGAGCGCGTTGCAGGCGAATGCCGCCACCGCGCCGGCTGCGGCGACAATCACGCCGCCGACCGCGGGGCCGAAGCTGCGTGCGATGTTGTAGCTGATCCCGTTCAGCGCCACCGCCGACGGCAACGCGTCCGGCGGCACCTGCTCGCTGACCGACGACTGCCAGGCCGGTCCGAACAGCGCGTTGCCGCTGCCGACGACGAAGCAGAAGGCCAGCAGGGATTCCGGGGCGATCAGCTTGAGCCCGGCGAGGATCGTGAGCGCGGAAGCGCCGGTCAACGCGATCATCAGGGCGACGAGCGTTACGATACGGCGGTCGTACATGTCGGCGATGGCGCCGGCCGGCATCGAGATCAGCATGATCGGCAGCATCAGGGCGGTCTGCACCAGTGCTACCTTGTCGGCAGAGGCCGCCATTTGCGTCATCGCCCAGGCCGCGCCCACGCCCTGGATCAGGAGGCCGAGATTGGAGAGCAGGCTGGCGAGCCAGATGCGCCGGAATACGGTGTAGCGGAGGGGGGCGGTGATGCCGTCGGCGGAACGTCTCTGACGGTTCGTCTGCTCGGTCATATCCCCTTCCCAGTCGTCTGGCAGAAATGGCCTCATGATTCCGGCGTCTTCAGTGATGCCTGCGAAAGTCCTTCGCTGTCCAGTGGTTAGGCCGCTATAAGCGGTGCAAAGACATGGTTTTACCGGGGAGGAACAGATGAAGCTGTCACGACGGACGATCCTGCAAGGTGCGGGCGGCCTCGCTTTCGCGGTTGCGAACTTACCGATGGACGCGCTGGCGCAAGCGCCGTCCGCGGCTGCAGGCACGGAGGCGCCGCCGATCCTGTTCGTTCACGGCAATGGCGATTACGACGCGCTCTGGATGACGACGCTGTGGCGGATGGAATCAAATGGCATCGCGCACGGTCGCATGATGGCGGTCAATTTCACCAATCCCACCGCGCGCACCGACGACACGGTCGAGCAGGCCAATCGCTCCTCGACCGAAGATCAGCGACGCGAGCTTGCCGCCGCCATCACTGAATTGAAGCGCCGCACCGGCGCGTCGCGCGTCGCGCTGGTCGGCAACTCGCGCGGCGGCAATTCCATCCGCAACGTCATCAAGAATGGCGGGGCCGGCGATGTCAGCCACGCCGTTCTGTGCGGCACGCCCAATCACGGCGTGTTTGCGCTCGATGATCTCCTGGGCAGCGAGTTCAACGGACGCGGCGCCTTCCTGCGCGGCTTGAACGAGGGTGACAGCGAGGTCACGCCCGGTGTCGCCTTCCTCACCTTGCGCAGCGACGGCATGGACAAATACGCGCAACCCGATGGCCGCTTTATCGGCAGGCCGGGCGTACCGACCAATGTCACGGCTGAAGGGCCGGAGCTGAAAGGCGCGACCAACCTCGTGCTCGGCGCCATCGACCATCGCGAGACGGCGTATTCTCCGCGGGCGTTCCGCGAGATCTACAAATTCATCGCCGGCCGCGAACCCGCGCGTATCGCGATCACGCCGGAGCGGACTGTTCGCCTCGGCGGATTGGTCTCCGGCGCTGCAGACGGCGTGCCGACCAACCGTCCGGTTGCCGGGGCGACAGTCGAGGTCCATCACGTCGATCGCGAGAGCGGCGAGCGCAGAGGCGATGTCGTGCACCGCTCGACGACGGGTGCAGACGGTCGCTGGGGACCGGTCGAAGTCGAGTCTGCTTGGCCGCTCGAAATCGTCCTGACCTCGCCGGATGCCCCGATCACGCACTTCTACCGTTCGCCCTTCCCGCGCTCTTCCGACGTCGTGCATCTGCGCGCCGCGCGCCCGTTCACGCCCGAGGACAAGGACGCCGGTGCCGTGGTGATCATGTCGCGTCCGCGCGGCTATTTCGGCCTGCCGCGGGACATCGTCCTGTTCGACGGCAAGGAGCCCGCCGACGTCCATCCGGGCGTGCCCGTGGATGCGACAGCAACCCTGCGCCTTTCTGCCAGTGATGTCGGGCGTAACGTCGTGGCCCAGTTCAACGAAGAACGAATCGTGGCGCGCGCCTGGCCGGCCTCCGAGAACAGGATTGCGGTTGCCGAACTGACTTACTAGCTATTTGCCTGCGCAAGCTTTTACTGGGACGACATCTGCGGGAGAGAGCCATGAACATCGCCAGCGTGCGGCGGCCCATCATCCCCCCGACCCCGCCGCGCGCGCCGGACGATCTGTCGTTCTTCGGCCGGCTCGCGATGATCAGGCGAAACATGATCGCAACCTGGGGGCAGCGCGCCTATGAGGAAGAGATCATCCAGGGCCGCTTCTTCCTGCACAAGAGCTTCATCCTGAACCAGCCGGACGCGATTCGGCACGTGCTGCTGAACAATTACGAGAACTACACGCGGACGCCGGCGGGCATCCGCATGCTGCGTCCGGTGCTTGGCGACGGTCTCCTGCTTGCCGAAGGTCATTCCTGGACATTTCAACGCCGCACGCTGTCGCCGGCGTTCACGCCACGCGCCACCGCCAACCTCGTCCCCCACATGACGGCAGTGCTCGACGAGACCATCGCGAAGCTGGATGCGCGGACAAGCGAGCCGGTCGATCTGCGCGAGGTCATGCAGCGGATGACGCTCGAGATCGCCGGGCGCACGATGTTCTCGTTCGGTATGGACCGGCACGGACCGACCCTGCGCAACTTCGTCATGGAATATGGCGAGCGGCTCGGGCGGGCCTACTTCCTCGACATGCTGCTGCCCGTGTCTTGGCCGACGCCGATGGATCGGGCGCGCGCCCGCTTCCGCGCGCGCTGGACCGAATTCGTCGCGATGCTGATTGCCGAGCGGCGCGCGGCGGGCAAGAACGAAGGCGCGCCGCCGCGCGATCTGTTCGATCTCATGGACGAGGCGCGCGATCCTGAAACGGGCAAGGGGTTTTCCGACGAGCAGCTCGTCGACGAGGTCGCGACCATGATCCTCGCGGGTCATGAGACGACCGCGACCGCGCTGTTCTGGGCGCTCTATCTGCTTGCGCTCGATCCGGAGACGCAGGAGGAAGTCGCCTTCGAGACATCAGGTGAGCATCTCGACAGCATCGCCGATATCGATCGGCAAAAATTCACCCGCGCCGTGATCGACGAGACCATGCGGCTCTATCCTCCGGCCTTCCTGATTGCCCGCGCCGCGCGCGACAAGGACAATGTGGCGAGCGCTGCCGTCAGCAGAGGCGATATCATCATGATCGCGCCCTGGCTGCTGCATCGGCACGAGAAGCTGTGGGATCAGCCGAACGCGTTCATCCCAAAACGCTTCATGTCGAGAGAGACGCCCGACCGTTTCACCTATCTGCCGTTCGGCGCGGGGCCACGCGTCTGCATCGGCGCGCCGTTCGCGCAAGCCGAGTCCGTGCTGGCGTTGGCGCGGCTGATCGGCGCATTTCGCGTCGAGCTCGTCGACGCCGATCCCGTCATTCCGTGCGGTGTTGTTACGACGCAGCCGGACCACTCCCCAATGTTCCGCATCACGCGTCGGTGACGGGCGATCGCCCGGCCGATGGCGTGATCCAACAAAGACAGAGTGACGCCATGAGCGACATCCAGGCCCAGTTTTCCGTTCTCAAGCAGACGGCCGATCCCGTCGTCGTCGAGGCCATCGCCGAGCTGATCGCCAGTGGCCACGATCGCGACCTCAACCGCATCAATGTGCTGGATTTTGCTGATCGCGCCGGGCTCGATCAGGAGAAGGTGATATCCGGATTCCTGCACGCCTCGCGGCTCGGTCTGTTCGACATGAGCTGGAACGTGCTGTGTCCCGGCTGTGGCGGGGTCTTGGGCGCGCATACGACGCTGAAATCGCTCAAGCACGAAGACTACAATTGCGCGCTCTGTGCAGCCGGATACGAGGCGTCCGTCGACGAGATGGTCGAGGTGGCTTTCACCGTCAGTCCGCGGGTCCGCCGCATCGGTGCTCACGATCCCGACACGTTGCCGATCTGGGAATATGTGCGGCAGATGTTCTGGAGCTCCGGCGTCGACATCGACGAACAGGCCTTTTCACGCCTGATCAACGAGGTGACGCTCGAAGCGCTGGAATTGCCCCCCGGTGAAAAGGCGATTCTCTCGCTGAACCTGCCTAGCCACTTCATCATCGTGTTCGAGCCGGTGACCCATTCCGCTCATTTCCTGGATGTCCAGGGCGAGCCGACCAGCGAACGCCAGCAGCTTTCGATCATGTTCAACAAGCTGGAGGCACCGACCGGGACCACGGTGGTGCGCCCCGGGCCGATGCGCCTCACGTTGGAAAATCAATCGGGCAATCGCGTCTTGCCCTCGGTCTGGATCGCCGCCGACGCACTGCACGAGATGCTCGGCAAGCGCAAGCCGATCCTGACCGCCAAGCGAATGCTGTCGAACCAGACCTTCCGCGACGTCTTCAAGGCCGACAATCTCAATGTCGACCAGCGATTGAAGATCACGTCCCTGACCTTCCTGTTCACAGACCTGAAAGGATCCACGGCGCTGTACGAGCGGGTCGGCGACCTCAGCGCCTTCGATCTGGTGCGCGCGCATTTCCGAGCGCTGCTCGAGATCATCGCCGCCGAGAAAGGCGCCGTCGTGAAGACGATCGGCGACGCGGTCATGGCGACCTTTGTCAGGCCCGAACACGCGATCACCGCGGGGCTGCGCATGCGTGCTGCGATGGATGACCTGAATAAGGAGCGCGGTGCCAAGGACCTCGTGCTCAAGATCGGCATCCACGAAGGCCCGTGCCTTGCGGTGATGTTGAACGAGCGGCAGGATTATTTCGGTCAGACCGTCAACATCGCCGCGCGCGTGCAGAGCCTGTCGACCGCGCAGGAGATTCACGTCACCGGCCCCGTCCTGGACGCGCCCGCGGTCGCCGAGATTCTCCAGCGGCGCGAGATCAAGCCGATCCAGAAGCAGGCGGCGTTGCGCGGCATCGCCGACAAGATGGTGGTGTACGAGATACCGTGAGGCGGTACTGCCAGATTGCCGAAACGTAATGCAGCGCGCGGAACTGACGCACGTTGCGCCGGTTGAATTTTCTGCTCATATAATGCTGGTAACCGCGTGCTTCCCTCGCGGCGTCATCGATTTCGGTAGGATCTTATGCTCGACGGCCTGCGCCAATTCATCGCCGACATTGTTGCTCCCCAAGCCCAGGACCGTGCCTTCGGCGACAGCGATTATCGGCTGGCGGCGACCGCGCTGCTGATCCACGTGGTCTCGCTCGACGGCCAGCCGACGCCGGCCGAGCAGCGCAAGCTGCATAGCCTGATCGAAAGCCATTTCAAGCTCGATCGCGGCACCGCCGATCGGCTGATCGCCGACGCGACCCAGGTCGAGGGCGAGGCGGTCGATCTCTATCACTTCACCAGCGTCATCATGCGCTCGCTCGACGAAGAGGGCCGCAAGCGCATCGTCCAGATGATGTGGGAGCTGGTCTATGCCGACGGTCAAGTCACCGAGTTCGAGGACAACGTGGTCTGGCGCGCTTCCGACCTGCTCGGCATTTCCCAGCGCGACCGCATCGAACTGAAGCACGCAGTCGCGGACCGCGCCGTCAGTCAGGTCAAGGACAGCGCCGTCGGCGGCTGAGCCACCGGCAGGCGCGGTCATTGCCGGTTGTGCGGACCACATGACGAAACTTTAATGTAGCGTTCGCGCGACCCGATTCCGGATTCCTCTGAGAATCCGGGGTTTTCCCCGCCTTCCCTGTTGCCCGTTCAGGCAGCCATGCTGCCGGTGACGCTTGCCTGTCGCGCGCGGCCTATGCTCCAGTTCCGCCATTACGGGGCCAAAAGACTTCAATTCAAGAGACTGCAATCGTGACTGAGCGCGTAACGTTGATCACCGGAGCCTCGGCGGGCATCGGCACGGAGCTGGCGCGTGTGTTTGCCGCGAACGGACACCGGCTCGCCCTCACGGCGCGACGTGCCGACCGGCTCGAGGCGCTCGCGAACGAGCTTGCCACGACGTGCGGCAAGAAGCCGATCGTGATCGCCTGCGATCTCGAGCAAGCGGATGCGGGCGAACGGATCGCGGCCGCGCTCGCTGCCGAAGAGGTCGAGCTGGACAATCTCGTCAACAACGCCGGCTTCGGTGTCTTCGGCGACGCCATTGAACGCGATCGCGACGAGCAGGTCGGCATTGTCGACGTCAACGTCCGTGCACTGACCGATCTGTCGCTGCGCTTTGCCGACCAGCTCATCAGGAACAAGGGCGGCCTGCTCAATGTCGGCTCCGTTGCCGGCTTCCTGCCCGGTCCCGGCATGGCCGTCTATTACGCTTCCAAGGCCTATGTGATCTCGTTCACCGAGGCGCTGCGCGCGGAGCTTGCGCCACGCGGCGTTCGCGTCACCGTGCTGTGTCCGGGTCCGGTGCCGACCGAATTCCAGGAGCGCGCCGGCGTCGGCTCCGGGCATGATACCGCCATTCTCAACGTCTCCGCCGCTGAGGTTGCGCGGCAAGCTTATCGCGGCCTGATGGCGAACAAACGGGCAGTGCTGCCGGGATTTGGCATCAAGATTGTGCCGTTCGCGCTGCGTCTTTTCCCGCGCGCCTTTATCCTGTTTGCCACCAGCCGGTTCCAGCGGCGGCGGCATTGAGGAAGACGCAAGCCGTCCGTATTGGCCCGGAGCTTGCTTCAGGATCGCTGCAGTGTGCGCAAACTCACACGATGTTAACCTTCGCTTAGCTATGCTGGCGGCTTGAACCGATAGCACTCGCAAAAGGCCATGTCGTTTCGAACGGACAGGTTTGGTGGCGCAGAAGTGGTGCCCTTCCCAGGAAGGAGACCGAGCGCGCCCCTCTCCGAACCCAGGCTTCCGGTTCTGATCGTCCTGCACCAGGAATCCTCGACGCCCGGCCGTGTCGGCAACGCGCTGCGCGCGCTCGGCCATCGTCTCGACATCCGCAGGCCGCGCTTCGGCGATCCCCTGCCCGATACGCTCGATGCGCATGCGGGTGCCGTGATCTTCGGCGGCCCGATGAGCGCCAATGATCCGGACGACTATATCCGCCGCGAGATCGACTGGATCGAAGTTCCCCTTCGCGAGCAGCGGCCGTTCCTCGGCATTTGCCTGGGCGCGCAGATGCTGGCGATGCAGCTCGGCGCACGCGTTGCGCCGCATCCGGAGGCGCTGACCCAGATCGGATACTATCCGATCCGCCCCACCACGGCCGGCCACGCGCTCTGTCCGGACTGGCCGGCGCAGGTGTATCACTGGCATCGCGAAGGCTTTCAATTGCCGCGAGGCGCCGAATTGCTGGCGGAAGGCGATGACTTTCCAAATCAGGCGTTCCGAACAGGCAACGCGTTCGGCGTGCAGTTTCACCCCGATGTGACCTACGCGATGATGCATTGCTGGACCACGCGCGGCTATGACGGCCTCAGCGCGCCGGGTGCGCGCGAGCGGCATCATCACTTCGCGGACCGTGCCGTCTATGACGCCGCCGAACGCGCCTGGCTCGATCATTTCATCGACGGCTGGCTGGTACGCCGGCCGGTGCTGGCCCAAGCGGCCGAGTAATCGCGCGCTTGCGCAGATCCTCCGCGCAAGTCCTTCCATCGCTGAATATGCTAGGCTTGCTGCCGTTGAGTGCGCGCGAACGCGTGCCGGGAGCCAAGGGAGAGCGCGATGGCCTACGAGCACATTCTCTACGAGGTGAGCGACAAGATCGCGACCATCACGCTCAATCGTCCCGATCGCATGAATGCGTGGACGCCGACCATGGAGCGTGATGTGCGCCAGGCGATGGAAACCTCGCGTGCCGATGACAATGTGCGCGTCATCGTGCTGACCGGTGCCGGCCGCGCCTTCTGCGCCGGAGCCGACATGGATGCGCTGAAGGGGCTCGATCCCAACGATGTCAGACGCGCGACGAACCTGCCGCCGTTCGACATGAACCGCCGTCCGGACTGGCAGTCGCGCTACGGCTTCTATCCGTCGATCGGAAAGCCCGTCATCGCCATGCTCAACGGCGCGACCGCCGGCATCGGCCTGGTCCACGCCCTCTATTGCGATCTGCGCTTTGCTGCCGACAATACCGTATTCACGACGGCTTTCGCGCGCCGCGGCCTGATCGCCGAGCACGGGATTTCATGGATGCTGCCGCGCATCGTCGGCCACGCCAATGCGATGGACCTGCTGCTCTCGGCGCGCCGCGTTTCGAGCGAGGAGGCGTTGCGAATCGGGCTGGTGAACCGGCTCTGCTCGCCCGAGAAGCTGCGGGAGGAGACTTACGCCTATGCCCGCGATCTCGCCGATTTCGTCTCGCCGAGCGCGATGGCCGTGATCAAGCGGCAGCTCTACGAGGTGCCGTTCCAGACCCTGGCCGAAGCCACGATCGAGGCGAACAGGGAGATGATGGTGGCGCTGAACGGCAGCGACTTCAGGGAGGGCGTGGCGAGCTTCATGGAAAAACGGCCGCCGAGGTTTACCGGGAAGTAGGGGGGAATTCCTCAATCAGTCCGTCTTCGCCCTTCGGGCTACGCCGGACACCACGCTTCACCCTGTGGGCTCCTCGTGGCTGCGCCACGCGTAGCCCGAAGGGCGAAGCGTGGTGGAGCCAGGCGGGATCGAACCGCCGACCTCGTCATTGCGAACGACGCGCTCTCCCAGCTGAGCTATGGCCCCTTTGCTGGCCGCTCTGGTAAACGCGGCCGACAACCGGGCGCCATTTAAGTCCCCGCCAAGGTCAAGTCAAGGACGGGTGTAAGCGGGTTTTAGCCAAGAGGGGCACCGACTTCCCTTGTTTGGGCCGGGGGGAACCGATATCTAGCCAAGGTAACCCAAACACCACCCAAAACACTGCCCCAACGACACAGGCCCAGAGAGTGTTTCGCTGATGCGCCCGATAGTCTTCATTCTGATCCAGATCATCAATCTGTACATCTATCTGCTGATCGCATCGGCAATCCTGTCCTGGTTGATCGCGTTCAACGTCGTGAACACCCGCAACCAGTTCGTCGGCGCGGTCGCAGAGTTTCTCTATCGGATCACCGAACCGGTCCTGGGGCCCATCAGGCGCAGGCTGCCCAACATGGGCGGGCTCGACGTCTCTCCGATCGTTGCCTTCTTCGTGCTGTGGTTGATTCAGCTCTATCTCGCTGAGTACGTCTATCCGAACGTGCCCTAACCAGCGGAACCGCGACCGAGCCTTGATGGCCCCTTGACCGAACCTTGGCGCATCTCCACCACGGGCATCAGCATCGCGCTGCGGGTGACGCCGCGTGGGGGGCGTGACGCCGTCGACGGTATCGAGCAGTTGTCCGACGGCCGCAGCGTGCTGAAGCTGCGCGTGCGTGCCGTCGCCGACGGCGGAGAGGCAAATCGCGCGGTCCTGGCGCTGCTGGCAAAATCGCTTGGGGTGCCCAAGGCCAGTATCAGTCTGCTATCGGGGGCGACGTCCCGACTGAAGCAGGTCGCGGTCGAGGGCGATCCGGCACGGCTTGCTGAGGCGTTGCGCGAGCTCGCATCGGTCAAATCGAAGGACTAAGGAACTGACATGACGGCCACGATCATCGATGGAAAAGTCATCGCCGCGGACCTTCGCGACCGCGTCTCGGGCGAGGTCGCCCGCGTCAAGCGTGAGCACAATCTGGTGCCCGGACTCGCAGTCGTTCTGGTCGGCAATGATCCCGCCAGCGAGGTCTATGTCCGTTCCAAGCACAAGCAGACCCAGGCCGCCGGCATGGCCTCGTTCGAGCACAAGCTGCCCGCCGATGTCTCGCAGGCGGACCTGCTGGCCGTGGTCGCCAAGCTCAACCGCGATCCCGCCGTTCACGGCATCCTGGTGCAACTGCCGCTGCCCAAGGGCCTCGACACCGAGGCCGTGATCAATGCGATCGATCCCGCCAAGGATGTCGATGGCCTGCATCCGAACAATGCCGGCCGGCTTGCCGGCGGCTTCCAGGCGCTGTCGCCTTGCACGCCGCTCGGCTGCATCATCCTGACCAAGAGCGTGCATGCTTCGCTTGAAGGCATGAACGCCATCGTGATCGGCCGCTCCAATCTGGTCGGCCGCCCGCTGGTACAATTGCTGCTGAACGAGAACGCCACGGTGACGATCGCCCATTCGCGCTCGCGCGATCTGCCCGGGCTCGTGAAGCAGGCCGACCTGGTCTATGCCGCGGTCGGCAGGCCTGAGATGGTGCGCAGCGATTGGCTGAAGCCGGGTGCGACCGTGATCGACGTTGGCATCAACAGGATTCCGCAGGACGACGGCAAGACCCGCCTGGTCGGTGACGTCGCCTATCAGGAAGCGCTTGGCGTCGCCGGTGCGATCACGCCGGTGCCGGGCGGCGTCGGCCAGATGACGGTGGCGTGCCTGCTGGTGAACACGCTCCGCGCCGCCTGCGCGATCGCAGGCCTGCCGAAGCCGGCGGTGTAGCTATTTTCTTACCTCGCCCCGCTTGCGGGGAGAGGTCGAATTCGATCGCAGATCGAATTCGGGTGAGGGGGTACAGGTCCGTCATAGCGTAGCGTGTGGAGGGAGGCCCCTCACCCCAACCCTCTCCCCGTAAGAACGGGGCGAGGGAGCGCAGCTGTGCTCGGGTCGAAAGCTCAGCCCTTCTTCTTCTCGCGCTCGATGCCTTCGAGGATCAGCTTCGCCGCTTCCTCCGGACCGCCCCAGCGCAGGATCTTCACCCACTTGCCCTTCTCGAGATCCTTGTAGTGCTCGAAGAAGTGCTGGATCTGCTGCAGCGTGATGTCGGGCAGGTCGGAATACGATTTCACCTTGTCGTAGCGCTGCGTCAGCTTCGACGACGGCACCGCCAGGATCTTCTCGTCGCCGCCGGCCTCGTCCTCCATGAACAGCACGCCGACCGGACGGACGCTCATGACTGCGCCGGGGATGATGGCGCGGGTGTTGACGATCAGGACGTCGCAGGGATCGCCGTCATCGGACAGGGTGTGCGGGATGAAGCCGTAATTACCGGGGTAACGCATCGGCGTGTACAGGAAGCGGTCGACCACCAGCGTGCCGGCCTCCTTGTCCATCTCGTATTTGATCGGCTCGCCGCCCACCGGGACTTCGATGATGACGTTGACGTCGTGGGGGACATTTTTTCCGATCGAGACCGCATCGATACGCATTCAGAAGGCTCCGTTGTTGCCGAGGGTAAATCGCGCCCGGCAGCGATTTTGGCGCTGTCATACGCGGGCTTGGCCCGCTGATCCATGGTGTTTTTGTGAAAAAATGAATCCAGCGATCACCGGCGCAAAAGCGGGCGGTATCGACGGACGGATCAATGCTGCCGATTAAAGCATCAGCAGCTCAATCGGACCAACCTTAGTTCATCCAAGCCTTAGTTAGTCCAGGCGAAGGCAACCTTGTCGAGCGCCTTAGGTCCGAATCGCTCCGAAGAGCGCGCCACCATGCGGCCGCCCAAGGCGCGGTAGAACTCGGTGGCCGGATCGTTGTCCGAGAGCGCCCACACCACCATGCTCTTCAGATTGCTCTGCATGAGGTCGCGGCGGGCCGCAGTGAACAGCCGGCGGCCGAAGCCGAGGCCCTGAAACTCGGGGCGCAGGTAAAGCTCGTAGATCTCGCCGTCAAAGTGCAGGCTGCGGGCGCGGTTGCGGCCGTAATTGGCGTAGCCCGCGATCTTGTCGCCGAACACCAGCACGCTGACGCGGCTGCCCTTGCGGATCGCGCTGTCCCACCACTGCGGACCGCGGCGGTTGATCAGCTTCTCCAGCTCGGCGCCGGGAATGATGCCCTGATAGGCGGAGCGCCAGGCTTCGTCATGGGTGGACGCCACCGCAGTTGCATCTGCAGCTTTGGCCGGACGGACCTCGATCAGGGTTGTGCTCATGGACGCGATCAAACCAAGTCGCCGCGCTGGCGGCAAGACCTATCGTTAATTATCGGTTAACCTGTGGATTTTCTGCATCAGTATTTTAGCCAGGTTGTGCCGAAAAAAGACAAGAGGGCACTTTGAACGGCACCGACCACGCCATGGTCGGTGCAAAACTGCGGTGCGACCACGAATGAACTGCAATGGCAGCGCAGAAAGTCCGCCTCGAATGATTCGTTCCTACTAGTGTGGGCGTTGCTGTCCGTGCTCGCCTCCGGTCATTCATGCGGCTCTTCAACACCCTTGCTCTTGTCCTTCTGCTGGTCATGCCGACTGCGCGCGCCCAGCTCACGTTCGGGCCGTCGGGACAGGAGGGCGGACCATTCCGCCGACAGGAATGGCGCGTGCCGTCACCGGATACCGGCATTGCCGCGCGCGCGCTGTTGTTTCGTCCCGCGGGGGCGGGTCCGTTCCGGCTTGCGGTGATCGCACATGCGTCGACGCAGAACGTGCTTCGTCGTGCGCAAATGCCGCAGCCGGAATATCGCGCGCTGGCAGCCTTTCTCGTTGCGCGCGGCTTCGCCGTGCTGGTGCCGGAGCGGCTCGGCCATGGTGCGACGGGTGGCCGCTACGTCGAAGATCAGGGCGGCTGTGACGAAGCGGACTATGCTCATGCGGGGCGCACCACTGCGGAAGAAATCTCGCTCGCATTGGCTTATCTGCAAAAGCAGGACTTTATTCGCGCGGATGCCGCGGTCGTGATCGGCCATTCCGCTGGCGGCTGGGGTGCACTGGCGCTTGCGAATGCCGATCCGAAAGCGATTTCCGCGATCGTCGCGTTCGCGCCAGGGCGAGGCGGTCACGCCAATGACGAACCGGGCAGGATCTGCGCGCCGCATACGCTTCTCGCGGCCGCTGCCGAATTCGGCAAGGCCGCCCGCATTTCCGTCACATCGCTCATCGCAGCCAATGACAGCTACTTCGCGCCGGCATTTTCGCAAAAATTGGCGGACGCGTTTCGCAGCGGCGGCGGCAAGGATGATCTTCGCACGCTCCCGGCCGTGGGCAGCGAGGGCCATTGGATGATCGAAACCGAGGCCGGCGTCGAGGCCGCAAGCGGCGAGCTCGCGCGCGCGCTGAACCTGCCAAAACCTGCGGCGACCAAGAAGCCATGACGCTGTATGTCCTTGTCAAATATCTGCACGTGCTCGGCGCCATTGTCATTCTCGGCACCGGATCGGGCATCGCGTTTTTCATGCTGATGGCGCATCGCACTGGCAATGCGGAGTTCATCGCCCGAACGGCTTCGGTGGTGGTGATCGCAGATGCGATCTTCACGCTGTCGGCCGTCATCCTGCAACCAGTCACGGGCGGCCTGCTGATGATGCTCTCCGCAACTGCGATCACCGAGCGCTGGATCCTCGCCTCGCTCGCGCTTTATGCCATCGCGGGCGTGTTCTGGATTCCGGTCGTCTTCATGCAGATCGAGATGCGCGATCTCGCGCGCAAGGCCGCGGAGCAGCAGGCCGCGCTGCCCCAACGCTACTTCGTGCTGTTTCGCCGCTGGTTCGCGTTCGGCTTCCCCGGCTTCGGCGCCACCATGCTGATCCTCTGGCTGATGATCGCAAAACCATTTTGAAGGACGCGATGGCCCAGCGAACAATTCTGGTGCTTGGCGCCTCCGGCCTGATCGGCAGCTTCGTCACGGACGATCTGCGCGCCCGCGGCTTTCGCGTGGTCGGTCTCGCACGAAAGCTGTCGCCGGCGCAGACGATGAGCGCATTCGATATCGAGCTGCCGATCTTGTCGCTCGATACGGCCGCGCTGACACACGTGCTGGACGCGCATGCGGTCGATGTCGTCGTGAACTGTCTCGGCGTGCTCCAGGATGGCCCCGGCAGCGGCAGCGACACCGATGCGGTGCATCGCGACTTCGTCGCGCGCTTGCTCCGGGCGATCGCCGGCAGCGGCCGCGCGATCCGGCTGGTGCATATCTCGATCCCCGGGACCGCTGAGGCCGACCGCACCGCCTTTGCCACGACCAAGCGCGAGGCCGAGCGGCTGATCGCGGCATCGGGCATTCCCCACGCCATCCTGCGGCCCGGCTTCGTGGTGGCGCCGTCGGCCTATGGCGGCAGCGCCATGCTGCGCGCCCTTGCCGCCTTTCCGCTCGATCTGCCTGATGCCGAGATGGCAAGGCCATTCCGGCCCGTTGCGGTCGAGGATATCTCCGCGACGATCGCCTGGCTCGCCGCGCGCGAGATCGACGACGCGTCCGTGAAGGCAGTGACCTGGGACTTGATGCAATCCCAGCCCATCACGATGGCTGAAGTCATCAAGCAATTCCGGCTTGCGTTCGGCACGGCCGGATCGAGCCATGTCGCGATGCCATCCTTCATGCTCGATCTCGGCGCCAAAATCGGCGATCTCGTCAGCACGCTCGGCTGGAGACCGCCGATGCGCACCACCGCGCTCGCCGAGCTCCGCCGCGGCGTCACCGGCGATCCCTCCGAATGGATCGCCGCCAGCGGGATCGTGCCGAAGACGTTGGTGGATGCGATCGGGCGTCATCCTGCGACCATCCAGGACAAGTGGTTCGCGCGGCTGTTCTTGATCAAGGCGCTGATCGTCGCAAGCCTGGTCGTATTCTGGCTGGTCTCAGGCGTAATCGCTCTGTTCGTGTCCTACCGCGCCGCCGCTGCGATCCTCGGCGCGCACAACTTCCCGCCGGCGCTGGTCGACCCCATCACGATCGGCACCAGCCTGATGGACATCAGCATCGGCGTGTTGATTGCCTTCCGGCGGACGGCAGCGGTCGGCCTGGCTGCCGGCATCATCGCCTCGCTTGGCTATGTGCTCGGCGCGGCGATCCTGACGCCCGATCTCTGGATCGAGCCGCTCGGCGCGTTGGTGAAAACAGGGCCGGCGATCGTGTTGATGCTGGTGGCGCTCTTGATGCTGGATAATCGCTGATGGCGAAGTGGCCCGACGACCACGTGATCCTCTACGACGGCGTCTGCATCTTCTGCTCGCGCTGGGTGAGATTCGTCGCCAAGCGCGACACGGCGAGACGATTTCGTTTCACGCCGATCCAGTCGGAGTATGGGACGAAACTCGCGCGCGCGTTCGGGATCGACCCACGCGATCCGGACACAAACGCTGTCGTTCATGGTGACGACGTATTCATAAAATCCGATGCGGCGCTGACGGTGTTGTCGCAATTGCCGGGCTGGGGCTGGGTGCGAATGCTGTTGGCCGTGCCCAAGCCGCTACGCGACCCCGTCTACAGTCTCGTCGCCCGCAACCGCTATCGCATCTTCGGCAAGTACGATTCGTGCTTCGTGCCGGATGCGGATTTGCGGGCGCGGGTGATGGAATGATTCGTCATTGCGAGGAGCGAAGCGACGAAGCAATCCAGACTGCCTCTGCGGAACGATTCTGGATTGCTTCGCTGCGCTCGCAATGACGGAGTGTATGGCTACGGCTTGCCTAAAGCCGCAAGCACTTCCTTTGCTGCTCGTTCGCCCGAGTCCCGCGCCCCATGCGCCGTCGTGAAGAACGTCGGGGACGTCGCTTCTCCCGCGAAGAACAGTCGCCCACCCACGGGCGCGGCCAGGACGGCGCGATCTCCCGCATGCCCCGGCAGCGCGTGCGAGTAGGAGCCTCGCGCCAATGGATCGCGCGCCCAGCGCGATTCGTAAAGCGGCTTCAGCTTGCGGCGGATATCGTTGCCGAGGAAGCTGGCGATCTCGTCGATGCTGTGCGCCGCGATGGCTCCTGCGCCGGCCTCTTCCAGCTGGCGGGCAAAGCTGCCGCCGAAAAAGCCTTCGATGCAGGGCTGGCCGAACGGCCTGATATGATAGGTGCCCATCTCGGTGCGCATGGTGGCGCCGCGCAGGTTTGCTTCCTTCGGGAAGGCCTCGGCGCCTTCGAGCGCGAGCATCACCTTGTCGTCGGCGCCGAGCGGCAGGCCGGCTGCGGCATCGACCTTGGTTGGAAGCGGCGGTGAGAAGCGGATCGCCTCAAGGGCGATCAGATTGGTCGGCACGGTGACGATCACCTTCTTCGCGGTCAGCGTGCCCCGTGATGTCTCGACGCGGACACGCTTGCCGGAATGATCGATCAGCGTGACGTCGCAATTCAGTGCGACCGGGCAGGGCGCACCATAGGCCACGATCAGCGCGCCATAGCCGCGGCGGACGCGCCAGTTGAGCTCGCTGTCCTCATAGGCATCCCAGTCGAGCGTCGACATCTCCGCGAGTTCGCAGCCGTTGATGTAGGTCGAGATCGCGTCGATCATCGGGTTCCAGCGATTGCCCGGCTCCAGGCTCAAGCTTGCGGGCTGGTCCTTGCCCTTTTGCGCGGCCTGCCACAGCCGCTCATAGAACGCGTCCATCGCGCGGATGAAATCGTCGCGTTCGTTTTGCGGAAACGCATTGCCATAGGCGCGCTCGCGCCAGGGCGGCAGGTCCTTGTTGAGCTCGAAGCCGAGCTGCTTTGCGATCGGGACGAAAGAGTTCTTGTCGGCCGAGTGCAGCCAGCCGCAGCCGACGTCGAAGGTCACTTCAGGCGAAGCCTGCACGGTCCAGGCGCGGCCGCCGAGCCGGTCGCGGGCTTCGAGCACGATCACGGAGAGGCCGGAGCCTTCAAGCGCATGCGCTGCGCCGAGGCCGGACGCACCGGCGCCGATGATGGCCACGTCGACGGAGGAGGGAAGGGACATGAGTGGGCTCTAGCACGTTCGTGGAGCGTGCTGAAGCCGCCGCGCGCACAACTGTCATCGCCCGGCTTGACCGGGCGATCCAGTGTTCCAGAGACGGTCGTTGTCGAGTCGAGAAGCCGCGGCGTACTGGATTCCCCGCCTTCGCGGGAAATGACAGCGCGAGAGACTGGTGCCCTTACGCCACCGCTTCCTTGGCCTTTTCCGCGCGCTTGCGCTCGTTCGGGTCGAGGTGCTTCTTGCGCAGGCGGATCGACTTCGGCGTCACCTCGACGAGCTCGTCGTCCTCGATGTAGGCGAGCGCCTTTTCCAGCGTCATGCGGATCGGCGGGGTCAGGCGCACGGCTTCGTCCTTCGAGGTCGTGCGGATGTTGGTGAGCTGCTTGCCCTTGAGCACGTTGATCTCGAGATCGTTGTCGCGGGTGTGCTCGCCGACGATCATGCCCTTGTAGACCTTCCAGCCGGGCTCGATCATCATCGGGCCGCGATCTTCCAGCTTGAACATGGCATAGGCCACCGCCTCGCCCTGGTCGTTGGAGATCAACACGCCGTTGCGGCGGCCCTGGATCTCGCCCTTGTACGGCGCATAGCCGTGGAACAGGCGGTTCATGATCGCGGTGCCGCGGGTGTCGGTGAGCAGTTCGCCCTGATAGCCGATCAGGCCGCGGGTCGGCGCGTAGAACACCAGGCGCTGGCGATTGCCGCCCGAGGGCTTCATCTCGATCAGCTCCGACTTGCGCTCGCTCATCTTCTGCACGACGACGCCGGAATGCTCCTCGTCGACGTCGATCACGACTTCCTCGATCGGCTCCAGGGTGGCGCCGGTGGCTTCGTCCTTCTGGTACACGACACGCGGGCGCGACACCGAGAGCTCGAAGCCCTCGCGGCGCATGGTCTCGATCAAAATCGCGAGCTGCAATTCGCCGCGGCCGGAGACTTCCATGGCGTCCTTGTCGGCGGACTCGACCACCCGCAGCGCGACATTGCCTTCCGCTTCGCGCAAGAGACGGTCGCGGATCATGCGGCTCGTCACCTTGTCGCCTTCGGTGCCGGCGAGCGGGGAGTTGTTGACGATGAAGGACATCGACACGGTCGGCGGATCGATCGGCTGCGCCGGGAGCGGCACCTCGACGGTGGGATCGCAGAAGGTGTCGGCGACTGTGCCCTTGGTGAGGCCCGCAATCGCGACGATATCGCCGGCTTCGGCTTCATCGAGCGGCGTGCGCTCGAGACCGCGGAATGCCAGGATCTTGGTGATACGCCCGGACTCGACCAGCTTGCCGTCGGCGTGCAGCACCTTGACCTGCTGGTTCGGCTTGAGCACGCCGGACGAGATGCGGCCGGTGATGATGCGGCCGAGATAGGGATTGGCCTCCAGGATGGTGCCGATCATCCGGAACGGACCTTCTTCGACCTTCGGCGGCGCGACGTGGCGCAGGATCAGGTCGAACAGCGGCTCCATGCCCTTGTCCTTCGGACCCTCGGGGCTATCGGCCATCCAGCCTTGCTTGGCCGACCCGTAGAGGATCGGGAAGTCGAGCTGCTCCTCGCTGGCGTCGAGCGCAGCGAACAGATCGAACACCTCGTTGATGACTTCGGTTGGGCGCGCGTCGGGGCGGTCGACCTTGTTGATGACGACGATCGGCTTGAGGCCGACCTTGAGCGCCTTGGAAACCACGAACTTGGTCTGCGGCAGCGGGCCTTCGGCGGCGTCCACCAGCACCAGCGCGCCGTCCACCATGTTCAGGATGCGCTCCACTTCGCCGCCGAAATCGGCGTGGCCGGGAGTGTCGACAATGTTGATGCGGGTGTCCTTCCACTGCACCGAGGCCGCCTTGGCCAGGATGGTGATGCCGCGCTCGCGCTCCAGATCGTTGGAGTCCATGGCGCGATCGGTCACCTTCTGGTTCTCGCGGAACGTGCCGGATTGCTGGAGGAGCTTGTCGACCAAGGTCGTCTTGCCGTGGTCGACGTGGGCGATGATGGCGACGTTACGAAGATTCATGAGCGAGCTTCTTTGCGGTCGGACAATGGGTTAAGCGCGATCTCGCCGGTCAAGCCGGGACCTGTTCGCGGGAACAACGCTGAAACGTGGAAAACGGGGCCTGCTACGCCCAAAAAGGAAACCCGGCCATATCGACCGGGTAGCCCAATGCGTTTGCGGCGCAATATAGGGAAAAAACGCCAAAAAACAATGCGTTCTTTCGGAGTTGGTTGATTGAATTTTGTCCGGGAATCCCCGGAGCTTAGGCGATCACGTCCAAATCGGCCTGATATTCGCGCAGCCGGCTGTCCCGGTCAGCCCGGCGCGGCGCGGCTCTCGGGCTCCTCGGACGGATAGACCCCGCGCAGCACCTCCTCGAAATGCAGCTTCACGGCGTCATTGCAGAGGCAGGCGCGCAGGCGCAAGCCGTCATGATTGCGGACCAGGATCGCGCCGCGCCTTGTGTCGAGCACGCCTTCGGCCTTGAACGATTGCAGCACGCGGCTGGCATAAGAGCGGCCGACGCCGAGCAGTGTCGCGAGCTGCTCGTGCGTCAGCGGCACGCTGCTCTCGTCGCCGGTCCGCTCCATCGCCGCGACGATCCATTTCGCCGTGCGTTGCTCGATCGAATGAATCGCGTTGCAGGCGGTCGACTGGAAGATCTGCGCCAGCATGCAATCGGCGTAGCGGGCGAAGATGTTGCGCAGCGACGGCGAGCGGGCCTTTGCCGCCTCCAGCTTGCCGACGTGGATGCGCGCGAACGGGCCGCCGAATTTCACGCAGATGCGGGTATAAGCCGGAAGGAATCCTTCGCTGACGATGCCGCCCACCGCGCCTTCGCGGCCGACCAGGATGGTCTCGACGTCGCGGCCGTCTTCATTCGGGACGAGAAACGTCGCAAGCGACGGACCGCAGGGAAAGTGCACGACCTGGACATCGTCGCCGGGATTGTAGAGCAGATGGCTCGCGCCGATATCCTCCACGGTGACGTGCGGTGCGAGCAGCGCGTAATCGACCGCGCTCAAACGCCGCAGCAGATTGTTGGCGGGCCGGGTGTCGACCTCGTTGGCCTTGCTGATCCGCGCATCCATCGTGAACTCCCTGTCCTGCACTCCACATTAGCGAGTTCCGTCCAAGGGCTGTGTGCACATGTGGACAGACGACAAAACTGTTCTGTGGTGAGTTTCGTTCCGGGAACCCTCCGATGCGCTGGGCGCAGGTGTCGGCATGAGGCTGTCCTGACCGGTGACAACGATGCAACCCTCAATAGCCAGGACCATGATACCTGCCTCCCCGGACGGCTCGGCCGATATCCCTGCCGACGTATTGATCGTCGAGGACGATCCGATCATTGCGATTGATTTCGAGGACCGCCTGCTCGGATTCGGCGTGCGGAGCGTGCGCACGGTGGGCTCGGTGGCCCAGGCGCTGGACGCGATCGCGGCACGTGCGCCGGACTTCGCGCTGCTCGATGTGGAGCTGATCCGCGAGAAGAGCTTTGCAATCGCCGAGCGGCTCGCCGCGCTGGACATTCCCTTTGTCTTCGTCACCGGCTATGGCGCGGAGACCGGCATTCCCGCCCAATTTGCCGGCCGTCCGCGTCTGCAGAAGCCGTGCTCCAGCGATGCGCTGGAGGCGGCGTTGCAGATCCGCGGCGGTTGAGCAGCTTCAGGCGAATTTCGGATCCAGCGTGGTCGACCATAGCGCGACGTCGGCACGGTCGCGCAACGTCACGGTCATCTGTCCGGAGGCACCGTCGATCTTGACGTGACCGAAGAACTGCATGCCCGCGGAGGGCGGCAGGTTCTGCTTGTCCAGGCCGGGCGCCTTGATGAAGCGCACGTCGGGGCCGAACGTGTTGTCGAGCTCGTTCGGGCCGAACGTGCCGGCATGCAGCGGACCCGAGACGAATTCCCAGAACGGCTCGAAATCCTGGAATTGCGCTTTGTTGGGATCGTAATAATGCGCGGCGGCGTAGTGCACGTCCGCCGTCAGCCACACCGTATTCCTGATCGGCGCCATCTTGATGAAGCGCAGGATGTCGGCGATTTCGAGCTCGCGGCCGCGTGCCGGGCCGTCGCCCTGCGCGAAGGCTTCCGAGCCCTTCTTGTTGGTCGCATCGTCGTAGACGATCAGGCTGAGAGGCATGTCGGAGGCGATCACCTTCCAGGTCGCGCGCGAATTGAGCAGGCCGCGCTTCAACCAGGCCATCTGCTCTGGGCCGAGGAAGTAGCTGGCCGGGCCGTACTCCGTCTCCAGGTTGGCGCCGTTCGGGCCGCGATAGCTACGCTCGTCGAGCACGAAGACGTCCAGATGCGGCCCGTAGGAGATCTGGCGATAGACCCGGCCCGGCTCGTTGATGCTCTCGCGCATCGGATACATCTCGTGGAAGGCGCGAGACGCGCGCGCCGCCAGCAGCGAGATGTCGCGCACCTTGTAGGCAGCAGGAAGATCCTTCGACAGCGACCAATTGTTGGTCACCTCGTGATCGTCCCACTGCACGAAGATCGGCACTTCGGCATTGAAGGCGCGGACATTGTCGTCGGTGAAATTGTATTTGTGCGCGGCGCGGTACTCGTCCAGCGTCTCGGCGACCTTGGCCTTCTCGGGGATGGTGACGTTCTTCCAGACCTTGCCGTCGGTCAGCTTGACTTCGGACGGGATCACGCCGTCGGCGTAGATCGTGTCGCCGGAATGCAGCAGGAAATCCGGCCGGTGCTTGCGCATGGTTTCGAACGTGACCATGCCGCCGTCATCGGGATTGATGCCCCAGCCTTGGCCCGCGACGTCGCCGCCCCAGACGAAGCTGACATCGCGGCGATCGGCCGGCGCGGTGCGGAAGCGGCCCACCACCGGCTCGCCTTCGATCGCGGTGTGCGAGAGATCGCGGAAGCGGACGCGGTAGAAGATGTCCTGGCCAGCGGGCAGATTTTCCACCAGCATCTTGGCGGTGAAGTCGCTCTCGGGCAGCGCGGCGATCGGCGGCAGCGCGCGGGCGTTCTTGAACGAATTCGTCGTCGCCACCTCGGCCAGCATCTGTGCGGGCCGGTCGGTCCGCGCCCAGATCACGCCGCCGTCCACCGTGACGTCGCCGGATTGCACGCCATGGGTGACCATGGGCCGGTCCGCCGCGCGCGACAGATGCGGCATCGCGATCGCGCCGAGCGCACCGGCGCCGGTGGTGAGGAATTTGCGGCGGGAAAATCTGATTTTCATGGCGATGCTCTCGAGATCGCGCAGGCCCCGCCGAGGCGGCGGTCGCTGGGATGAGGTTAGAGGCTATATCGAGACAGTGTGACGCGGCGATTACGCGTGCGGGCCCTTATGCATTGCCGGCGGCACGGAATTGGGCGCCGGCGCGCTGCAGGTTCGGCGGCAGGCTGGACAGCACGACTTTGCGGTCGGCAATCGCGGCATGGAATTGATCGAGGACGATGTTGAAGGCGGTCAGCGCGCCTTCTTCGATGGCGCCGTGATCGTAGCAGCGCAGCGTGTCGCGCAATATCTCGTCGGCTTCGGCCTGCATCTGGTCGAGCTCGTCGGCGGTCTCGCTCTTGCGGGCAGCGACCAGCATGTCGAGCAGGCGCTCGCGCTGATGGTTGTTGGTGTTGCGCTCGTCCTTCTTGAGGTAGCCGGCGAACCAGGCGCCGATCGAGCCCATGGCCGAAAGCGCCATCAGGCTCCACCAGATGTAATCGCTGTACTTGTCGAGGAAGGTCTTCTCTTCGCCATCGACGAACGCGGCCGCGCCCGGATGCACCGGGATCACCGCATCCTTGTCGGTATCGGGCGTCTCGATCTTCGCGGCCTGCGGGAACTCGGTCAGCAATTGCTGGCGCACGGCGAAGAGCTGCCGGGTGAAGGCCGCGACCGTGGTCTCCGACAGGCCTTTGCGCGCCACGATGTGGTGCGAGAAGCTGATCGTCTTGACCTCGTCGTCGGGGCGATCAGGCGAGCCGCCATAGGTGCCGGCAGGAATCTCCGAGGATTCATAGACCGGATGGTTTTGTGCGATCGCATCCGCCGAATCGATCGCAAGGAAGGTCGGCGTACTGCCATCCCTGGCGGAGGCGGCAATCGCATCGGACGTGATCTTGCTGTTGACGGGACCGGCCGCGAGATAGACGTCGGCCTTCTGTGCCCTGATCGCCTCGGCGGCCTCGCTCGCCGGAAACTGCACGACTTCCACCTTGGCGGGATCGACGCCATATTGCTGGAGGATCACCTTGAGCAAACTGACGTTGGCCGGCGTGCGGCCGACCACGCCGACGCGATGGCCGGCGAGCTGCGCGATCTTGGTGATCTTCGCGCCCTTCTTCTTGCCCTTTCCGGATACCGACCACAGCACCACGACGTTCTTGCGCAGCGTTGCGACGGCTTGCGCATTCTTCGGCACATCGAGATCGCCGCGGATGATGGCGAGATCGGCCTTGCCCTCGGCGAGCTCACTCGCGCTGGCGATGGCGCTGTCGGTCTGGATCGGGCGCAGCCGGACGTATCCCTTGCTCTGCGCGAAGGCCTGCGTCAGCGCCTGCACCACCTTGACGTCGTCGCTATTGGCTGGACCGACCGCGATCTTCAGCACCACGGGCCGCATCGCGAAATAGTAGCCGCCCGCCAGCGCGCCGATGATGGCGAGCACCAGCGCCAGAGACACGAGCGCCGTCTTCCGCGCCGCCGATCGCGGCGAAGGCGGAGGGGGCGCTTCGGCCAGGTCCAATCCCCCGGTCATCGATCTCCCAAACAGGCGCTTCAGGCTCAGTTTCATCTTGGCCGGCGATTTACGCCTGTAATTATAGCAAATTTCTTGTCCGGCGGGGTTACATCTCCGTCATGGTTAGCGGACCGGGCGAAATCCCCTTTGGACCCGGACCGTAAGCACGGTGTTAGGGTAAAGTTCCCCTGAAACGGAGGCCATCATGGCAGAGCGGCTGTCGGCGGACGCACGCAAAGAGGCGCTGGGTGGTATCCCGGGCTGGACCGAGGTCCAGGGCCGCGACGCCATCGGGAAAACCTTCGTCTTCAGGGACTTCAACGAGGCGTTCGGCTTCATGACCCGGGCCGCGCTGGTCGCCGAGAAAATGGATCACCATCCCGAATGGCGCAACGTCTACAAGACGGTCGAGGTGGTGCTGTCCACTCACGACGCCGGTGGCGTCACCAATCTCGACATCGAACTCGCTACCAAGATGAACGGGATTGCCAAGCTGACGCAGGGCTGACGTCTTGCGGGCAGCATGCGCATCCCCATCTTGTGATCGTCACCGGATGCGGCCTTCGGCCGCGCCGGATCGAGCGGGGAGTTTGCAAAGATGGCTGCCGAACACAGCGTCGGCTTCGAACCGGCCGATCGGCTCGCGGAAGATCGGGAGAGTGTTCGACGTCGCTTCTGGCGCAAGCTGAAGCGCGTCGCCGCGCAGCTGCCGTTCGCAGAAGACCTGCTCGCCGCCTATTATTGCGCGTTCGACCGGCAGACGCCGCGCCACGTCCAGGCCTCGCTGCTGGGCGCGATTGCCTATTTCATCCTGCCGTTCGACTTCATTCCCGACGTGATGCCGGTGCTCGGCTTCACCGATGACGCCGCCGTGCTTGCCACCGCCATCCGCATGGTCGCGAGCCACATCACCTCGGAGCACCGCGAGGCGGCGCGAGCCGCGCTGAAGCGCGGGGTGGATGAGGCGGAGGAGAAGGCGGAGGCGGCGTAATAGCGCGCGCGACCTCAGCCACTCACACCGCCGTCATGCCCCGGCTTGACCGGGGCATCCAGTACGCCGCGCCTTCCCGGCTCCGCCGCTGACGTCTCTGGAAAACTGGGTCGCCCGGTCGAGCCGGGCGACGACAGCGGAGTTTTTGGCGCATCCTCACGGATGCAAGATCACCTTGCCCATGGCTTGGCGTCCCGCCAGCACTTTCAGCGCGTCGGCGGTCTGCGCCAGCGGGAAGGTGCGGTCGACATGCGATGAAATCTTTCCTTCCGCCGTCCACTTCACGAGCTTCTCGAGATTGGCGCGGTTCTTGGCGGGATTGACCCGGGTCCATGCGCCCCAGAACACGCCGCGGATATCGCAGCCCTTCAGCAGCGCGAGGTTCAGCGGCATCTTCGGAATATCGCCGGCGGCAAAGCCGATCACCAGGAAGCGCCCTTCCCAGGCGATCGAGCGCAGCGCCTGTTCGGCGTAAGCGCCGCCCACGGGATCGAAGATGATGTCGACGCCCTTGCCGTCGGTGAGTTTGCGCAAACCTTCCTTCAGATCTTCCTTGGCGTAGTTCAGCGTCAGCTCGGCGCCGTGCGCTTTGGCAAAGGCAAGCTTCTCGTCCGACGAAGCGCAGGCGATCACTTTCAGGCCCATCAGCTTGCCGAGCTCGCAGGCGGCAAGGCCGGTGCCGCCGGCCGCACCCAGCACCGCGAGCGTCTCGCCCGGCTTGGGGCTGGCGCGATCCTCCAGCGCATGCAGCGCGGTGCCGTAGATGATGATGATGCCGGCCGCGCGGTCGTAATCGAGATTGTCGGGGATCTTCACGATGGATGCCGCCGGCAGGGCGATCTTTTCACGCGCGCCGTTGTGGCCGCACGACGCGACCACGCGGTCGCCGACCTTGAGATCAGTGACACCGGGGCCGATGCTCTCGATCACGCCCGCAACCTCCGCGGCCGGCGAGAACGGGAAGGGCGGCTTGATCTGGTACTTGCCCTGAATCATCAGGATGTCGAAAAAATTCAGGGCTGCCGCCTTGATCGCGATCACGGCTTCGCCGGGACCCGCCACCGGATCCGGCACATCGGCGAGCACGAGATCGTCGGGCTGGCAATATTGCGAGCAGAGAATGGCTTTCATGGCGGCACCTGAAGCGTTTCGAGGGAATTATAGTTGGGCCGGTTTTGCCGGATTTGGTGCGGCCCGACAATCCGGATTCTTTGCCCGCGGCGATGCGCAGGCCTATCCTCGTCATTGCGAGCGCAAGCGAAGCAATCCAGAGTCCGCCCTGCGGAAAATAGTCTGGGATTGCTTCGCTGGTGCTCGCTATGACGGAGTGTGTGGAAACAGCGAGGATTCAAACGATGTTTGAAACAGGCCTGCTCAAGAACAAGCGCATCCTCGTCACCGGCGGCGGCTCGGGCCTCGGTGCGGCAATGGGCCGACGCTTCCTCACGCTCGGCGCAGAGCTCGTGATCTGCGGCCGCAAGCGCGATCGTCTGGAGGCAACCGCAGCCGAGATGCGCGCGCAAACCGGCGGCAAGGTCACGACATCAGCCTGCGATGTTCGCGACGGCGCCGCCGTCGCCGCGATGATGGATGCGATCTGGCGCGAAGCGCCGCTCGACATCCTCGTCAACAATGCCGCCGCGACTTTCATCGCGCAGAGCGAGCATCTGTCCTTCCGCGCGGCCGATGCCATCCTGGCGCCGACGCTGCATGGGGCGATGTATTGCACGCTCGCCGCGGGCAAACGCTGGATCGACGGTCGGCACAAGGGCGTCGTGCTCTCGATCCTGTCGACCTCGACCATCACCGGCCGCGCCTTCACCGTTCCCTCGGCAATGGCGAAATCGGCGGTGTTGGCGATGACCAAGAGCCTGGCGGTGGAATGGGGGCCGAAGGGTATCCGGACCGTGGCGATCGCGCCGGGGCCGTTCCCGACGCCGGGTGCGTCCGGACAGTTGCGGCTCCAGGGCCGTGACGACAGCCTGATGCGCAATCCGCTGGGCCGCACCGGCGACCACAGCGAGCTGGCCGACCTCGCCAGCTTCTTGATTTCCGATCGCGCCGCTTACATCAACGGTGAGATGGTGGTGATCGACGGCGGCGCGCATCTGCGCAGTTCCGGCGCCGAGGACCTGTTGCAATGGTCGGACGCGCAATGGGCCGAACAACGCGCCGCGCGGTCCAAAAGCTGACCGTCTCGCCCCGCTAACTGCCTTCCCAAATTGAACTTTCCCGGCTATCCCTGACCGGGGACAAAGCGCGACCGGGCCATCTTCCAGTCACAATATTGAGGGAACCACTCCGGCATGTGGCGGGTGCTCTTTTTGGCTTTGATGACTGGCGTGACGGCGTGGGGAACAGGTGATTCCGCGCGCGCGCAGACGGCGCAACCGGCGCCGAAGACTGCGGCAAAACCCGCTGCCGCCAAGACGGCTGCGAAGACGGCAGCCAAGCCCGAGGGCAAGTCGGTCCCTTCAGCGGCGGTCGCGGGTGGTGCGGAGCCGACCCTGATCGGCCAGTTCGGCACCTGGGGAGCCTATTCGGCGACACCCAATGGCAAGAAGGTCTGCTTTGCCCTGGCCAAGCCGTCCTCGTCCAAGACCAATCCGCCGAACCGGCCGCGCGATCCCGCCTATGCCTTCGTCTCGACCCGGCCGGCCGAGAAGGTGAACAACGAAGTCTCGGTCATGATCGGCTACGCGCTGAAGCCGGGCTCCGAATCCACCATCGAGGTCGGCGGCGCCTCCTTTGCGATGTACACGCAGGGCGACGGCCTCTGGATCAAGAACGCGGCCGAGGAGGAGCGGATGGTGGAGGCCATGCGCAAATCCGCCGATTTGGTCGTCAAAGGCGTCTCGGCCAAGGGCACGGAGACGACGGATACTTTCTCGCTGAAGGGCCTTGCCCAGGCGCTCGACAAGATCGCGCAGGATTGCAGGCATTAAGGCTGCGGGCGAGAAGGTCGCAATCGGCCGTTCCGGTTGCTATATAGGGGCGGTTCCAGAATTTCAGTCGTTATGACCGGGCTTGACCCGGCCATCCACGCGCTGCGACAGGCGGAAAAGAACGTGGATGCCCCGACAGGCCCGGGCATGACGAGACAGCAAACTACTCAGGTAGCCAATGCAACCGACGACCGAGCCGCGCGACGCAATCCTGGTGGAGAAGACTCCGCTCGAAACCTATGTGCCGCTGGCAAAACCCTCGCTGATCGGATTGTCGCGCACTGAGCTTGCCGATCGCCTCGGCGAGATCGGCGTCGCTCCGGCGCAGCGCAAGATGCGCGTGCAGCAGCTTTGGCACTGGCTCTATTTCCGCGGCGCCCAGAGCTTCGACGACATGACCTCGATCTCGAAGGGCATTCGCGCCGAACTCGCGCAGCGCTTCACCGTCGACCGGCCCGAAGTCGTGGCCGAGCAGATATCCAATGACGGCACCCGCAAATGGCTGCTGCGGCTGCCGAGCGGCGACTCCGTCGAGAAGGCGCACGAAGTCGAGTGCGTCTACATTCCCGAGACCGATCGCGGCACGCTTTGCGTTTCTTCGCAGGTCGGTTGCACGCTGAACTGCGCCTTCTGCCACACCGGCACGCAGCGCCTGGTGCGCAACCTCACCGCCGGCGAGATCGTTGGCCAGATCATGGTCGCGCGCGATCGCCTGAACGACTGGGCCGACCGCGAGGACGGCACGCGCCGCGTCACCAATATCGTGATGATGGGCATGGGCGAGCCGCTCTACAATTTCGACGCGGTGCGCGATGCGCTTCTGATCGTCGGCGACAACGAAGGCATCGGCATCTCCCGCCGCCGCATCACGCTGTCGACCTCGGGCGTGGTGCCGAACATCGTGCGCGCCGGCGAGGAGATCGGCGTCATGCTGGCGATCTCGCTGCATGCGGTGCGCGACGAGCTGCGCAACGAGCTGGTGCCGCTCAACCGCAAATATCCGATCAAGGATCTGCTGCAGGCCTGCCGCGACTATCCCGGCGCCTCGAACGCGCGCCGCATCACCTTCGAATATGTGATGCTCAAGGGCGTCAACGATTCGCTCGACGATGCAAAGCTGCTGGTGAAGCTGCTCAAGGGCATTCACGCCAAGATCAACCTGATCCCGTTCAATCCCTGGCCCGGCACCGCCTATGAATGTTCGGATTGGGACCAGATCGAAAAGTTCTCCGAATACATCTTCAACGCCGGCTATTCCTCGCCGGTGCGCACGCCGCGCGGCCGCGACATCCTCGCTGCCTGCGGCCAGCTCAAGTCGGAGACGGAAAAGCTGTCGGCCAGGGAACGCCAGGCGCTGCGCGCCATGGCGATGACGGATTAGCCTGATGTGCGCGCCGTCGCATCCTCGTCATTGCGAGGAGCGTAGCGACGAAGCAATCCAGCCTGCCTCCGCGGAGGCATCTCTGGATTGCTTCGCTACGCTCGCAATGACCGAGAGAGTCCCGTCATGTCCCTGATCGGCCGCCTCATCATCATCTTTATCGGCTTTCTCGCCGCCTGTTTCGTCGGCGGCATGATCGTGGTCGGCGCGCTGCTGTTTCCGGAGTTTTCCGATCTCGGCGCCGGTCCCGTCGATCAGGGCACGATCGACATCCTGCTCGGCTTCGGCTTCATTTTTGTTTCTGGTTTCGCGCTGGTGCCGGCGGCGGTGATCGTCGCGATCACCGAAGCGCTCTATATCCGCAGCGCGCTGGCCTACGCTGTCGGCGGCGGCCTCGTCGGGCTCGCCTGCTATCTCGGGCTCGTTCCGTTCGACTCCGAAACATTGCGATTCGAAGGCATCGTGCGCCGGCATCTGGAGATCATGACCGGCGCGGGCATCGTCGCCGGAATCGTCTACTGGCTGATCGCCGGCCGCAACGCCGGGGCATGGCGCATCCCGCCGGCCCCGCGCCAGCCGCCCCCGCCGCTGCCGTCGAATTCGCGGCCGGAATGACGGAATCCTGGGTTTTCATCGTCGTCCCGCTCCGCTAAACCGCGCGCCATGAACCGGACTGGACTCTTCATCGCCCTTTCGCTGTGGCTCGTGATCGGCGTCGTTTTCGGCCTCTATCCCGAGCTCGATCTCAAGCTTGCCGCGCTGTTCTTCGATCCTGCGACCAAGACGTTTCCGCTCAAGCAGAACGGCTGGGCCGAGATCGCGCGGGACGCTGCGATGTGGGTCTCCTGGGCTTGCGTGCTGCCGTCGCTGGTCGCACTGGTGGTGAAAATGATCAGGCCCGACCGTCCCCTGATGGTGTCGGGCCGCACGATCGTGTTCCTGCTGGTCACCATCATCCTGTCGGCCGTCATTCTCTCCAACCTCGCCTTCAAGACCTATTGGGGCCGCCCGCGGCCGGTGGTGGTGACCGAGTTTGCCGGCGACCAGCAATTCGTGCCGTGGTGGGATCCCCGCGGCGGCTGCGCGCGCAATTGCTCGTTCTTCTCGGGCGAAGGTGCAACCGCGTTCTGGACGCTGGCGCCGGCCGCGCTGGCGCCGCCGGCGTGGCGGCCGCTCGCCTATGCCGGCGCAGTCGTGTTCGGGGCCGTGACATCAGGACTCCGCATGGCCTTCGGCGGACACTTCTTCACTGACGTCGCGACCGCCGGCCTCGTCACCTTCGTCGTGATCTGGTTCGGTTTCGCGCTGATCTACCGCTGGCCGCGGACCCGGTTTTCGGACGAGGCGGTCGATGCGGCTCTGACCCGTCTGAACATGCCCGCCTACCGGCTCCGCCAGCGCCTGTTCAGCCGCAAGGCGGGTCCCGAGCCCTCGGTTTGAGCCATTAAATGCGTGCCGAGCCCTGCGAAATTTGATATTCGCGCGGTCAAACACGCCCCTCATCAGCCCTGAGACCCGATTGGAAGCCCCATGACCACGATCCTGAAAAGCCTGCCCAAGGGTGAGAAAGTCGGCATCGCTTTTTCGGGCGGCCTCGACACCTCAGCGGCGCTGCTCTGGATGAAGCAGAAGGGCGCGCGCTGCTACGCCTATACCGCCAACCTCGGTCAGCCCGATGAGGCCGATTACAACGAGATCCCGCGCAAGGCGGAGGCATTCGGTGCCGAGAAGGCCGTGCTGGTCGATTGCCGGACACAGCTCGTCCACGAGGGCATCGCCGCGATTCAATCAGGCGCCTTCCACATCTCGACCGGCGGCATCACCTATTTCAACACGACGCCGCTCGGGCGGGCGGTGACCGGCACGATGCTGGTGGCCGCTATGAAGGAGGACGGCGTCAACATCTGGGGCGACGGCTCGACCTTCAAGGGCAACGACATCGAGCGCTTCTATCGCTACGGCCTTTTGACCAATCCGTCCTTGCGCATCTACAAGCCCTGGCTCGACCAGCAGTTCATCGACGAGCTCGGCGGCCGCGCCGAGATGTCGGCGTTCATGACCGCGCAGGGCTTTGCCTACAAGATGAGCGCCGAGAAGGCGTATTCGACCGACAGCAATCTGCTCGGCGCCACGCACGAGGCCAAGGATCTCGAGAGCCTCGACAGCGGCATCAAGATCGTCAACCCGATCATGGGCGTGCCGTTCTGGCGCGACGACTGCGTCGTGAAGGCCGAGAAGGTGGTGGTGCGTTTCGAGGAAGGTCAGCCGGTCGCGCTGAACGGCAAGACCTTCTCCGATCCCGTCGCGCTGTTCCTCGAAGCCAACGCCATCGGCGGCCGCCATGGCCTCGGCATGAGCGACCAGATCGAGAATCGCATCATCGAGGCCAAGAGCCGCGGCATCTACGAGGCGCCGGGCATGGCGCTCCTGCATATTGCTTACGAGCGCCTCGTCACCGGCATTCACAACGAAGACACCATCGAGCAGTATCGCATCAGCGGCATGCGCCTCGGGCGTCTGCTCTATCAGGGGCGCTGGTTCGACTCGCAGGCGTTGATGCTGCGCGAGACCGCGCAGCGCTGGGTCGCCCGAGCCGTCACCGGCGAAGTCACGCTCGAGCTGCGCCGCGGCAACGACT
>NZ_JADFUE010000004.1:0-255014 GCF_054967145.1 Bradyrhizobium sp. UFLA06-24
CCGCATGCTCCTTCTTGGCGACGCCGCCCGAGACGAAGATGCCGAGATGCCCGACGCTCTGGTGGACGGTATAGACGATGGTCTGCCCGTAAGCCCTGATCTCGTCGACATCCGCGTAGCAATCCAGAATCCAGTCCAACGCCTGCTGTGGGGGCGTGACGTTGTCGCCCTCGGAACAGAACACCAGAATGGGCGATCGAATGTTTCGCAAATCGACCTTCTGGCCGTCGGACATCTCGATCTTGCCGGCGGCCAGGTTGTTGCCGATGAACAGTTCATCGACGATGAACTGGATCTCCTCGGCGTTCAGATTGACGTGGCCGCCCCACCAGCGCTCGAATTCGAGATAACGATCCGCTTCGGTGTCGACCTTGGAATAGACGTTGTACTGCTTGGTCCACAGCGTGTTCGACGGATTCTGGTTCTCGAAGTTCTGCACCAGCCAGGCGCCGTCGAACTTGCCGGCGCCAAGATCGCTGGCGAGCGCGGTCAGCCAGCTTCCCCCCAGCAGTCCGCCCGAATAGCGCATCGGATATTTGCCATGCACGCCCGCCCAATAGGCGAGCGGCGCGCCGGCGACGATGATCGGCCCGAACAACTCCGGCCGCAGCGACGCAAGGATCATCACGGCCCAGCCGGCCTGGCAGTTGCCGATCACGCATGGCTTGCCGTCGGCCTTGGGATGCAGGCTGATGACCTTCTCGATGAACAGCGCCTCGGCGCGGGCGATGCGCTCGATGGTCTGCCCCGGCATTGGCTCGGGCAGGAAACCGACAAAATAGCAGGGATGACCCGCCTTCATCGCAACGCCGATCTCGCTATCGGCCTTGAAGCCGCCAATGCCCGGGCCATGTCCAGCGCGTGGATCGACCACGATGAACGGCCGCCGCTCGGGATCGATCTCGACGCCCTTGGGGGGAATGATGCGGACAAGCGCATAATTGACCGGCTCGTCGAGCTTGCGGCCGTCGATGATCAGTTCGGCGGCATATTGCAGGACGTGGGGTGCGGTCTGCGCGACGTGCTCGCGATATTGGTCCCCCCGTCGGCGCATGATGTCCAGAAACAGCACGCTTCGCTGTCCTGCGTCCACTAGATACTCCACCGCCGAAGCGACGAGCCCGGACATGGGACCACCTGGGAGATTTGGAGTTTCCATCGACATGTTCCGACCTCTTCTGTCCGCCCCTTCATAGAGAGCCCGCGCGCGGGGAGATACGTTGACCTAGGTCAACGGTCGGCCGAACTGCGAGCGGAGGCAGAACGGTCGATGGCGATCCACGCCACCGACAATTCCCAGAGCAGCGACAAAACGATGGGCCCTATAAAGAGGCCGACGATGCCGTGCGCGAGGGTCCCGCCGATCACCCCGAGCAGGATCACCAGGGTCGGCGTCGTAAGCCCACGGCCCATCAGCAGCGGCTTCAAGACGTTGTCGAGCAGACCGACGATCACGAGAAACAGCGTCAGCAGAACTGCCGTGGTGACGTCCTTGTCAGTCCAGATCCAGATGATCACGGGCAGCATGACGATTGCCGCGCCGATCTGCACGATGGAGAGCAGCAGCACAACGAATGCGAGCAGGCCGGCAATCGGAATGCCCGCTAGGTTGAAGCCGATCCCCGCAAGCAGGGCCTGGATGACCGCGATACCGATCACACCTTGGGATACCGCGCGGATCGTCGCCCCCGCGAGATCCAGAAAGTGCTCGCTCTGTTCGGGCACGATCCGCGACAGAAATCCCCGTCCCGCCGCCACGAACAGTTGGCCATACGGCAGGATGAATCCGGCCACTGCCACCGACAGCAGAAACTTGACGGCGCCGACGCCGGCGTCGCCGACGAGCCCGAGGAGCGTTCCGGCAAACGGCTTCAGGTAGGGAGCGACCGTGCGCAGAGCCGAGCGAATGTTCGACGAGGCCTGGTCCCAGAGCTCATGGAGCTGTGGTCCGATGAGCGGCCAGCTCTTGATCGCCTCCGGTGCAGACGGAATCTTGAGCTCGCCGGCCGTCAATTGCCCGGCAAAATCCCTGAGTCCCTCCACCGCGCCGATACCGAGCCACGCCGCCGGCCCGATAAGAACGAGAAGATTGACCACGGTGAGAAGGCCCGCTGCGAGCTTCGGCCGTCCTCCGAGAATCTTTGCCAGCCTGACGAAGACGGGGTTGAACGCGACGGCCAGCACGAACGCCCAGACGAGAATCGTCCCGAACGGGCGGATCAGGACAAGCGCCCAGATGATCAGCAGAGCGAGCAATCCGATACGGATCACCAGCCGTATCAACTCCTCTCCCGTAAGAAGCTGGCGGAGCGTCCTCACGAGCGCACCTCGCGCTCGTCCTTCTTGAGCCAGATGTTGATGCTCACCAGGAGCACCCAGAACGGGAAGACGACGAGGCTCCAGTCGATGTAGTAGCTTCCGATCAGGAGGATGGCGGCAACTGCATAGCCGCCATAGGCGAGCCAGCGTGGCGTCAGTCCCGTATAGAGCGCGATCGTCGACGTCGTCATCATGAATACGGAGGCGGTCTTGACGAGATAGATGTTGACCATTCCGTAGGCCAGGCCCCGGCCGAAATGAAATGTCGCGGAATTGATCAGCACGTTCGGCGCAGCGTGGAAGGCCAGAATGACGGCGCCGATGACGGCGGCGGCGGCAAACAACATCGCGAGCAGCAGCACCGCGCTGCCGAAGAAGATCGTTGCGAAGAACTGGTCCTCGCGCGTGCCCAGCCGGTCGCGCAGAAAGCCGACGAACCACAGGAATGCCACGCCCGCGAAGGGCACGAGGTTTAACGCCAAGGCGACATTGCCGGTGCCGCCGTGAAGCCAAGCGCCCGGCTCGAGCGGATCGGCCGGGACGGAGCGCCGCATCAACCAGAACACCGCGAGCAGCAGCACCGAAAACAGGATTCCCGCCACCGCCGCCACGCGCGGGGCTCGCAGTCTGGCGCGTGTCAATCCGGTCGCCTGCACGATCACGAGACTGCCCGTCCTTTCTCGCCGGAGCCCGCAAAATTTGCCGATTGCACCTCGTGAGGGTGCGACAAGCCGAGCCCCTGGCGGTCCTCGACGCGGGCTGCGGCGCGATCCTCGGAATCGAAGCTGGACCGCTCGATCCCGGCGTCGAGATGACCCAGATAGTCGCGAACCTGTTTCGCGCGCCGCTCATCGCCACATTCGGCGAGCTCAGCGAGCGCGGCGCGCAGGCGGCGCATCACCTGGATGGAGGTCGATCCGAACTGCCGGATTTCATCGAAGGCCAGCGCGAGATAATCCTCCCAGGTCGGCATCCGATAGAGCACCCTTGGAACACCCTCGTCGTCGAACGCCCAACAGGCCTCCAGATCGCATTTCGCCAGCCGCCGCAGCAGGTCCTCGATCTGATCGATGGCCTGCACGGCGGTGGTCGGATCGTTGATAGCCGGGGACAGCGCCTTGATGGCGACATCGACGAGCAGCCGCATCGCATATTTCGGGTCCTGCTCGAAGGTGCGTTGCTCGTCGAGATGAACGCATGCGTTCAGCTCCTTCTCGGCTGCCGGATACGTCCCGCCCCGAGCGCGGAGCACGACACTGTCTTCGAGCAGCGTGTCGCCGACACCGCACTCCAGCACGATGACGACGTCCAGCCGGCGCGCGTGGTCGACCAGCCTGCCGATATCGATCGAAGCTACCGACTGCGGATTGCCGACGTGCCTGACGGTCACCTCCGCCGGATAGGCCTGCTGCTGGGCTGGGGCAGCCTTGCCCGATCTCCGCCACGGGGTGGACTGATACGTGCTGGCGATGACTTGCCGGCCGGTATCGCCGAGCGCCTGCAGCACCCTGATGATCTGGAGATTGTTCAAACGCTGCACGAGCTGCGCAAGCATCAGCACGCTGGCCACCAGCATGGCGGCCACGATCGCCGCGGACAGCAGAGGCACGCCTTCGGTCCCCTGGCGATCGACCCAGGCGAGCGTGGAGAGACTGTACATGAAAGTCGCTACGAACATGCCGAGCGAATGAAACAACAGTCGGTCTCGCGCGAACCAGACGACGAGGCGGGGCGAATAGACCACGGCATTGAACTGGACGAGCACGAAGGCGATCGAGAACACGATGCCGGTCAGCGCCATCATGCCGGAGGCGACCGCCGACAGGTAAGCCTGGGCGGAGGACGTCGACAGGTTGAGGCTGACGGCCAGGAACGTCGATTCCAGGCGCGGCACCAGGAAGCCGGCCGCGACGCTCGCAATCGCGTAGAGCGTGGGGATCAGCCAGAGCTGCATGCCACTTCCTTTCCCATCCACGGCTTCCGATCGGTCGACGACGGCAGCATCTTCGCGCCTGCGAGCGGTTCGTTGATCTTGATCAATGATGCGTACCGTGCGCGTGGATCAATGCGCGCTCATTGGACGGCCCCTCGGCCTTCGAGACGCCATGCCGCAACGCAGCCTCTGAACATGAATTCCGCCGCCGATCCTTCTCCCTCCTTCGAGACCGCCACCAGCCAGTGGATTCACCTCGTCGGCATCGGGATCGAAATCTTCGGCGTGTTCATCATCGTCATCGGGATCATCTGGTCCGCGCGGTACCTGTTCGGCCGAGACGTCGCGTCCCGATACGACAGTTACAAGATCAGCATTGGACGATCGCTGTTGCTCGGCCTCGAGGTGCTGGTGGCCGCCGACATCGTGAAGACGATCGCGATCGAGCTGACCTTCGTGAGCCTCGGCCTGCTTGCCGGCCTCGTCGTGGTTCGCACTTTCCTGAGCTGGACGCTGACGCTGGAGATCGAGGGTCGCTGGCCGTGGCAGCCGGGGCGCGAATCCATGGAGCGGGTGGAATAGAAGCGACGCGCGTGTGCGCCCTCGCGGCACTATCTGCCCGAGCTCTTGCTTTCCGTTCTACCCTCTCGAACCAAGAGGGCGCAGGGAAGACCGGGTGCCGACCTCGCACCCGCGGTCCGCTGCGCGAAAATGTAGCGCAAGAAGACCGCACAGCAGCATACAGGTGGCGCCGAACACTCGGCCTTCCCTGCGCGATGGTTTGACGGCTTATGCCGTGCTCTCCCGGGAGCCGATTTCCCTCTGGCCTCCCTCGCCCCGCGAATTGACGATGTGGTTGATCCGGTTGGACGCTCCACACCTCCGCGACAGGCTTGACCGTAGCAACGACAGCCAGGACCACACGGTTTTGCCATACGCACGGCTCGCTTGTTCGCCGCATGATCACCCGGCTTCGTCGACGTTGCCGGAAGCATGCTGGCGAGACGAACCTGACAGCGCCGTTCGTCTGCGCGCGGTGACGGGCTCACAGGGACTACCCGCCCTGCCCGCACCTCTCGCGCCGACGCTGCCGCGTCCACCGCATCCCCGGCTCGCAATCAAGACGACTCGAGACCGCCCCTCAAGGATGAGCCGGGATGGGCGACACATACGCTATTTCCGAATTTCGGCAAAGTGGAATATTTTTATGGGGAGAGGTTGACGGAGGCGAAACAGGAAGCGGTCGCGTCGACCATTCGCCAAAAGAGCACTCCTCTAACGAGATTGACTGATCTGCCGAACACTCGCATAAATTGCAATCGAACTTTAGCAATGTACATATAGGTTGGAGATGCCGAGATGCATCGCAGGCAGATGCGTGCCTTACTAAAGACCCGTCAATCGCAAAGCTCGACAACTCATGAAAATCGATCGTCGGGAGCCGTCCTAGCCAGCGTCGTAACATTTTTGATCACGGTGTTTGGTTTCGGTATTTCGGCTTTTGGATTTTGGGCAAAGCTACGACAAACTGACGATTTGCGCGTACTGATCACCTCTCCTGCACCCCTTATAACGAGGGCAATCGACCGGATTGGATTTGCACAGCCAATCGGACTCACTTACATCAACTCAGGAAATCGGCAGGCTCGCACCAGCAATCTTGGCTTGGTTGCCCTGAAGTACGACGACGTCAGGACTCCGACAGACGCGAGTTGCGACGAAGGCGAGCAAGATACGAAGATTTACCCGCGGTTTGATTTTTCATCGATGGTAATAAAGCCTGGCGAGATTACCGACATCCGGGACCTCAAATATGCCTTCGGTTTCTCGGGCAAGCCGCTCGGAGAACAAGGTATCGTGTTCCCGAATATCTTTCGACTCACAGTGAGTGACTCATTGCTCGTCTGCCTGCAACAAAGGGTCGTCACCCCGGACAGCTATGTAGTGTCTTTGAGCAAAGCGCTTTGGTTGTTGAGATCCGGGGACGAATCTCCGAAAATTCTGTTTGACGAGGGAAAGCCAATCGTCGTGAAAAAGACGATCACATACTTTGATTGAATTGCTCTAACATAAAATGGGGAGAGCGCAGCTAAACCCTTCGAAGTTCCGACTGACGACAGGTGTGATCGGTTTCGCAAGCGCTCAGCGATTACAGCGCGCTTGCGTCGACCGCACACCGGTGCGAGGTCGTCACCTATGTGTCAGGTACGTTTCGTTACCTATGTGTCCGGGCTGAACATCGGATGATTGGTAGCGGGGGAGGGACTCGAACCCCCGACCCCAGGATTATGATTCCCGTGCTCTAACCAGCTGAGCTACCCCGCCACAGGGATCGCGGCGGCGAATAAGGCCGATCTCGCGAACGCGCGGCATATAAGGAAGGGGGCGGTGGGAAGTCAAGCTAAGGTCGCTTACGATCTGACGCGGCTGATTTGGCTGTGGAATCCGAGCTTTAAGCACCCGACTCGTGGAGAGTCCCCCTCACCCGCAATCCGCGCTTTGCGGGGATTCCGGCCTCTCCCTCCGCCTTCGCCAAGACTTCGGCGCGACAGGCGGCCGGAAAACTCACCCTATTTCGGCTTGACCGTGGGGTCGCCGCCGGGGCTGCCGGGGGGCGGGATGACGGGCATCTTGCCGTCGGTGCTCGGCGCCGGGGCGTGCATCTCGGGGTCGACGCCTGCCGGCGGGCAGAGCACGCCGTCGGATTTCGCCAGTTTGTCGCCGAGCGGTTCCCTCGATTGCCCTGTCGTGGTGCCATCGGGCGTGGTGGCGCGGTTCGGGCGATCCTGGGGGGCGCAATCGGCTGCGGCGTGTTGCGGGGATGGCGGCGCGGTCGCTTGCGGCGGCGTCGCCGGGGCGGGCGGGGCCTGCGCGATCGCGGGCGCAGAGGCTGCGATCAGGAGGCCGGCCAGGATGATGTTCGATGTCGTGCGCATGGCAGGGAAACGCGCAGGGCGCGGGCGATGTTCCCGGGGGGAGTGCGATGTGATCGGGGTGGAGTCCCCTGAGCTATCCCCCTCGTCATTGCGGGCGCAGCGAAGCAATGACGGGTGGTGAGGGCTTTGCCGCTTGCGCTTACGATTTGTGGTAGCGGATCAGCGAAAAATGGCCCATCGGCGGCATGGGACGGCGCTCGGTGAGGGTAACCCCGCCGTGTTTGGCGGCCCATTTGACGAGGCGCTCCCACGGGAATTCCGGGCGCCAGCCGAGGCGGCGGGCGATGGGGGCGAAGGCGAGCTCGAACAGCTTTCGCGGACCACTTTCGGCACCGATGTGGTTGACCAGGATCAGCTCGCCGCCGGGCCTCAGCACGCGCACGAACTCGTCGAGCGTGCCTTCGGGATCGGGCACGGCGGTGATGACATATTGCGCGACCACCGCATCGAAGAAGTTTTCCGGAAAGGCGAGGTTCTTCGCGTCCATCACCGAGAGCACTTCGACATTGGAGAGGCGAAGGGCCCGCACGCGTTGTTGCGCCTTGCGCAGCATCGGCTCGGAAATGTCGACGCCGCAGATCTTCGTGGTGCGCGCATAATCTGACAGCGACAGGCCGGTGCCGACGCCAACATCGAGGATGCGGCCGCCGATGCGATCGGCCTCCGCGATGGTCGATTGCCTTCCGGCGTCGAACACCTTGCCGAACACGAGATCATAGACCGGCGCCCAGCGGCCATAGGCCTTCTCGACCCCGGCCCGCGAGATATCTGCTGCCATGCCCCCTGCCTTACACGAAACGAGAATTGATAAGTGATGAGATCGAAGCCAGCCCCGCTCGCGACATATCGCGTGTGGAGAGAGCCCCCTCCCCAACCCTCCCCCGCAAGCGGGAGAGGGGGCGCACCTTTTCGGTGGCTGCAGTCGGACTCAATCGCATTGCGCTAGCCGCGCACGGCTTCCGCCAGCGGGCGCGATGTCCCGGCTGAAACCTTCGCCGCGGCGCTCTGGATGAAGCCGCCGCCGAGCACGCGCGCCTGTCCCGATGGCGCGTCGTAGAAGACGCAGGCCTGGCCGGGCGAAACGCCCTCTTCGCCGCCGACGAGCTCGACCTCGTAGTGACCATCGGCGCCGCGCAGCCAGGCCGGCTGGGGACTGCGGGTCGAGCGCACGCGCACGAACAGCTCGAGGCCGTCGCCGATGGCGCGGTCGATGTCGCCGCCGCCGATCCAGTTGACATCGCGCAGGGCGATGCGGTGCATCTTCAGCGCATCGCGCGGGCCGACCACGACGCGGCGGTTGGTCGCATCCAGCCGCACCACGAACAGCGGTGCGTGAGCTGCGATGCCGAGGCCGCGGCGCTGGCCGACCGTGAAATTGGCGATGCCGTGATGCTGGCCGAGAACGCGGCCGTCGAGATCAACGATGTCACCGGGATCCATCGCATTGGGCCGCAGGCGGGTGATGATGTCGGTGTAGCGCCCCGTCGGCACGAAGCAGATGTCCTGGCTGTCGTGCTTGTCGGCGACCGACAGACCGAAGCGGCGCGCGAGCTCGCGCGTCTCGGGCTTGGTCATGTCGCCGAGCGGAAAGCGCAGGAAGTCGAGCTGCTCTTGCGTGGTCGCAAACAGGAAGTAGCTCTGGTCGCGGTCGGCATCGGCGGCGCAGACCAGCGCGCGCGAGCCGTCATCGCGGCGTCGCGAGGCGACGTAATGGCCGGTGGCGAGCGCCTGCGCCCCGAGCTCGCGCGCGGTCTTCAAGAGGTCGCGGAATTTGACCGAGCGATTGCACTCGATGCAGGGCACCGGAGTTTCGCCGAGCGCGTAAGAATCGGCGAAGTTGTCGATGACGGACTCGCGAAAGCGGTCCTCGTAGTCGAGCACGTAATGGGGAATGCCGAGCTTGGCGGCGACATCGCGGGCGTCGTGGATGTCCTGGCCGGCGCAGCAGGCGCCCTTGCGGTGGGTCGCCGCGCCATGGTCGTAGAGCTGCAGCGTGATGCCGACGACGTCGTAGCCCTCGGCCTTGAGCAGCGCAGCCGTCGTCGAGGAATCGACGCCGCCCGACATGGCAACGACGACCCTAGTGTCCTCAGGACGGCCTTCGAGATCCAGACTGTTGAGCATGGGCCTAAGCTGACGTGACGGCGGCGTTTGCCGCGATTGCTGATGCCTTGGGCCGGGCCGCTAGAGCGCCCCGGGAACTCGAGTTCCCGAAAGGCACTGGCTTGCCCGGTCGAAAGCGGCTGAGAGCAGCCTTTAATATAGGGGGCATTCCACTGAAGCAATCACGCGTGCCCCCGGGTTTCGGGCAATTCTTGCCGGGGCGGCAGAAATGACGGGGCCGCAAGGCGGCTGACGGGAGAGCCATCGATTTATCAATTCATTGATTTTGCTACCGAAAATGGCTTTTCGAGGGACTGGCCCGCTCCTTGCTCACCTCCTGATCCGAAGATGTTTTCAAGGGGTCGCCTGTGGTCGGTGTCACGTCAGACGTAGCGGCAAGCGCGCAAGTCTCGAGCGCGCAGCAAAAGCCTGCCCGTTCCCAGACCAGCAAGGACACCGCGCCGGGCGACTCTTTTGGCGCGCTGGTCGACAGCAACACCCAAGCTATCAGCAACAGCGCACCGTCACCGAACCAGGATCCGGCACCGCGGCGGACTGATTCCTCCTCGACGTCCTCCTCGTCGGACAAGAGCGCGCGCGACAGCTCCGCGACCGATCAGGGCCCGCAGAGCAAGGCGAGCGACGCTCCGGATTCCGCAACGCCGGCTGCCAGCGATACCCAGGCCGATCCGACCAAGCCCCCCGGCAAATCCAAGGATAAGGACAAGGCGGACGCCTCCGCGTCGAAGTCGGGCGACAAGCCGGACAGCACCAAGAGCGACAAGACGAACAGCACCGACGGCCTCGCTGCCGCGGTGGACGCCTCCGCCGCCGCGCAAGCCGCCGCGACGCCGGCGGCTGCGGCCGATCCGACCGCCGTCCCGGTCGCCACGCCCGTTGTACCCGCCGACCCGAATGCCGCCGCCAACCAGGCTGCGGGCACCGGTTCCTCGCCGCTGACGATCGCCGCGGCCGGCATTGCCGCCAGCGCTTCGACAGCGGCGCAGATCGCAGGCACGAAAACGGATGCCACCGGCAAGGCGGCCAAGAGCGGCGACGCCAAGACCGGCGACAAGACCACCGACGCAAAGGGCTCGCCTGCCGAGGCGACCGTTGCGGGCACCGACGCCACCGCAACCGACGTCACGGCGAAAGCCGCGCAAGTCACCGCGGCCGACCAGGGCACGCCGAAGGTCTCGTTCAAGGCCGCCGCGACGGCGCAAGGCCAGAGCGACGTCTCCAACATCGGCCAGGACGCCGGCAAGACGGCTCAGGCGGCGACCTCCGCACAAAACGCCGCGACCGCGACCACCGCCGTGCATCCGCAAGCCGCAAAGCCGCAGGCCGATAGCGCCGCCACCGATGCGAGGGCTGATGCCGCCAGTCGCACCGCCGACGCAATCCCGGCGGCACCTACCCCACACGCCCATGCCGATACGCAGGCCGCTGTCGCAGCCAGCGCCACCGACACCAGCACGCAAGCCGCCAACGCCGTGCAGGCGCCGCTGACCACCACGACCTCGGTGGCCACCGCCTCCACCGCGACGCTGACCGCAACTGCTGCGAATTCGGCGGCGGTGCCGATCAGCGGCATCCCGGTCGAGATCGCGGCTGCCGCCCGCGCCGGCAAGACCCGCTTCGACATCAGCCTCGATCCGGTCGATCTCGGCCGCATCGACGTGCGCATCAATGTCGACCGCAACGGCCAGGTCACCTCGCATGTCACCGTCGAGAAGCCGGAGACGCTGCAGCTGCTGCGGCAGGATGCCCCGCAATTGCAACGCGCGCTCGACGATGCCGGCCTCAAGACCGGCAGCAACGGGCTCTCCTTCAGCCTGCGCGACCAGAATTCGTCGGGACAGAACACCGGCCAGAACAACGACAATTCCGGCAATGCCCGCCGGCTGATCATCAGCGAGGACGATTCTGCAACCACAGCCCCCGCCAGCCGCAGCTATGGCCGCATGCTCGGATCGAGCAGCGGCGTCGATATCAGAGTGTGAGGAGTATTCGCCATGACCACCACGAATGCCGCCACCGCGCCGTCAGTCGTATCAGGCACCACCGATGTGCCAAAGTCCTCCTCGAATTCGAGCCTGAGCTCGACCACGGGCGCGACGCTCGCCGGCAACTTCCAGACCTTTTTGACGCTGCTGACCACGCAGCTGCAGAACCAGAACCCGCTCGATCCGCTCGACACCAACCAGTTCACCCAGCAGCTGGTGCAGTTCGCCGGCGTCGAGCAGCAGCTCAAGACCAATGACTCGCTGTCGCAGCTCGTCACCCTGCAGCAGACCACGCAGGCGACCCAGGCGCTGGGCTTCGTCGGCAAGACCGCGGTGGTCGACGGCACCACGGCGACGATGAAGAGCTCGTCGGCCACCTGGCATCTCAATGTGCCGACCGATGCGACCGTCGATATTTCGATCGCGAATTCCAGCGGCCAGACCGTGTTTACCGGAAAATACACGGCCGGCGCCGCCTCGGATGTTCCCTTCACCTGGAACGGCCAGGGCAACGACGGCACGCAATGGCCCGACGGCAAGTACACGATCACCGCGACCGGCAAGGATGTCGCCAACAACAATGTCGGCATCGCCGCGCAGGTGCAGGGCGTGGTGAGCTCCGTCGACCTGACCCAGTCGCCGCCGCTGCTCTCGATCGACGGCAACAGCTACACGCTGAGCCAGGTGAAGAGCATCATCGCGACCAGCAGCAACTAAATGAGGGCCACGCTGCTTCGCCACTCATCGTGTCATCCCGGCGAAGGCCGGGATCCACAACCGCAGGGAGCGGTTGTAGCGCGAGACTGAGAACTCCGAGTGTTCATCAAACCCCTCCCTGGGGTTATGGATCCCGGGCTCGCGCTGCGCGCGCCCCGGGATGACAGGAGGCGCCTTGGCAGCGCCTCAACGCCCGCCCCCTCGTTCGTTAGTAAAGTATTTACGAAGACCCCGCTCGGCCGGCTGAATCCTCGCTTCAGCCCGCCGGGCCGGCGTCGTTCCAGCCGGATTCAACGAGAATTGTATTGAAGCCTTAGGCTTAGCGGATTTTTAAGCCGGCACGCGTAGGGTTACGGCGTGAGTTCAGTGGTTGAGAGTTTGTGAGTACGCCATGACAGAACCCCATCGCCCGAGGGTAAAATACGTCATCGGGCCGGACGGCAGTCCGCTGACGATTGCAGATCTGCCCGCACCCGGCACCAAACGCTGGGTCATCCGCCGCAAGGCCGAAGTCGTCGCCGCAGTGCGTGGCGGACTTCTCTCGCTCGAGGAGGCCTGCAGCCGTTATACCCTGACGGTCGACGAATTCCTCTCCTGGCAGTTTTCCATCGACCAGCATGGTCTGGCGGGTCTTCGCACCACCCGCATCCAGCAATATCGCCAGTAAGCGCTGCGGAAATCTGCTGTCTTTGACGAAAATCGGCCTCGCCCTGCGAGGCCGATTTTTTTCATGTTCGCTACTTTTGTCCCAGCTCTTAACCTTCGTTAACCATATCGAAACCATCACCTAGGCAATAATTGCCCACTCGTCCGCTCTTGGAATGCGGGTCGAATCTGTCGGGGCGGTTGCTTGCAAGGTCTTGCGGACTTTTTAAAAGGTATCGGCGCCGCCCGCTTCGGGGCGATGATCGCGGTCACCGCCGCGCTCATCGGCTTCTTTGCCTTCGTCATCATGCGCGTCACCACACCGCAGATGACGACGCTGTTCACCGACCTCAGCATGGAGGATTCCTCCAGCATTATCAAAGACCTGGAGCGCCAGGGTATCCAGTACGAGCTGCGCAATGATGGCAGCATCATCATGGTGCCCAAGGACAAGGTCACCCGCCTTCGCATGAAGCTCGCCGAGGGCGGCCTGCCCAAGGGTGGCGGCGTCGGCTATGAAGTGTTCGACAAGTCGGACGCCCTCGGCACCACCTCTTTCGTCCAGAACATCAATCATCTGCGCGCGCTGGAGGGCGAACTCGCCCGCACCATCCGCGCCATCGACCGGATCCAGGCCGCCCGCGTCCACCTGGTGCTGCCCGAGCGTCCGCTGTTCGCGCGCGAGGCGCCGGAGCCGTCGGCCTCGATCGTGGTGCGGGTCCGCGGCTCGCTCGAAGCCCAGCAGATCCGCGCCATCCGTCATCTCGTCGCTTCCGCCGTCAACGGCCTGAAGCCGCAGCGGGTCTCGATCGTGGATGAGGCCGGCCAGTTGCTCGCCGACGGGGCCGCGACCGATCCGGAGCAGGCCGCCGGCGACGACCGGCGCATCGCCTTCGAAAAGCGGCTGCGCAAGGAGGTCGAGGACATCGTCTCCTCCGTGGTCGGTTCGGGCCGCGCCCGCGTCCAGCTCTCCGCCGATTTCGACTTCAACAAGATCACCCAGACCTCGGACAAGTTCGATCCCGAGGGCCGCGTGCTGCGCTCGAGCCAGACCCGCGAAGAGAGCAGCCTCACCGCCGACACCAACGGCCAGGTCACCGTCAACAACGAGCTCCCCGGCAACCAGCAGAACAGCGGCGTGCCGGCAAAGGACCAGAGCAAGAAGTCCGAGGAGACCAACAATTACGAGATCTCCCGCACCACCAAGACCGAGGTGACCGAGGCCGGCAGGGTCAACCGCATCTCGGTCGCGGTGCTGGTCGACGGCATCTACACCAAGAACGACAAGGGCGAGCTCGCCTACACCGATCGGACCAAGGAGCAGCTCGACCGCATCGCCACCCTGGTGCGCTCGGCGATCGGCTTCGACCAGAAGCGCGGCGACCAGGTCGAGGTCGTCAATCTGCGCTTCGCCGACGCGCCCTCCACCGCTCCGATCGCAGAGCCCTCCGGCTTCCTCGGCATGCTGCAGTTCACCAAGGACGACGTCATGTATTTCGTCGAGCTCGGCGTGATGATGCTGCTCGGCCTCGTCGTGATGTTCATGGTGATCCGCCCGCTGGTGAAGCGCATCCTCGCCTCCGACGAAGTCGCCGCCGCCATCTCAGGCGTGCTCTCCGGCCCCGCAGCGTCCGAAGACGCGGCGCCGGCCGCCGCCGGTCAGGCGCTGATCCCGGGCGGCGCCGCCAGCGCGATCGACGTCGCCACCATCCAGGGCCAGGTCCACGCCCAGTCCGTTCATCGCGTCGGCGAGCTCGCCGAGCGCAATCCCAACGAAACCGTCGCCATCATCCGTCAATGGCTGGCCGAACCCGCGAAATGACCGAGAAGTGAACTGACATGGCTGCTTCCCTGCAAAACGCCAATTCGAACGACATCACCAGCGTGATCTCGACGCTCGGCCAGCGCGCCGGCAACCGCGCCAGGGACGGCAAGGGCGCCGAGCAATTGACCGGCCCGCGCCGCGCTGCGATCCTGATGCTGGCGCTCGGCGAGCAATATGGCGGCAAGATCTGGGGCCTGCTCGACGACGACGAGGTGCGTCAGCTCTCCCTGGAAATGTCGACGCTCGGCACCGTCGAGGTCGACACGGTCGAGGACATGCTGCTCGAATTCGTCTCGCGCATGTCGGCCTCGGGCGCGCTGATGGGCAATTTCGACGCGACCGAGCGCCTGCTCCAGCAGTACCTGCCACCGGAGCGCGTCAACGGCATCATGGACGAGATCCGCGGCCCCGCCGGCCGCAACATGTGGGAGAAGCTCTCCAACGTGCAGGAAGAGGTCCTCGCCAACTACCTCAAGAACGAATATCCGCAGACCATCGCCGTGGTGCTGTCGAAGCTGAAGCCGGAACATGCCGCGCGCGTGCTCGGCATCTTCCCCGAAGACCTCGCGCTCGATGTCGTCAACCGTATGCTGAAGATGGAGGCGGTGCAGAAGGAGGTGATCGAGAGCGTGGAGAAGACGCTGCGCACCGAGTTCATGTCGAACCTGTCGCAGACCCGCCGCCGCGACGCCCACGAGGTGATGGCTGAAATCTTCAACAATTTCGACCGCCAGACCGAAACCCGCTTCATCACCTCGCTGGAAGAGGACAATCGGGAATCGGCCGAGCGCATCAAGGCGCTGATGTTCACCTTCGACGACCTCGTGAAGCTCGATTCCGGCTCGGCCCAGACGTTGATGCGCAACGTCGACAAGGACAAGCTCGGCGTGGCGCTGAAGAGCGCCAACGAGGACGTCCGCAACTTCTTCTTCGGCAACATGTCCTCGCGCGCGGCCAAGATGCTGCAGGACGACATGGCGGCGATGGGGCCGGTGCGCCTGCGCGACGTCGACGAGGCCCAGGCGCTGCTGGTCAATCTCGCCAAGGACCTCGCCGCCAAGGGCGAGATCATGCTGACCAAGAATCGCGCTGACGACGAGCTGGTGTATTGATGGGCGCTCCCGCCAAATTCTTGTTCGATACCGACTTCGCCGCGCCGGACCGGACGCGCGAGAAAGCCGCGACCGCGGCCGAGATCGCGCAGAAGGTCGCGGAAGCCGAGGCGCGCGCCTATCAGGACGGCTTTGCTGCCGGCCAGCGCGAGGCCAAGGCCGAGAGCGACCGCCGCGTTGCGCTCGCGATGGAAGAGATCAGTATCGGCATCCGGGGCGTCGCGTCGGGCATCGGCAACATCGAAACGAAGATGGAGACCGAGGCGGTCGAGGTCGCAATCGCAGTGGCGCGCAAGCTGTGCGCCGACCTGATCGCCGCCGAGCCGCTCGGCGAGATCATGGCACTGGTCAAGGACTGCTTCTCGCATCTGGTCGCGACGCCGCATCTCGTGGTTCGCATCAACGACGCCCTCTACGACAGCGCGCGCGAGAAGATCGAGCGGCTCGCCAAGCAGAGCGGCTTCGAAGGACGGCTGGTGATCCTGGCCGAGCCTGAAATTGCCACCGGCGACTGCCGGATCGAATGGGCCGATGGCGGTGTCGTGCTGGAGCGCAGCGCCATCGCGGCCAAGATCGACGACATGGTCGGACGCTATATCGCGTCCCGCAAGGGGAACTAAGCCATGAGCGACACCGACGGACAGGTCCCGCTGCCCGATCTCAACGGCCCGTTGCCGCCCACCGGCGCCGACGTCGGCTACAACGAGGACGAATATGCAGCGCGTGTCGCCGCAGACCTCGAGGCCGTCTTCGACGTGCCGGTGCAGGTCTCGGCGGTGCTCGGCCGCTCCAAGATGGATGTCGGCGAGCTCCTCAAGCTCGGGCCCGGCACCGTGCTCGAGCTCGACCGTCGCGTCGGCGAGGCCATCGACATCTACGTCAACAACAAGCTCGTCGCCCGCGGCGAGGTGGTGCTGGTCGAGGACAAGCTCGGCGTCACCATGACGGAAATCATCAGGACGGAACGCGGCTAAAGTTTTTTTCCAAGCATGATCTTGTCGGAAAACCGCTTCGCACTTTTCCGGATCATGCACGCAAAGCGAATGACGCGCCACAGCGCGACCAGACGGACAGGAGACTGACATGCGGCTTCTCATCGTTGGCACATTGAAGGGCCAGCTCACCACCGCCACCAAGATCGCGATGGACAACGGCGCCACCGTGACCCACGCAGAGGATCACGAGCAGGCGATGCGCGTGCTGCGCGGCGGCAAGGGCGCCGACCTGCTGCTGGTCGACGTCGCCCTCGACATCCGCGATCTCGTGATGCGGCTCGAGGCCGAGCACATCCACGCCCCGATCGTCGCCTGCGGCATCACCAACGACGCCCGCGCCGCCGTCGCCGCGATCCACGCCGGCGCCAAGGAATACATCCCGCTGCCGCCGGACCCGGAGCTGATCGCCGCGGTTCTCGCCGCCGTCGCCAACGATTCCCGCGAACTGGTCTATCGCGACGACGCCATGGCGCGCGTGATCAAGCTGGCCCAGCAGATCGCAGGCTCCGACGCTTCGGTGATGATCACCGGCGAATCCGGCACGGGCAAGGAGGTGCTGGCGCGCTACGTCCACTCCCGTTCGGCCCGTGCCAAGCGCCCGTTCATCTCGATCAACTGCGCCGCGATCCCCGAGCATCTGCTTGAATCCGAGCTGTTCGGCCACGAGAAGGGCGCCTTCACCGGCGCAATCGCCCGCCGCATCGGCAAGTTCGAGGAGGCGACCGGCGGCACGCTGCTGCTGGACGAAATCTCCGAGATGGACGTTCGTCTGCAGTCGAAGCTGCTCCGGGCCATCCAGGAGCGCGTGATCGACCGCGTCGGCGGCACCAAGCCGGTCCCGGTCGACATCCGCATCATCGCAACGTCGAACCGCAATCTGGCGGATGCCGTGCGCGAAGGCACGTTCCGCGAAGACCTCTTGTTCCGCCTCAACGTCGTGAACCTGAAGATCCCGCCGCTGCGCGAGCGCCCCGCCGACATCCTGGAGCTCGCCCAGCACTTCGTGAAGAAATATGCGGAAGCCAACGGCGTGCCGCTGCGTCCGATCTCTGCGGAAGCCCGCCGCGTGCTCTCCACCAACCGCTGGCAGGGCAACGTCCGCGAGCTCGAAAACACCATGCACCGCGCCGTGCTGATGGCGCAGGGCGACGAGATCGGCCCCGATGCGATCCTCACCCCGGACGGCGATCGCCTCGACCTCGCCAAGACGCCGCCGGCCGTGGCGCACGCGACCATGGCCGCCGAGCAGGTGACCCGGGCTCTGGTGGGGCGCACTGTCGCCGATGTCGAACGCGATCTGATTCTGGAGACGCTCAAGCATTGTCTCGGCAATCGCACCCATGCCGCCAACATCCTGGGGATTTCGATCCGCACGCTGCGCAACAAGCTCAACGAATACGCCGACGGCGGCATCCCGATCACGCCGGCGGGAGGGCCGGGCGAACATTCGCGGCTGCCGATGATCGGGGCGTAGGGCTCCAGCAAAAGTGACGATGAAAATGCCCGGGGCTCAATCCCGGGCATTTTGTTTTGGCAAATGGTACCCCGCAGGGAGCGAACACATGGCCGGACCGCATCTCGCGACTAGGTCATCGCCGCTCCAGGCCCTATAACCGCTCGCGAGAACCACGCGAGGAAGCACATGTCTGAAGCTCAGATCACGGATTGGCTGGCGTCGCAGAAGCAGGCGATGATCGATCTGCTCCGTGACGTCGTGAACATCGATTCCGGGTCCTATGACAAGGAAGGCGTCGATGCGGTCGGTGCGCGGTTCGAGCGGCATTTTACCGAGCACGGCATCCCGTTCCGGCGCGAGGCCAACGCCACGTTCGGCGACGCGATCCATGCCGAAGTGGCAAAACCCGGCAGCAACGAAAAGCCGGTGCTGTTGATGGGGCATCGCGACACAGTGTTCGGCAAAGATGAAGCCAAGCGCCGCCCCTTCACGATCCGGGATGGTCGCGCTTACGGACCCGGAGTCGCCGACATGAAGTCCGGCCTCGTCATGAACGTTTTCGTGGCAACCGCCTTCCACAAATTCGGCGGTTCGCCGCATCCGATCAAGGTGCTGATCACGTCGGACGAGGAGATCGGCTCGCCGTCGTCGCGACCCGTGATCGAGCGCGAAGGGCGCTCTGCCCGCGCCGTCTTCAATTCCGAACCGGGCCGCCCCACGGGCAACGTCGTCACCGGGCGCAAGGGCGGAATCTTCATGCATCTGGCCATCACCGGCAAGGCGGCGCATTCCGGCGCGAACTTTGCCGCGGGCGTCAGCGCGATCGGCGAGCTCGCGCACAAGATCGTTCAGATCCACGCGCTGACCGATCTCGACAAGGGCATCACGCTCAATGTCGGCCTCGTCTCGGGCGGGCAGTCCGTCAACACGACGGCGCCTTACGCCGAAGGCCAGATCGACATGCGGTATGTCGATCCGGCCGACCGCGCGCGGGTGATGGCCGCGATCGAGAAGATCGTCGCGTCCTCTTACGTGCCGGGCACCAGTGCGACGCTGACGATCAAGGGCGAGTTCGTGCCGGTGGTGCAGAGCGAGGCCTCGAAGGCGCTGTTCGAGGGCTATCAGGCCGCCGCAAGGCAGGTTGGCCTCACCACGCTCCAGGGCGAGTTCTCCGGCGGCTGCGCCGATTCCGGCTTCACCGCCGCCGTGGGCACGCCGACCATTTGCGGTCTCGGGCCGGTCGGTGGGCTCGCGCACACGCCGGAGGAATATCTGGAGCTCGACAGCATCGTCCCGCGCGCGCAGGCGCTGGCGCTGGCGATTCTAAAGGGCTGAAGGGCACACCTCGCTGCATAGGGTGGGTTAGCCCTGCAGATGCGCGAACGAAACTTCCAGCGTCTACGAATAGCTCGGCGCATCTGGCTTGCGGAAGATGTGGATGGGATCGCCGGGCACGAATGGCTGGCCGCGGAACATCGCATAGGCGTAGAGCGCGAGATAGGCAATCGCCAGCGCGCCGACGGCATAGAAGGCCCAGGTCCCGACGCGCTTCATCGTTCCGCTCCATTGCCGTCCCGGCGGGACGGCTCGAGGCGCTTCTAGAGCGATGATGCGAAAAAGGCCAGCCTGCGCCGGCCTGAGGCGGTCAAACGCCGCGGCGGCTGCGCGCGGGAAGGCTGACATCGGCGAGCCTTGCGGCGTCTTCGTCCCGATCCACCGCCACATACTGGCCGTGCCAATAGGCGAGCGCGGCGGTGCGGGCCGAGTTGTTGATAGTCCTGACGCGGCCAATGACGATGCCATGCGAGTGCCGCTCGACGATGTCCTCGACCTCGCAATCGGCCGCGGACAAGGCGCCGACCAGCAGCGGCACGCCGGAGACGGCCGTGACCCACTGGCTGCCCGCGAAACGATCCGCCCCCTTCAGGCCACCCCTGCCGGCAAAGCGCTCGGCGACGTCGAGCTGATCGGCGGCGAGGATGTTCACGCCGAACGCACCGTAGCGGCGGATCAGCGGGAAGGACGAGGCATCGCGGTTGATGCTGACCAGCAGCGTCGGCGGCTCGATCGACAGCGAGGTGACCGAGGTCACCGTCATGCCGGTAATGTCCTTGCCCCGTCCGGCGGTGATGATGCTGACCCCGCCGGTGAGGTGGCGCATGGCGCCGCGGAAATCGGCGGAGGAGACGGCAGTTTCGGTCATGAGCTCGCGAGGGACTAGATTCATGGCATGCTCCCCGAAGCGGGGTCCGCTGTATTTAGGTACGATCGTCCGCCGACGAAAGTGCCCGCGCCAATCCAGGGCCCGAGCTGCCACACGACGAAATCGCGAAAACAACCCCATGCACAGTAGCCAACGTCACCGACAAACATCATATTTCTCTTTTTTCGAATTTTTATTGACCCGTCGGGCAAAACAGGGGCATGATGGCATCATGGGATCGGCTGCCGGCGACAGACTCCCCCACGGCCTCCGCTGACATTTCTTTGCCTAGTCACGATCGTCCGCCGACAAGAGATGCCCCAGGATCGAGGCTTCGAGGGCGGCGAGCTCGGCGGAGCCGCGTTCGCGCGGCCTGCCCTGGTTGACCACGATATCATGGGCGATCCGGCCTTGGTCGATCACGAGCACCCGATCGGCCAGCGCGACCGCCTCGGAGACATCGTGGGTCACCAGGATCGCGGTAAAGCCCTGGTCGCGCCAGACCCGCTCCAGGAGCCGCTGCATCGAGATCCGGGTCAATGCATCCAGCGCACCGAGCGGCTCGTCGAAGGCGAGCACGCGCGGCCGGGAGACCAACGCGCGAGCGAGCGCGACGCGCTGCTTCTGGCCGCCCGACAGCACCGACGGCCACTGCTCGCGCTTGTCGGCGAGGCCCACTTCGGCAAGCGCTTTGTCCGCGCGCGATTGCGCGTCACCGGAGGCACGGTCGCGGCCGAGACCGACCTCGACATTGGCGAGCACCCGCGCCCAAGGCAACAGCCGCGGCTCCTGAAACATCACGCGGATGTCTTCCGCCTGGACTTCGTCGCCGAAGTTGATGTCGCCGGCGTCAATCTTTTCGAGGCCGGCGATGAGGCGCAGCAGCGTGCTCTTGCCGCAGCCGCTCTTGCCGACGATCGCGACAAACTGGCCGGCCGGGATGTGCAAATCGATGCCGCGCAGCACCTCATTGTCGCCGAAGGATTTACGCAAGCCGCGGATGCTGAGCGGCAGGCCGCTGGTGTGAACCGGCCGCTCCGCCACGCGGGCATGGGGTACGAAATTGGCGGGGCGGGCGAGTTCGCTGTTGGAAAAGGCTGTACGAAGCGCTGTCTGCATTGTCACTCTCAACGTTTCTGGAAGGCGGGGTGCCAGGCGAGCGTCGCCCGCTCCAGCACGCGGGAGGCGCTGTCGGCGAGCTTGCCAAGCAGCGCGTAGATCAGGATCGACAGCACGACGACGTCGATCAGCATGAATTCGCGGGCCTGCATCGCCATGTAGCCGAGCCCCGAGGATGCCGCGATGGTCTCAGCCACGATCAGCGTCAGCCACATGATGCCGAGCGCGAAGCGGATGCCGACGAAGATCGACGGCAATGCGCCGGGGAAGATCACGCGGCGAAACAGCTCGCCATCGCTCATGCCGTAGATGCGTCCCATCTCGATCAGCTGCGGATCGACGGTACGGATGCCGTGCAGCGTGTTGAGATAGATCGGGAAGAAGACCCCGAGCGCGACGAGGAACAGCTTCGCGCTCTCGTCGATGCCGAACCACAGGATCACCAGCGGTATCAACGCCAGATGCGGCACGTTGCGCACCATCTGCAGGGTGGTGTCAGTGAGCGTGGCCGAGAGCTGCGACAGGCCATTGGCGAGTCCGAAGGCGAAGCCGATGCTGCCGCCGATCAAAAAGCCGATCGAGGCACGCCAGAACGAGACCCAGATGTTGCGGACGAGCTCGCCGGAGAGCAGCAGTTTCCAACCCGCCAGTGCGACATCGCTCGGCGCCGGCAGGACGCGCACCGGCACGAGACCGGTGACGCAGGCCGCTTGCCAGATCGCGATGATGGCGAGCGGAACGATCCACTGCACCAGGCCATCCACGCGCGGCAAGCGGAACTTACGCGGGAGGGAGACGCCGTCGATGAGGCTCATGATTGCGACACTCGATGCTGCGGACGGTAGTCGCTGCCGACAGTCTCGCCGAACGGGCCGCCGTTGAAGTGCAGTCTGGTCACGTTGCTCGGCTGCTCCAGCGAGAGCAGCGGGAAGACCAACTCGGCGAAGCGATAGGCTTCCTCCAGATGCGGGTAGCCGGACAGGATGAAGGTGTCGATGCCGACGTCCTGATACTCCCTGATGCGCGCCGCGACCGTCGGGGGATCGCCGACCAGTGCCGTGCCGGCGCCGCCGCGCACGAGGCCGACACCGGCCCAGAGGTTCGGCGCGATCTCGAGCTTGTCGCGCTTGCCGCCATGGAGCTGCGCCATGCGCTGCTGACCGACCGAATCCATGCGCGCGAAGTTCTGCTGCGCGGCCGCGATGGTCTCGTCGCTGACATGCTTGATCAGCTCGTCAGCGGCGCGCCAGGCCGCTTCATTGGTCTCGCGGACGATCACGTGAAGACGGATGCCGAACGACAACTTGCGGCCGCGTGAGCCGGCGACGTCTCTCACCTTCGCGATCTTCTCGGCGACCAGCGCCGGCGGCTCACCCCAGGTGAGATATTTGTCGACGGTGTCGACCGCGACGTCGATGCCGGCATCCGAGGAGCCGCCGAAATAGAGCGGCGGCCGCGGCGATTGCACGGGATGAAACAGCAACTTGCCGCCTTCGATGCGGATGTGCTTGCCCTCGACATTGACGGTCTTGCCGGCGAGCAGATCGCTATAGACGCCCAAGAACTCGCGGGTCACCTCGTAGCGCTCGTCATGACCCAGGAAAACGCCGTCGCCCTTGTTCTCGACGGGATCGCCGCCGGTAACGACATTGACGAGCAGCCGGCCGCCCGTGACGCGATCCAGCGTCGCGGTCATGCGCGCCGCAACGCTGGGGGATTGCAGCCCGGGGCGAACGGCGACGAGATAGCGCAGCCGCTCGGTGAACGGCGCCACCGCGGACGCGACGATCCAGGAATCTTCGCAGGACCGCCCGGTCGGTATCAGCACGCCGAAATAACCGAGTTGATCGGCGGCCTGCGCGATCTGGCGGAGATAGTTGAAATTGACCTCGCGGCCGCCGATGCCGGTGCCGAGATAGCGACCGTCGCCGTGCGTCGGCAGGAACCAGAGAATGTTGGTGTTGCTTTGCTTGCTCATGACTATGCTCACGATCCTGACTTACGCGCTACGTCGGCAATCTTGATGGCTTTGGGGATCAGGCCCAGCGCGAAGAACGCGTCTGCGACCTGTTGTTGATCGGCGATCACGGCTTCGCTGACTGGCTTGATGCCATAGGCCTGCCGCCTCAAGGCGACCTCGACCACCGGAACCGACAAGCCGATCGAGGGCGCGAGCCGCTCGGCCACGGCATGGATGTCGCCCTTGGCCCAATCGTCGACGGCGCTCAGTTCGGCGAGCACGGCGTCGACAACCTTCGCATTGGCATCGAGGAATTTCTTCGAAGAGAAATAGAACTGGTAGTTGGCGACGGTGTTGGTGCCATCCGCGAGCGTGCGCGCGCCGGTCGCGGCTTCCGCTGCGGCCTGGAACGGATCCCAAGTCACCCAGGCATCGACCGCGCCGCGCTCGAAGGCGGCGCGCGCATCGGCGGGCGCGAGGAAGACGGGCTCGATCTCGGCATATTTCACGCCTGCCTTCTCCAGCGCCTTGACCAGGAGGTAGTGGACGTTGGAACCCTTGTTCAGCGCGACCTTCTTGCCCTTGAGATCGGCGACCGACTTCAGCGGGCTGGCGTTCGGCACCAGGATTGCCTCGCCCTTCGGCGCCGCCGGCTCGTAGGCGACATACTGGATCGGCGCGCCGGCGGCCTGCGCGAAGATCGGCGGAGCTTCGCCGGTGTTGCCGAAATCGATCGCGCCGACATTGAGCGCTTCGAGCAGCGGCGGACCAGACGGGAATTCGGTCCACACCACCTTGTAGCCGTCGGCAGCGAGCTTCGGCTCCAGCGTTCCCTTGCTCTTGAGCAGCACGAGCTTGCCGTATTTCTGGTAGCCGATGCGGACCACCTTGTCCTGGCCGTAGGAGGTGCCGACCGCGGCGGCGACGATGCCGATTGACAGCACGATGGCCGCAATCAGGCCCTGAATGATGCGTCTCATGTTCAGACCTTTCGAAACGGGGAGATTGGTCGGCACGATCAGATCGCCGTGCTGCGCCAGACGATGTCGCGGACGACGATCGGCTTCGGGATCAGCCCGATCTTGTAGAAGCGGTCGGCGACGCCTTGCTGAGTCGCCACGATATCGTCGGTGACGGGACCGACCACGAAGTTCGCGCGATTGGCCGCGACCGTCTGGATATCCAGCGGGACCCCGGTGATCGCGGCGAGCGATCTGGCGACCTCGTCACGGTGCTGTTCGGCCCATCTGCCCGCGGCCGTCGTGACGTCGACGATCTGCTGCAGGATCGTTCCATGATTCCTCGCGAAATCGCGGTTGGCGATGTAGAACGAATTTGTCTTGGTGACCTCGCGCGCATTGATCAGGATGCGGCCGTTCTGCCTGGTTTCGCCGATGGCGAAATAGGGGTCCCAGATCGCCCAGGCCTCGATGCTGCCATTGGCAAAGGCGGGGCCCGCATCGGGCGGCGTCAGATAGACCGGCGTGATGTCGGCATAGATGAGGCCCGCCTGCTCGAGCGTCTGCACCACGACGTTGTGCGCGCTGGAGCCCTTGGTGAAGCCGATGCGCTTGCCCTTCAGGTCGGCGATGCTGCGGATCGGCGACTCCTTCGGCACCAGGATGCCCTGCCCGTTGGTGATCGGCTGGCCCGCGGCATAGACGATCGCAGCTCCCGCGGCCTGCGCGAACACCGGCGGGGAGTCGCCGACCGCACCGAAATCGACGCTACCGACGTTCATCGCTTCCATCATCGGCGGCCCCGAGGAGAACTCGATCCACTTCACGTCGATGCCTTGGGGCGTGAAATGTTTTTCCAGAACGGCCTGCTGGCGCGCGATCACCAGCACGCCAGTCTTCTGGTAACCGATACGAATTTGCTTCACCTCGCCTTGCGCATTCGCATGCGATGCGAACGCGGCAACCGCCGCGGTGCCCATCGAAAGTTTCAGAAAGTCCCGACGCTGCATTCCACACTCCCGGCCGCTCGTGGCCGTCATTCATTCGCGTCGGGAATGATGGTGCGGCTTATCGGGCGTGTCGAGACGCGCGGAAAAATAGCGATGCGAGCACTGCGCCTCGTGCGATGCGCATGATTAATCTTTCGACCCTGGCGAGGAATGCAGGGAGATTCTTTCCGCACACGGATGTGAGACTGTCTTTGTGGCGAGGGTGCGTTGAAAGTCAGTGCCACCTCACCGGCAGGTTCTGCAGCCCGCGGAACGCCCAGCCGCCGATCCGGATCGGCTCATCGTCGGCGATCTCGAGTTTCCTGGCACGGGCGAACAATGTCGGCAGCGCGACGTCGGCGATCATCGCCCGCGAGGCGAAGGCTCCGGCGCAGAAATGCGGGCCGGCGCCGAAGGCAACGCTCCTGGAGGTGTCGCGCCGCACGTCGAATTCGTCGGCGCGCTCGAAATGCTTCTCGTCGCGGTTGGCAGAACCGAACATCAGGAACACGCGCTCATCGAGCTCGAAGGAGACATCGCGAATGGTCCAGGGCTTGGCGATGCGCCGCGGCGACATGCCGATCGGCGAGATCCAGCGGGCATATTCCTCGAACGCCGCAAGCCACGTCACCTCGCCCCTGCGCACGAGATCGAGCTGCGCGGGATGCGTCAGCAGCGCCCACACCGTGCCGGCGATCGCCTTGCGCGGCTCGTTCTGGCCGCCTGAGATCGCGAGCTTGACGTTGGCACGCACGCTCTCCATCGGCATGCCGGAGGCAAGGAGCACACCGAGAATGCTTTGGTCCGGGTTTTTCCTCATGACCGGCAGGATGTCGTCGATGGCGGCATCGATGCCCGAGGTCGCGGCATGGCAGCGCGCCTCGATCGCGGGATCACCGCCGTAATTGGCGATGCCCTCGATCATTCCTTGCGACCACGCGTCCATGTCCGCGAAGCCGATATTGGTGAGGCCGGTGATCGACTTCAGGCACTCGCCGGAGAATGGCAGCGCGAAGTCGCGCATGAGATCGATCCGCCCCGGCGCGATCGCATCGAGGATGCGGTCGGCATGGGCCTGGAACAGCGCCGTCCAGTGCGCCTTCACCGTCTTCGGCGACACCGTCGGAAACATCGCGCGCCGCTCGAGCTGATGCGCCTCGCCGTCCTTGCGCATCATGTTGTGGCCCATCAGCCGGTTCATCAGGCCGGCGGGCTGGTGGGAAGAGAACACGTCGATCTGCTTCTCGGAGATCGAGATGTCGTCGCGGCTCGCCAACAGCGTCGAGCCGAGCTGCGGCACGAACGCGATCGGCGCTTCCTTGCGCATCTTGGCGAGCATCGGATAGGGGTCGGCCCAGAACGCGACGGGGTCGATGTCGATGCGCGGCGCGGTGCTCAAGGCGGGCTCCTCCGGGTCTCTCCTGGCTTTCGGGCAAGACTAACGAAGGCGGGCGCCGTTGTCTGTCCCTAGCGATGGGGACGGATGCCATCGCAACGTGTTGACGGCCGAGATCGACCTCGGAGCGGAGAGCGCCGACGGACCCTCGCCGATGGGAGGAAACAGACGTTCGCAGCGCTCCCGCTCAATCATCCCAGATGTGTTCGCCGCAGGCGCACCGATAAAGTCGAACCGTGTTTCCCTTTATTGGGTCGAGGAACGAATGGGAGAGACGGAAAAGGCCTGCGCAGTTGGGGCAGCGGCGCCCCCGTTCGCCAGTCGGCCGCGGGGATGGCGGCATTTGCTCATCGGTCATGACCGGCGTTTGATTGGACAGTGATTTTGGTTTCTCAACTCGTTCATTATGGATTTGGATCACCGAGGAGTGGCCGCCCCAACGGGGGCAGAACACCTTGAACCTCTGTCCAGACGCCGGGCTCCACGCAGCGGCGGATAGTCTCCTGACTGTCGCCGAGCGAATGCAGCATGACCCAGCCGTTGACGACGAGATCGCAGACCCCGGGATGCCGACGCAGAACATCGTCCATCGCGGCCTCCGGCGCCGCGATGAAGACGTTGAGACGAACCGGCTCGTGGATGAAGCGCTTTCCGTCATGAACGGACTGCCACGGCAGTCCGACCCGGAGATCGCCTGCATTACCCTCGAGCACCCCAAGCTGGCCGACGATGTTGTGCAGCACCTTGTTGCCGCTGCCGAACGCCGAATTGTTCACGGTCGAGCCGTAATATTGCAGATTGATCCAGCTCGCGACCACCATCGGCGCCGTCATGATCAGCTCCAGCACACGACAGTCCCGGTCCTGCTCGTGCATGTAGGAGTGCAGGAAGGCGCGCCCGGACAGATCGAGACCGCGCGTGACGCTGCGCGGGGCGGCGATGAAGGCAGCGTTGCCGGCGAGGCCCCATTCGGGCCGAACCTGCGACCAGTCACGACTGCGGGCTTTGATCGCGTCGTCGACGCTGACGGCATCCTTGATGCCGAGCAACGCGCGGCGTTCGAGCCTTGCCAGATGCGCGGCCTGTGCCAGAGCCGTTTTGAGCCGCGCCAGATCGGCCGCGAGACCGGCGGGCACATCCTGCTCGTCAAAGAGCTTCACGTCATCGGTCGTGGTGTCGTGCAGCGCGCCGACAAACCAGCAATCGGCGGGAATGTCGATGCCGCGTTTGCGCAACCCTTCGCGCACACCGGCATCGTTCAGGATTGCCGCCGCGACGCGTGCATTGGCCTCGCCGGTGTGGCCGCCGCAAGCGCCGCAGTCCAGCCCCGAAGCATGCGGGTTGTTGGTCGTGCTGCTGCCATGGCCGGCCAGCAGCACGAGCCGCGCGAAAGGCCCGGTGAGGGACATCGCCTTCAACACCGCCTCGGCCATGTCGACGGCCTGGGTTCCTGCAAACCCGGTGGGGCGGCCTTCCAGCTTGCCCGGAGCAATCCGCGGGCTGACCCGGGCGGCGATATCAGGATCAAGGCCGTCGATGACGGGCGACGGCACCGGCCGGGTCACCCCTGCGCTGTCGGTCGCGATCTTGGCGGCAAAACCGAGGCCCGCCGTCTCGACGTAGGAGAAGGAGGACACCGCCGAGACCTTGAACGATTTGAAGGCCTTTGCAACTCGCCGGCGCAGCAACCGCAAGCCGAGCACTTCGGCTTCCTCGACGGCATCGGCATCCTTGACCGTCTCGCAAATGATGAAGGCGGGCTTGAGCAGCACCGGACATTGCGCCCCGCCGCGGAGGTGACCGATCGGAACATACTCGATCGGAAAGCCGAAGAAGCCGGCAAAGCCGATCGTTTCCGCCTCGGGGCAGGCCGTCTCGAGCGCGCGCCTGAAGATCTCCGAGCGCACGTCGATGCAGAATGCCGCTTGCACTGCTGGCCGAACGGCGGGCCGCGCTGCTCGTTGGGCCGAAGCATTGGCCGCGAGTTGCCCCACGAGGTTACGGCGAAACACGATCTCGTACGCCTCCTGCAGGATGACATCGACGGCAAGTTCAGGCCTCTCGTCGAGTCGATGATCGACCGGCAGCTTTGCGGCTTCGTCCATGGCCTCGGCCCAGGCCGCCCTGAAAGCCGCATCGGTCCTGGCCTCGAACAGCGCAAAACCCCAGGCCAGCCGGATCGCGAGCAGCTCGACCAGCGTATCGTCGCGCCGGCCTTCGAGCTGAGCGCTCCATCCAACATAACGGGCGTAAGCCGACCAATTGAGGTCGAACAGCGCGCGCACGAGATAATCCTCCACCGCGCGCGCGGGAATGCCGAGCCGCTCGACGATGACTGCGATTGCCTGGACGGGATCGGGAGGAAGCGCCGCCACCGTTTTGCGGAAGCCGGCAATTCCCATCACCTCCGGATTGCGATCGTAGATCGCGAGGGTGCGCCACGCGGTGTAAGGCTTGAGCCTGCGCGCCGGATTCGGCCAGTTTGCCTGGCCCTCGTCGAAATAGCTGGCGCAGAAGGCGGAGATCTCGTCGATCATGAACGACACCAGCGAGACATAGCGGTCGCCGGCGGCGAGACGGTCCAGCACTTCAGCAACGGTGGCCACCACGGCCGGCGGCGCACCAGGCGGCGCGTCCGAGCCAAGCGCCCGCCTGAGCCCATCGAGGTCGAGACCCGCCTCGGAGTGGAGTTGCAGCGCCTGCGCCAGCGCCGCATCGTCGATGCGGCCTTTATCGAGCGCCTGCCGGTAGAAGGCGCGCGGCAACAGGATCCGAGTACGAACCACCCGTTCGAACGTCGCGGCCGTGGCCGCGAAGCTCTGCCCGGTGAAGCCGAGGAATGGATTGACGGCGACGAAATGCTTGAGCGGCCAGAGCGGCGCGACGCGCGCACATGCGGCCTCGATGCGCTCTTCGAGCCGGATATCGGAATCGGTGTCGATCGAAGCGGTCCGGATGGCAAGGGCAGTCTGGATCATGATGATCTCGGCGTCAGGGTTTGGTCGAGAGTTGGGTGGAAGCCTGCGGCCACATCGCGAGGACAAGGCGGTTGGCGAGCGTGTTGAGGTAGAGCCCGTTGCGCAGATGCACATAGGCAGCGATCCAGAACCGTGCGTCGGCGCGGCGCATCATCTGGTTCTGGAACAGGGTCACGGCTGCAAAGGAGATCACCGCCAGGATCGCGATCAGCATCGGTGCAACGCCATCGACTGGGCGGCCGGTCGGAACGCTGCCCGCAACGAGCCAGGCCGTCGCGGCCTGGAGCGCGAAGTAAACCGCGGCGAGAGCGATGGCGGTTGCGGCGCCGCGCACGACAACGAAAACGTTTGGCCGCTCGTCGATGGCATTGGCCATGAGATGCACCAGCCCCATCAGCAGCACAGAGCCGAGCGCGATCTGCGCGGGATTACTGCGCAAGGTCACTCCGAGAGCCCAGCCCATCAGCAGCGTCAGACCCACGACCGCGGCAAGTGCCAGGATCAGCCGCGCCGGATGGGGCTGACCACCCGGGCTGGGGGTCCAGGAGGCACGCGCGAGGTCGATGATGCTGCCTGAGGAGAGGAAGGCGTGCGCCTTGTAGAGGGAATGCGCGACAATATGCAAAAGTGCAGCCGAGAAGGCGCCGAGGCCGCATTGCAGCAGCATGAATCCCATCTGGGCGACAGTCGAGTAGGCCAATTGGACCTTCACCGAGGTCTGCGTCAGCATCACCAGCGAGCCGAATAGCGCCGTGGCGCCGCCGACGACGGCCAGCACGTCGAGCGCGGGCGTCGCCAGCAGCAGCACGTCGCCGAGCCGCAGGACCAGGAAGCCGCCGGCATTGATGATGCCGGCATGCAGCAGCGCCGACACCGGGGTCGGCGTCTCCATCACCTCGATCAGCCAGCCATGCAGCGGCAATTGCGCGGATTTGAGCATGGCTGTCGCCACGATCAGCAGCGCCGCCGCCGTGATTGCCGGCGAACCTGTCGCCGCGCTGCTGCGCGCCCCGGCCGCGAGATCGGCGATTTCGAGTGTGCCGAAATGGAGGTAGAGCAGCACGGCGGCAAGCGCGAGGCAGCCATCGCCGAGCCGGCTCACGACGAACTTCTTGCGGTATGCGCGGATCGCGGCGGGCCGCGTGTCGTAGAACAGCAGCAGCCTGCCGAGCGAGACGCTCGTGGCGACCCAGGCCATCAGAAGGAGCACCAGATTGCCGGAGATCAGCAGCGTCAAAACGGAGGCGAGCGTAAGCAGAAGCGAGCGCATGAACCTGACCTGGCCGGGATCGCCGCCCAGATAGTTGCGGCTGTACTTGACGACGACGAGACCGATGAAGCCGACCAGCACGCAGAGAGTCGCGGCGAGCGCGTCGACGTGGAGCGAGAGCCCGAGCCCATATCCGCCGAGCAGCGCTGATCGCCCGGCCCCGTCAAGAGCGCAAGCGAGCCCCGCCGCGACGGCGAAGCCAAGCGCAGCCGCCGCTGCAACGATCGCGGCGCGGACGAAACCGGGGGTGCTGTCACGCGATGGAAGTAGGCTGACCGCGCAGAGCGTGAGCGGGGCCAGCGCGGCGAGGCAAGGCAGGAGCTTGATCATGGCATCTCGGCTGGGTTGGTCCGGCGGCCGAGTGCGTAGCGCGTCCCGCTATTTAAGAAAAATTCAATTATTGAACCCAATCGTTAGTTCAAATAGAACGATCAAGATGCCGCACCTGAACTACCATCATCTGCGCTATTTCTGGATCATCGCCACCGAAGGCAGCATGAGCCGTGCGGCGCAGCGGCTCAACGTTTCGCCCTCGTCCCTGTCGGTTCAGGTCAAAGCACTGGAGGAGCAGCTCGGCCAACAGCTGTTCGAGCGGGTCGGCCGCACGCTGCAGCTGACCGAAGCGGGCCGCATCGCGCTCGATTACGCCGGCAGCGTGTTCAAGTCCGGGCACGAGTTGATCGAGACCCTGTCGGGCCTGCGGCCCGGACGCCAGCTGTTGCGGGTCGGCGCAGCTGCAACGCTGTCGCGCAACTTCCAGATCGCGTTTCTGCGACCGCTGATCGGTCGCAGCGAGGTGGAACTGATCATCCACACTGGCCTGTTCGGCGATCTCCTGAAATTGCTGGACTTACACAGGCTCGACCTGGTGCTCGCCAACCATCCGGCGCCGCCGGATGCCAGCAGCAGTTTCGAGAATACGCTGATCGACGAGCAGCGGGTCAGTCTGGTCGGCCGCAAGCCGGTAAAGCCCTCCCGCTTCCGCTTCCCGCATGATCTTGCAGATACGCCGGTGGTGCTGCCGGGACGCGGCAGCGCGCTGCGTTCCGCTTTCGATGCGCTCATGGGCAGCAGCGGTATCCGTCCGACCATCACCGCCGAGGTCGACGACATGGCGATGCTGCGCCTGATGGCTCGCGAGAGCAGCGGCGTGACGTTGGTGCCCTCGATCGTCGTGATCGATGAGCTGCGCTCGGGCTTGCTCGTCGAGCGGGCGCGGCTGAACGCGCTGAAGGAGCAGTTCTTTGCCGTTACCCAGCAGCGCCGTTATCCGAATCCGCTGGTGGCGGAATTGATTGGAGCCCGCAACAGGCACCGGACGGTTTGAGCAGATCGGCCTCGCGCGCCCGCTAAAATCGCGCAGGCCTTCCCGCATCTCGACCTCGCCCTTCTCACCGCGGATTCGGCGGCAATGTCTTGTGGATGTGGGTGGCTGCGATCGCGGCGTGGCCGGTGCCGACCGCGATCTGGTGAAGATCTGACACGACATCGCCCGCCGCATAGATGCCCGGCACCGTGGTCTGCTGATGCTCGTCCACGTCGAGACATCCGACATCATTGCACGTCGCGCCGAGGCCGGTTGCAAGGGGCGAGCCCGCCTTGCAGCCGAGCGCGGGGTAGAGCACATCGAACGCAATTTCTTTCCCCTCGCACAGGGCGACGATGTTCCGTTCGTCGATGCGCAATCGATTGGGAGCGCGGATCAGCGTGATGCCGGATGCGCGGAGATCCTCCTCGTCGAGGGGCTCGTCGCCGGAGAGAACGAGAGCGACGTCACGCGAATAGCTGCGCAGGAATTTGGCCTTGTTCACGGCGCCACCGCCGGCGCCATAGACGCCGATGCGCTTGTCGGCCGCCTCGTAGCCGTCGCAAACGGGACAGTAACGGATCAGGCCGCGATGGACGGCCTCGCCGTGCCCGTCGATCTCGGGTTCGACATCGATGATGCCGGTGGCGAGAAGAACGCTCCTCGCCCTTGCCGTGCCGCCCTCGAAGCGCGCCTCGAACAGCTCACCGGCCCGGGCGAGACTGTCCACGCGGGCATTGACGAGCGAGATTTCGTAGGAAGACGCCTGGGTCCTGAGCAGGCCAAGGAGCTCATGACCGGAAATGCCGGACGGGAAGCCCGGGTAATTGTGGCTCCTCGGGATCCATTCCGCCCGGCTGCGTCCGGCATCGAAGACCGCGACCGACCGTTTATAGCGCGCCAGATAGAGCGCGGCGGTGAGCCCGGCCGGTCCGCCTCCGATGACGAGGCAGTCGAGAACATCGGGTTCGTCAGAAGAGGGCATCACAGGCGCTTTCATTTCCGGCCACCGCGCGCGCCGAGCAGCGGCGCGCACCTCGCTATCAAATGCTCAGCACTTCGCTCGTTCCTCATATGAGGTGCGACTGAAGGTATTGCCCAATACATGGTGACCGCGCTGGGTCCGCTGTGCGCCGTCGCGTGTCACGCGGCTCCCGGTCAGATATCCAGTGTCGCGGTTTGGCAACACAAGGTGGTGATTCACACTCGGTCGAAGGTTTGGCAGCCGCATTCAACCGAACGGTTGAGGCGTAAATATCCGATCGGTACCAGAGTGCGCGGGTCATGGTTTCTCATGCGTTTCGCAGCCAAAAATTGAAACTGGATCGAGTCGGATAATGAAACTGGTTTCGGATGATTTCGGTGGGGCAAAACCGTCGTCCCAAATTGGAGTCTCAGGCAACTGGCGGCTTTGCAGGTCGGATCTGACCGCGTTTCGCGGCGGCTCCCTGCGGACCCTCACAACGATGTTGTTCACTACGGTGTGCCTTTCAGCGACCGGCGCGCAGGCGCAGGACGCGACGTGGCTCACCAATCCGGGCTCGGGCGATTTCAACACGGCGACCAACTGGACTCCCGCCGCGGTCCCCACCGGCACCGCGTTCTTCAACACGTCGAACACCACGGCATTGTCGTTCGCAGGCGATACGACGATCGGGGGCCTCACGTTCAACCCCGGCGCGTCGAACTACACCTTCACCAACAATCATGACCTCATGTTCGACGGGGCCGGTATCGTGATCAATGGCGGCAGCGCCACGATCAACGGGGGTACACTGATTTTCGATATCGCCAGCAGTGCGGGAAGCGCCACCATCAACGGCTATACGCTCTTTTATGGAACCAGCACGGCCGCGAACGCCACGATCAACGGACATGGCGAGTTCAGTGGCAGCAGCACGGCCGGTAATTCCACCATCACGATCAACGTCGGAGATGTTTTTCTTTTTTCGAGCAGCAGCACCGCCGGAAGCTCCCGCATTTTGAATAACGACAGCTTGGTCTTCAAGTCCACGAGCACGGCAGGCAACGCGGCCATCACGAACAGCAGCAGCGGGACCATCCAATTCCAGGACAGTGCCACGGCCGGGCACGCCAGCATCACGAATGCCGGCGCGGTGGTCTTCGGTGTGGACATTGGTTCGGGCTTTACCAACAGCACCGCCGGCAGTGCCACAATCAACAACAGCGGCAGCGGTAGTGTTGTTTTCTCGAATACCAGCAGTGGCGCCAACGCCACCATCACGAATAACGCCACCCCTGGGGCGGGACGGGTCGTGTTCCAGGACAGCAGCACGGCCGGCAGTGCCGCCATCGCCAACAACACCGGCGAGGTCATTTTTATCGACAGCAGCACCGCGGGCAATGCCACCATCGTCAACAACGCCCCTCTCAGCCTCAATAGCGCTGTCGTCTTTGGAGGCGGCAGCACGGCGGACGCCGCCACGATCATCACCAATGCCGGCGCCGGCACCGGATTTAGCGGCGCTGCCACCGGCGGAACCGCGCGCTTCATCACCAGTGCGAATGGATTGATCGACATCTCAGGGCTGGCCACCGCCGGCATGACGGCCGGCTCGATCGAGGGCGCCGGAAACTATTTTCTCGGCGCAAAGGAGCTGACCGTCGGCGGCAACAACCTCTCGACCACGGTCAGCGGGGTCATTTCCGATGGCAGGTTCGATGGCGATCCGGCGGGTGGCGTCGGCGGCTCGCTGGTGAAGGTGGGTGCCGGCACCCTGACCCTGTCGGGCGCCAACACTTATACGGGTGCCACGACGGTCAATGGCGGTGTGTTGCAGGTCGAGGGCTCGATCGCATCCTCGAGCCTGACAACGGTGAATGCTGGCGGCGCACTCGCAGGCAGCGGCACCGTCGGCGAAGCCGTGATTGCCAGCGGCGGCATATTGCTGCCCCGCAGCGGGCCGGCTGGCTCAGCGATGACAATCGCGGGCAACCTCGCCTTCCAGTCGGGCGCGCTGTACCTGGTGACGCTCAATTCGAATGGCGCCTCGTCGGTCAACGTGACCGGCACCGCGGCGCTCGGCGGAGCGGTCGGCATCAGCGTCGCCACCGGCGGCACCGTGGCGAAGCAATACACGATCCTGTCCGCGGCGGGTGGCGTCAGCGGCACATTCACCAGCCTCGATAGTACGGGCGCGCCGGCCGGCGTTGCCGCGAGCCTCAGCTATGACAGCAGCCACGCCTATCTGAATTTTGCGCTCGACTACGGCACCCGGACCGGTCTCAACGCCAACCAGAGCGCAGTCGCGGCCACGCTGCAGAACTTCTTCGACGCCAACGGTGGCATCAACGTCGCCTTTGCCGGGCGTTCTGCGAGCGACCTGACCCAGCTGTCGGGCGAGAGCGCGACAGGATCGCAGCAGACCACGTTCGACGCCATGAGCCAGTTCCTGGGATTGCTGACCGATCCGTTCGTCGCGGGCCGCGACGGCAGCACGGCCGGCAGCAGCGGCGCGGTGCCGTTCGCCGAGGAGAACTCGTCGCTCGCCTCCGCCGCGCGTGCCGGCGATGCGCGCGACGCCTTCGCCCGCATGCCGCGCAAGGCCGCAGCCGCAGAGCTTGCCTCCGACCGGCGCTGGAGCGTTTGGGCCGCGGGCTTCGGCGGTTCGCAGACCACAAGCGGCAACGCTGCGCTCGGCTCGGCCAACACGACGAGCGGCATCTACGGCACGGCTGTCGGTGCCGACTACCGCTTCTCGCCGGACACCATCGCCGGCTTCGCACTCGCCGGCGGCGGCACCAGTTTCAGCGTCAACGGCCTCGGCTGGGGCCGCTCGGATCTGTTCCAGGCCGGCGCCTTCGCGCGCCACACCGTCGGCCCGGCCTATCTCACCGCCGCGCTGGCCTATGGCTGGCAGGACGTGACCACCGACCGCATCGTCACGGCGACGGGCGTCGACCACCTGCGCGCGGAGTTCAACGCCAATGCCTGGTCGGGGCGCGTGGAAAGCGGCTACCGCTTCGTTGCGCCCTGGATCGGTGGCATCGGTGTCACGCCCTATGCCGCAGGCCAGGTCACGACCTTCAACCTGCCGAACTACGCGGAGAGCGTCGTCTCGGGAGCCCGCACCTTTGCCCTGACCTATGCGGCCAAGGGCGTCACCGACACTCGCAGCGAACTCGGCCTGCGCAGCGACGAGTCTTTTGCAATGCAGGACGCCATGCTGACGCTGCGCGGCCGCTTGGCCTGGGCCCATGACTTCAGCCCGGACCGCAGCATCGGCGCCGTGTTCCAGTCGCTGCCAGGCACAGCGTTCGTCGTCAACGGCGCGCGCCAGGCCAGCGACTCCGCCCTCACCACGGCAACAGCCGAGGTGAAATGGTCCAGCGGCTGGTCGGTCGGCGCGAGCTTCGAGGGCGAGTTCTCCAATATGACGCGCTCCTACGCCGGCAAGGGCGCGGTGCGGTACGCCTGGTAGAGGCCAGCCGCGAAACGGCCCGAACGGCGATGCTCCGCATTCATCCGAGATGGTGAAGGCCGGAAGGTCAAACAGACGTGTGCAGCGATGATGAGTACATACCGCTAGTTCAGGCTGGATGCGCCCGAGAGCAGCCGCAGCACGATCGCAAACAATTCGTTCTGGGAGGAAATGCCGAGCCGCTGATAGGCGCGCTTGCGGTAGGTCAGGGTCGAATGCAGGCTGATGCCGAGATCTTGCGAGATCGCCTCGGAGCTGAAGCCGAGCAGGATGCCGCGGCAGACCTCCCGCTCGCGCGGCGTCAAAGCCGAAAGTGGCGCGCGCCTTTCCAACAGCGCGGTGAACGATTGGTCCGGCGTCGCGGTCGCCGCTTGCTGGAAATGACGCGCGACGCTGGCTCCGATCGTCGGCGCAATGGCCTGGAGCCGGGCACGCGCGGCGTCGTCAAAGCGCCCCTGCGCACTGATGCGGTAGAAATTGACGTAGAAGCAGGTACCGCCGGTCCAGATCGCGGTCGCGCATTTGTCGACGATGTCGGAATCGTTGAAGAAGATTTTCCGGTAGCGCGCGCCGTACATGCGCGGCGCGAAGCTCGGCAGCAGGATCGGCGCGCCGGCCTCGGCCTCGAACAGCGCATCGCGATTGGGATCGGACTCGTGGAACTGGCCGGCATAGGCGGCACCGAGATCGCCGCCAACAGGGATATTGCCGACATCGAGCAGGCAGCTCGCAGCACCGGTGCGCGTCAGCGCAAACACCATGCAATGGCCGACGCCGGCCTGCCGGCGCAGCGTGTCGATCAGGACATCAGGAAAGTCGGGACGGCCGATGGCAAGCACCGCAGGCGCGACATCGCCGGCCGCCAAATTTGCGCGCACCGCCCGAGACCGCATTGCTTCCTCCGCGAACCGTTGTTTTGCGGGAGCATAGCAGCGAGGCGGCTTCCGCGGAAGGCGGAGCCCCCTGAAGGCGGTCCGCTGTCCGAGACGTTCACGATCTCTTTCGCGAGGGACGTTCAGCCCACCGGTCCCAATGTCCAGTCGTCGCCTGAGAGCGGGCTGACCCTTACGTCCTTGATGACTCCGCGCTCCAGGCCTGGATCGAAATGCCGCATCGTCCGCTCGTTGAGATCGATGACGCGGCCGGGCCTGAGCGGGCCGACGTCATTGATCTTGACGATGACCTTCTTGCCGGCCGCCTCGACGAGCGCGAATTTCGGCTTCACACCAAATTGGACGCCGCCGAATTTGCGGCGCAAAGTCGTCTTGATGGCCGCTGTCCAGGCCGAGGGATCATAGCGTTCGCCCGAGGCGGTGCGCGGACCGCCCTCCTCCTTGCCGGGCCTGAACGGATTGTACATGGATGCCGCGCCGACCACCGCATTCCCGGAGGCAGTATCGGCGACGGCGTTTGAGCGACCCCCACGCGTTTCACATTTGGCAGCGGTAACAGACACGGCAAGTGCGACCAGGGCGCCGCAAATCGCGGCGCTCGAGCGGAACAGCATCATAACTCCTGTGATTTTTTCGTCGTCGGTTCCCGACACCGCAAACAGCACAAGCGAACGCGACAGCGTTCATCGGGCTTGCACCGGATTTTTGCGGGTTCGCGCCAACCCCTTGGCGATGGAACCGTGGTGCGAACCTTCAGTGGTTCCCACGCAGGTGTTTTAAGTTGTCGCCGTCTAAAACAGAGAATGCGTCAGCAGCATGACTTGACGAACAACCTGTCCGGCCGCTGCCGCCGCAGTTCCCATCGGCAGCCCCGGCCGATCCAGACAATTTCCGGACATCCGTCGGGTACATGACGGACGCGAGCCCGGCTTCCCGCTAACGCTGTGGCATGAATCGCCTCATGCTCTGGTGTCGCCGGCTCTCGCGGATGTTCAAGCCGGATGATTTACCGGCACGCAAAGGCGAGCAAGAGCCGACATCGTGGAGACAGCGGGAAGAAGCATGGATCAACTCGCCGGGCTTGCAGCCGCCGAAAGATTTGTGACCGAGGTGTTGCGGCTTCGCCGCTTGCAGATGCATTGCACGGTCGCCGCGGAGCGCAGCCGCGATCCGCTGTTGCGCGCCTCGTGGCTCTCGGCGGCAGCGGCTTACGAGGTTCTGCGGTCTTCGTTCGAGCAGTTCAAGTCTCGTTCTGCAACCGCGCATATTGATCCGATATCAGCCGATAACACGGACATGACGCGGCTTCGAGACCGGGCCGATCGATGACTTCGATGTGGCCCCGGCTGTAGCGTATCAGGCCGGCCTGCTGGAGCATCCGCGCGGCAATCGTCACCGTGGGACGGTGCACCCCGAGCATCTGACTCAGGAATTCCTGGGTCAGCGTGAAGCTCTCGCCATTCACACGGTCGTGCGTGTGCAGCAGCCATCGCGCGCAGCGTTCCTGCACGTCGTGCAGGCGGTTGCACGACGCCCCCTGCGCGACCTGGTTGAACAGCGCCAGCACGTATCGCATCAGCCGCGCATGAAACGTGGGGGTCTCTTTCAGGACGTCGAGAAGCCTGCTTGCTTCGCCCCGAAAACCCGAACCGCCCACCTGCACGAAGACGCGGCTCGGCATGGTCGATGCGCCCAGGAGAAGCGGAACTCCCGCCATGCCCTCGTTGCCGACCGTCGCGAACTCGATGACGTCCCCATCCTCCGGCTCGTTCACCATGGAGAGCACACCCTGAGTGGGGAAGTGCATGTCCCTGATCGGCTCATCGGGCTCCGCCAACACCTGTCCGTAGCGCAACTCGACGGGTTGCAAGTGGGGCTGGATGAGCTTCAGCTCCGCCGGCGGGAGCCTTGCCAGAAGCTTGTTGTCCATGCCTGCTCCGCGCGAGGGATTAACCTATGTCATCTGGACGACATAGGGTCTCCGTCCCAAGCAGCGCGGCCGACTATGGTTCCTCCTCTGAAGGACCGGACCACCGGACCCGCGCGGCGGCATTCGCGCCACCGGATTTGCGCTACCCGGCGCGCGCGACGTTGATGCCGAGCTTGCCGTAACGGTCGGTGAAGGCCTCGGTGTCGATCTCTTCGAGCTGGATCTCGCCGCTCATCACGCCCTGCTTCCAGGCGGCTTGCGCCGGATCGTTCTGAAACTCCGGCATCACCTCGCGGCCGAACAGCTCCAGCGATTCGCAGATGTGCTCGTGGCTGTTCTTGCCGGCCTGGTTGAGCAGGATGACCTGGTCGATATGCGAGGACTGGAAGCGCTTCAGCTTCCGGCGGATGGTCTCGGGCGAGCCGATCAGGCCGCCGCGCAAGGCGGCCTCCTGCGCCTCCGGATTGTCGCGCTTCCACTTGATATACTCGTCCCACATGTTGACGGTGTAGGGCGCCGGCCGCTGGCGATTCTGCGAGGCGCCGTAGAAGCGCAGCGCGAACTGGAAGAAGGTGGCGCCGTCGGCGCGGGCGCGCGCCTCCTCGTCGGTCTTCGCGCACATGAAGAACGACACCAGCGCCATGTTCGGGTTGATCTCGTAGTCGGCGAGCTTCGTGAGCCGCTTGGTCATCGCATTGTAGTAGGCATGCACCCAGGCATGCGCGGCATCGGCGCTGACGAACTGGAAGCCGAGCGCGCCGAAACCGTGACGGCCGGCGCGCTCGATGGTCGGCAATTGCGAGCAGGCCATCCACAGCGGCGGATGCGGCTTCTGCACCGGCTTGGGCACGACGTTGCGCAACGGGATGTCGAAATACTTGCCGTGATGCTCGGAGCCGGCGTCCCTGAACATCGGGAAGATCGCGGCGACCGCCTCCTCGAACACCTCCTTCTTGGTCTCCATGTCGCGGCCGAACGGCGTCAGCTCGGTGATCGAGGCGCTCTCGCCCATGCCGAATTCGCAGCGGCCGTTGCTGAGCAGATCGAGCACCGCGACGCGCTCGGCGATTCGCGCCGGATGGTTGGTGGTGAGCTGGAGAATGCCGTGGCCGAGCCGGATGTTCCTGGTGCGTTGGCTCGCGGCGGCGAGGAACGACTCCGGCGAAGGCGAGTGCGAATATTCCTCGAGGAAGTGATGCTCGACCACCCAGGCATGGTCGTAACCGAGACGATCGGCGAGCTCCATCTGCGAGAGCGCGTTCTGATAGAGCGCGAGTTCGTCGCCGGGCGTCCAGGGCCGCGGCAGTTGCAGCTCGTAGAAGATGCCGAACTTCATGGCGTCGCTCTCCCGCTTATTGTTGTTAACGTCATCTTAATGCACGAGGAACGGCTGTCTACGGAGCAGCAATTCCGCCGCGCGGGAGACCGCAAGGGGCCACGACAGCTGCGTGCGGCGAAAGCGACCGGTTGATCCAGATCAACGCTTCAATCGGCCTGCTGCATCTAATGTGAGGCAAGGCAACGGCCCGGATGCCGTCCCGATTCCCCATACCATTTCAGAGAGACCGAATATGTCGGCCCCTGACGACGCGCCTTCCCGCGTGCGCCGTAAGCGCATGGAAATTTTTGCGTTCCTGTTCCTGACCGCGGTCGTGATGCCCGTTCTCGCGGTCGGAACGGTCGGCTCTTACGGCCTAGGCGTCTGGATCTACCAGATGTTCGCCGGCCCTCCCGGTCCGCCGCCCTCCCCCCATTGATCTCGACAAACGAAAAGACAGGCATCATGGCACACGCCACATTGAACCGCCGCGCACTGATCACAGGCCGCGTGCTCAACACTGACCGCATCATCTCTCCTCCGGGCTGCGAGATCGCCAGCATCCTGGTGCAGGCGCGCCCCGAGCGCCTCGACGCTCTGGAAGCCGAGATCGCCGCGTTGCCCGGCTGCGAGATCCATGGCCGCGACATCAGAGGAAAACTCGTCGTCGTGACCGAGGCGCCCGACGCCGGCAGCCTCGGCACCATGCTCAACACCATCCAGTCGCTGCGCGATGTCTATTCCGCGGCGCTGGTCTTTCACGCCATCGAAACCGCCTAACGGCCGGGAGAGCCATCATGACATCGCCAAAGCTCGACCGCCGCCAGATGCTCAAGCTCGAGGCTGCCGCGATCGCGGCCGCCGCTGCCGGCATGCCGGCACCCTCGCTCGCCGCCAATCTCGTGACCGAGCGCGACTCCTCCGAGCTGAAATGGGACAAGGCCGCCTGCCGCTTCTGCGGCACAGGCTGCTCGGTGATGGTCGCGACCAAGGACAACCGCGTCGTCGCCACCCACGGCGACATCAAGGCCGAGGTCAATCGCGGCCTCAACTGCGTCAAGGGCTATTTCCTCTCCAAGATCATGTATGGCCATGATCGCCTGACCCAGCCGATGCTGCGCAAGACCAATGGCAAGTACGACAAGAACGGCGACTTCACGCCTGTCAGCTGGACCGAAGCCTTCGACGTCATGGAGCTGAAGTGGAAGGAGGCGATGAAGAAGCGCGGACCGAACGGCGTCGCCATGTTCGGTTCCGGCCAGTGGACGGTCTGGGAAGGCTATGCGGCCTCGAAGCTGTTCAAGGCCGGCTTCCGCACCAACAACATCGACCCCAATGCGCGCCACTGCATGGCCTCCGCCGTCGCCGGCATGATGCGCACCTTCGGCATCGACGAACCGCCGGGTTGCTATGACGACATCGAGGCGACCGATGCCTTCGTGCTGTGGGGCTCCAACATGGCGGAGATGCATCCCATCTTGTGGACGCGCGTGGCCGACCGCCGGCTGTCCGCGCCGCATGTCCGCGTTGCCGTGCTCTCGACGTTCGAGCACCGCTCCTTCGACCTCGCCGACATCGGCATGGTGTTCAAGCCGCAGACCGACCTTTACATCCTCAACGCGATCGCCAACCACATCATCCAGACCGGGCGCGTCAACAAGGACTTCGTCGCGGCGCATACGATCTTCCGGCGCGGTCAGACCGACATCGGCTACGGCCTGCGGCCCGAACATCCGCTGCAGAAGAAGGCGACGGGCGCCGCCAAGGCCAACGACTCCACCGACATGACCTACGACGAATACGTCAAGTTCGTCTCGGACTACACGCTGGAGAAGGCGGCGGAGATGTCCGGCGTGCCGGTGAACCGGCTCGAGGCGCTGGCCGAGCTCTATGCCGATCCCAAGACAAAAGTGGTTTCGTTCTGGACCATGGGCTTCAACCAGCACACCCGCGGCGTCTGGTGCAACAATCTCGTCTACAACATCCATCTTCTGACGGGAAAGATCTCCTCGCCCGGCAACAGCCCGTTCTCGCTGACGGGGCAGCCTTCCGCCTGCGGCACCGCGCGCGAGGTCGGCACCTTCTCGCACCGCCTGCCCGCCGACATGGTCGTCACCAACAAGGAGCACCGCGCCAAAGCCGAACACATCTGGCAGCTGCCCGAGGGCACCATTCCGGACAAGCCCGGCGCACACGCCGTGCTGCAAAGCCGGATGCTGAAGGACGGACTGATCAACGCCTATTGGGTACAGGTCAACAATAATCTGCAAGCGGGCCCGAATGCCAACGAGGAGACTTATCCCGGCTTCCGCAACCCCGACAATTTCATCGTGGTTTCGGATGCCTATCCTTCCGTCACCGCGCTCGCCGCCGATCTGATCCTGCCGACCGCGATGTGGGTGGAGAAGGAAGGCGCTTACGGCAATGCGGAGCGGCGCACCCAGTTCTGGCACCAGCTCGTCGCCGCGCCCGGAGAATCGAAATCGGACCTCTGGCAGCTGATGGAATTCTCCAAGCGCTTCAAGATCGAGGAGGTCTGGCCCGAGGAGCTGATTGCCAAGAAGCCGGAGGTGCGCGGCAAGACGCTGTTCGACGTGCTCTACAAGAACGGCCAGGTCGACAAGTTTCCCGTCTCCGACATCGAGGCGGGCTATCTCAACGACGAGTCCAAGGCGTTCGGCTTCTACGTCCATAAGGGCCTATTCGAGGAATACGCCTCGTTCGGCCGCGGCCATGGCCACGACCTTGCACCGTTCGACACCTATCATCGCGAACGCGGGCTGCGCTGGCCGGTCGTCAACGGCCAGGAGACCAAGTGGCGTTTCCGCGAGGGCAGCGACCCCTACGTCAAGCAGGGGACCGACGTGCAGTTCTACGGCTACCCTGATGGCAAGGCGCGCATCTTCGCGCTGCCTTACGAGCCGCCAGCGGAATCGCCCGACGGCGACTATCCGTTCTGGCTCTCGACCGGCCGCGTGCTGGAGCACTGGCATTCCGGCACCATGACCCGCCGCGTGCCCGAGCTCTACAAGGCGTTCCCGGAAGCCGTCTGCTTCATGCATCCAGACGACGCCCAGGACATGAAACTGCGACGCGGCGACGAAGTGAAGGTAGTGTCCCGCCGCGGCTTCATCCGCGCCCGGGTCGAGACCCGCGGACGCGACCGGCCACCGCGCGGCCTCGTGTTCGTGCCGTGGTTCGACGAGTCCAAGCTGATCAACAAGGTGACGCTGGATGCCACCGATCCGATCTCGCTGCAAACCGACTTCAAGAAATGCGCCGTGCGCATCGAGCGGGTGAACATGTCATGATGAAACGTTCCGCAATTGCGCTGCTGGCGTTCGCGATCGCAGCCGGCGCGAGTTCACTGGCCGCACAGACGGTCTCTTCCAGCCTGCGCGGCGCGACCCCGCTCAATGACGAGGGGCCGGCGCCGCCGATACTGCCGAACCGCAATACATCGGAGCGGGAGTCGCGCAACTATCCGGAACAGCCGCCTGTCATCCCGCACAATATCGACGGCTATCAGGTCGACCTCAACGGCAACAAGTGCCTGTCCTGCCACGCGCGGGCGCGCACGGCGGAATCGCAGGCACCGATGGTGTCGATCACCCACTTCATGGACCGCGACGGCCAGTTCCTGGCCTCGATCTCGCCGCGACGCTTCTTCTGCACCGAGTGCCACGTGCCGCAGAGCACCGCAAATCCGCCCGTCAGCAACGATTTCACCGACATCGACACGCTGCTGTCGCGCGCAAGTCCCGGTGGCCGGCGATGACGACGACCGCTGACGAGCCCAATGCGGAGCTGAAAGCCAAGCGCGGCTTCATCGCGCGCGCGTGGGATTTCGCAGGCGAGCTATGGCACGTGCTGTCGCGGCCGAGCACCGTGTTCGCGCTCGGCACGCTCGTGCTCGCAGGCTTTGCCGCCGGCGTGATCTTCTGGGGCGGCTTCAACACCGCGCTGGAGCTGACCAACACCGAGAAATTCTGCACCGGCTGCCACGAGATGAAGGACAACGTCTACGCCGAGCTGAAATCGACCATCCACTTCTCCAACAGATCAGGCGTGCGTGCGACCTGCCCCGATTGCCACGTGCCGCACAACTGGACCGACAAGATCGCGCGCAAGATGCAGGCCTCCAAGGAAGTCTGGGGCAAAATCTTCGGCACGATCGACACGCGGGAGAAGTTCCTGGATCACCGGCTCGAACTTGCCGCGCATGAATGGGCGCGCTTCAAGGCCAACGATTCCCTGGAATGCCGCAACTGCCACAGCGCCGATTCCATGGACATCACCAAGCAGTCGCCGCGGGCCTCGGTGGCGCACCAGCGCTTCCTGTTTTCAGGTGAAAAAACCTGCATCGACTGCCACAAGGGCATCGCCCATCACCTGCCCGACATGCGCGGCGTTCCGGGCTGGCAGTAGGGGCGAGCGCAACCGGATTTGCCCCGCTTGAACCAGCGGGGCGAATGGTTAGTTTTGAGGTCCGGCGAATCGCCTCGATTCCGTCCCTCCTCAAGACAGACATGGCCACTTTCACCCCGCATCAGGATGCCGCTCTCAAGGCCGTTGGCGACTGGCTCAAGGCCAAGCCCGGCAGGGGCGGCACGCCGCCGATTTTCCGCCTGTTCGGCTTTGCCGGCACCGGCAAGACCACGCTGGCGCGGCATATCGCCGAGGGCGTCGACGGCGAGGTGAAGTTCGCCGCCTTCACCGGCAAGGCGGCCCTGGTCATGCGCAACAAGGGCTGCGACGAGGCCTCGACCATCCACTCGCTGATCTACCGCGCCCGCGAATCCGGCGAAGAGCAGCCGAGCTTCGAATTGTGGGACGATGCGCCGGCCTCGAAGGCGAAGCTGATCGTGATCGACGAATGCTCGATGGTCGACGCCGAGCTCGGCCGCGACCTGATGTCGTTCGAGTGCCCGCTGCTGGTGCTCGGCGACCCCGCGCAGCTGCCGCCGATCCAGGGCGGCGGTTTCTTTACCAACACCGAACCGGACGCGATGCTGACCGAGGTGCACCGCCAGGCCCAGGACGATCCGATCGTGCGGATGTCGATGGACGTCCGCGAGGGCCGCGAGCTCGACATCGGCCGCTACGGCGAGAGCGAAGTGGTGTCGCGCAAGGAGCTCGATCCCGATCGCGTCATGGGCGCCGACCAGGTGCTGGTCGGTCGCAACAACACCCGCCGCGCGTACAACATGCGGGTGCGCCAGCGTCAGAACATCGAGGACACGTTTCCGGTCGCGGGCGACAAGCTGGTCTGCCTGCGCAACAACCGCAAGAAGGGCCTGTTCAACGGCGGCCTGTGGCGCGTGAAGTCGCGCAACACATCGCGCTCGAAATCGCGCATCCTCTCGATGCGGTTGTCGCCGGACGAGGATTTCGGCCACAAGGTCACGAAGGTCTCGGTGCGCGCCGATTGCTTCGAGGGCGGGGTCGAGCAGATCGCCTGGGAGCAGCGCAAGCCCTATGACGAGTTCGACTACGGCTACGTGCTGACCGTGCACAAGTCGCAAGGCTCGCAATGGGACGACGTCGTGCTGTTCGACGAGAGCTTTGCGTTTCAGGACTCGCGGCAGCGGTGGTTGTATACCGGAATCACACGGGCGGCGAAAAGGTTGAGTATTGTGGTGTGATGCAGAGCGCCGCGCGATGCGTTCACGAGGCGCTAGGCTTTGACTGATATCACCATGCAATCGGCATGGGGCATGCGCATGAACACCGGAAGACCCGGCTACCTCAACACGTTGGATCCAGCCCGCGCGAGCCGTCGCGACGTTCTGAAAATGACCGGCGTCGCGGCTGGGACACTCGCGGCCTCGCTCGCCGCGCCTGCTATCGCACTGTCCGCTCCGCTTCGCACAGCACGTTCGGAGAAATCGGTGCGGGTCTCGAGGGAACGCCTCAATGCGCTCGCGGCGAAATTCTATGCCGTGTTCAACGAACACGACATTCTGCCCAAGGACTTCTCAGACAAGCATGCCGCACGTTACGACGTCGAGCTGCGCCGGATCGTCACCTTCACGCGCATACCGGAGACCGGCGAGCGGGTGAAGGTGAGCGCGCTGGTCGCCGTCCCCGTTGGCGTCCGCGGCGCATTGCCGGTCGTATCCTGGCAGCATGGCACGATCCTGTCGTTCGACCAGGTTCCGTCGAACCTGCTGCGCCTCGGCGATGAAAACTATCAGCTCCGCGACAACATCGATTCGCTGGAGACACTGTTCAACGTCCAGCGCTTCGCCGGCAACGGCTATGCCGTCATCGCCGCCGACTACGTCGGCAAGGGCCCCTATCGCGACGGTCGCGGAGAGGCCTATGCGGTGAAGGGTGCCACCGTGCAATGCTGCCTCGACGTGCTCAGTGCTGGGTTGCGTGAGCTGCGGACGGCCGGCCTCCGCCCAGCGGCGCTGTTTCTGAACGGCTGGTCGCAAGGCGCGCTGAACACGCAATGGCTGAAGCAGGAGATGCAGCGCCGCGGCATGAAGGTGACGGCGACCGCCGTGCAGAGCCCGTTCAACAATCTGGCCGAGAGCTTCCATTACTGGGTGGACCCGGCCTCTTATATTCCGGCCAAGGAGCCATCCTATCCGATGCCGCCGGCATGGATCACGCCCTGCCTGGTCGTGCTACTCGGAAGCTATCGCCAATATTACGGCTTGAGCGATCTGTTCAAGACTGCGATCAAGCCGCAATATCAGGCGTTCGCTGAAAAATACTGGGCCGACTACAGCCTGGCGGGCGAGACCGCGAGCAGCGTTCCGCCGGCGGGAGATTTCCTGGTGGATGGGCTGTTCGAGCGCTTCACCAAGGACACCAACAGCAGGCTGCTGCGCCGGCTCGGCAATAACGGCGCGACCTTCTGGGACTACGATTCCCCGATCCGCTTCTATTACGGTCTGGCGGACGAGGCGCTGCATCCGCGGCTGGTCAAGCCGGCGGTCGCCGCCGGCGGGCATTTCGCGGATGGCGTTCCGGTCGGCGGCGCCAGCCACCGCGTCACGTTCCTGGCGAGCCTCTATGGGGACGGCACGACGCTAAACGGACAATCCACCGCGTTCGACTGGTTTAATTCGCTGCGATGAGCCGCTCCGGCGGCCTCACTTCCCCGCCATGAAATAGAAGTCCTCGCGTCCCGGCGGCGATCCGTAGGTGAACGGCTGCTGCTCATGCCTGGTGGCGGCCCAGACGTCGTCGCGGACGATGTCGAACAGCTTCCGGATCTCGACGCGCGGCTCCTTGATGTCGCGGGCGAGCGCGGTGGCGAAGGGGCTGTCGGCGCTGCCCTCGCCGTCGATCGCGGTCTCGCCGTGCTTGGCGGCATAGACCACCATGAAGCCGGCGCCCGGCTCGATGTTGGAAAAGCCCTTGTCGACCAGCTTCAGCGACAAGGTGCGCTGCATGGTCGGCGCGAACGGATTGTCGCGGCAGGCATCCAACATCACGAGACGCACTTTTCGCGCAGCGCCCACCGCGGCGATCACCTGCTCGAGGGCAACCGCCTGGGTCTCGGCGTCCCGGTCGACCGCGAGCTTGGCGTCGACGGGAACGAGGTAATTCACCCCACCGATCTCGAAGCCGTGGCCGGCGTAATAGACCACGGCCCAGTCCGCCTTCTCCGCCTCGGCGGCGAAGGTCTGCAACGTTTCGAAGAACTTGTCCCGGGTCAGGTCGCTGACTGAAATCACGGTCTGGAAGCCGACCTCCTTCAACACGCTCGCGATCAGCTTCGAATCGCGCGGCGGATTGGGCAGGGCGTGGACGTTCTTGTAGGCGCCATTGCCGATCACCAGCGCCACGCGGCGCGCGGCAGCCGCCGCGGGAGCCTGCGGCGTCAGCGCGGCGAGCCGCTCCTGCGCGATGGCTCTGGCGCGCGCGACATCGAGCTCGTCGAACTTGGTGAGCGAATAGGCCGCGGAGCGATAATCGGCGCGCGCCTGGGCGAGCTCTTTCCTGCGCTCGTAGATCTGGCCGCGGCCGGAATGCGCGCGGACATTGTTCGGGTTGAGCTGCAGCGCGATGTTGTAGTCCTTCAGCGCAGCGTCGAAATCGCCCTTCATCATGCTGACGTCGGCGCGATTGTTGATCGCGTAGATGTTCTTGGGCTGCTTCTCGATCAGCCCGTTGCAGTCGGCAAAGGCCTGGTCGAACTTGCCCATCAGGCCGTAGGTGATGCAGCGATTGGCGGCGATCTGCTGCGCGGCCGGATCGATCTTCTCCGCCTCCGCGAAATCGGAGATCGCGCCGTCGTAGTCCTTCATCAACGTGCGCACGCGGGCGCGATTGGTCCAGCCGAGCAGGAATTTGGGCGTGTACTTGATCGACAGGTTGAAATCGTCGAGCGCGCTCTGCAGCGCAGCCCGGCGCAGCTGTATGGTCCCGCGATTGTTGTAGGCGTATCCGAAGTTCGACCGCTTCTGAATGGCGAGGTTGTAGTCGGCCATCGCGAGATCGTCCTCGCCCTTGTGCTCATGGGCGATGCCGCGCACGTTGATGGCGCCGACATTGTCCGGATCGAGCTCGATGGCGGACGTCAGCACCTCGATCGCGTGGTCATCATCGCGCTTGCTGATCAGCGCTTGGGCGCGAATGACGAGCGCGAGCGACTTGTCCTTGCCGGTGACGCGATTCGCGTTGAGCAGATTTTCGCACGCCGTCGTCCGCGCCTGGGTCTCGGCCTGGCGGTCGCGGCAGGTGGCGAGATCGTCGCCGGCTTGCGGTTCGGCCGCGGCCATCGCGACGCCCGAGAGGAATATGACCGAGATCAGGGCGACGACGCGCAGCATGTTGTCCGATCAGCTCCAGCCATCACATTTTAAGTCGATCAGCGATCGCGCCGGTTCATCTACCCCGGAGTTCCCACTCCGCCAAGCCGGGCCGGTGGATGCAGATTCTTCACGGAGACGTGTCTCGCCGTCCGTAACAATCGCCCTGAAGGTCCGTATCTCCGGTGTCTGAAATCGCCGGGCCGGCTGTTCGCCCGCCCTCAACCGCCCTAGACTGCCAGGCCTTTCGAAAGAGGACCCGCCATGCGCCGTTCCGTCCTGTCCCTGCTCGCCGCCACCGCCGCCTTGTCGCTGGGCTTTGCCGCACCGACCCGGGCCGCGGAAGACGCCGTCGTGATCCCCGCTCCTGCCATGGATGCGGCCCCCGCAAGCGGCATCCAGACCGCGGTGGTCGCCGGCGGATGTTTCTGGGGCGTGCAGGGCGTGTTCCAGCACACGGCCGGAATCGTCAACGCCGTCTCCGGCTATGCCGGCGGCACCAAGGCGACCGCCGATTACCAGACCGTCTCGACCGGCCGCACCGGTCACGCCGAGTCGGTCGAGATCAAGTTCGACCCGCAGAAGATCTCCTACGGCAAGATCCTCCAGATCTACTTCTCGGTGGCGCACGATCCGACCCAGCTCAACCGCCAGGGACCGGACACCGGCACGCAATATCGCTCGGCGATCTTCACCACCTCCGACGAGCAGAAGAAGATCGCGGAGGCCTATATCGCCCAGCTCGACGCCGCCAAGGTGTTCAGCAGGCCGATCGTGACCAAGGTGGGCACGCTGGAGGCGTTCTACCCGGCCGAGGCCTACCACCAGGACTATCTGACGCTGCACCCGAACCAGCCCTACATCGCCTACAACGACATCCCGAAGGTCGAGAACCTGAAAAAGCTGTTCGCGGATAACTACATCGAGAAGCCGACGCTGGTGAGCGCCAGCAAGGCCACCAACTGATCGCAAACTCACTGGAAACAACGGGAGACCCATGCCCGACACCAAAACGAAAATCACCGAAGACAAGGTCATCAAGAGCGACGAGCAGTGGCGCCGCGAATTGACGCCGATGCAGTACGCCGTGCTGCGTGAGAAGGCGACCGAGCGTCCCTTCTCCGGCGAATATGAGCACGACCATCGCGCCGGCACCTATGTCTGCGCCGGCTGCGGCAATGTGCTGTTCGAGTCCGATGCCAAGTTCGACTCCGGCTGCGGCTGGCCGAGCTTCACCGCGCCCGCCGCCGAGAGCCATATCGACGAGGAGCGCGACACGAGCCACGGCATGATCCGCACCGAGGTGCTCTGCTCCAAATGCAGCGGCCATCTCGGCCATGTCTTCCCCGACGGACCGGGGCCGACCGGACTGCGCTACTGCATCAATTCGGCGGCGCTGAAGCTCGAGCCGAAATAAGATTGCAGACCGCCGGGTTCCGTCATGGAACCCGGCGGTCCGATGTGCTTTTCTTGTCTGGCGGTGCAGCCGTTGAGCGCAATCCGGCCTCCGCCAGGGAGGGTGTCATGTCACTCGGGACCATCCTGATCATCCTGGTGATCATCTATCTGCTGGGCGGCATGTCCGGCCGGTTCGGCGGCTATGGCTACGGCATGGGCCATTCCGGGATGGGGATCGGCGGCGTCGTTCTGGTGGTGCTGATCGTCCTGCTGCTTGTCGGCAAGCTTTAATCACGTAAGCATTTGAAATGCCTTGACTTATTTCCGTTGCGGGGCTGCCATGCATGGATTCATCATCTTCCATCGCAGGGGTCGCATTTCTGTCAAATCGGCCTATATTAGGGGGCGAAAATGACGTGCGGCGGGCTCGCTTGATCGCAGCCCCTGCCCTCCCAAACCCCACGCGCTTAAAGCCCCAGAGAAGATCACGAGGTCTTTGACCATGCGTCCACTGCGTCCGTTCAACTTCAACACTTCCGCCGAGCTCTTCCCCGCCGCCATCCGCAAGAAGAAGCGTGCGGGCTTCACCTATCGCCGGTTCGGCACCGCGGCCGAGGCTGTGCAATTTGCGATGGAGCAGTTGCCGACGGATTCACTGAACGGCGCCTATCTGCAGGTCGAGGAAGCCCGCTTCGACCAGAACGGCATCCGCTCCCTCTATGAGAGCGAAGCCTTCCCGCTGCCCCGCCGTCCCAAGCCGGCCCCGGCCGCCGAGGCCGACGCCGACGCGGCGTAAGTTTTTTCGCAAGCCTCCGATGTGCGCAGGAAGCGCGACGGCCGAAAGGCTGTCGCGCTTTTTGCGTTTGGCGGCGCTCTTCTCTCTCCCCTCGGCAATGACCACGTAGAGAAATCCGGCGCATTCTCGACCAATTGCCACTACATCCGCGGCTGCTTGTCGAGCCAGCGGCGCAACAGGCGGACGTTGCGCATGTTGGCGCGGAACATGACGTCGAAGGCATCGCCGGCGAACGGCACCATGCCGACCACGCCGTCGACCGCGACGTTGCCGAGCATCCGCGCGGTGATGTACCAGGGCGCGCCGAGCGCGCGGGCCTCGCGCACCAGCCACAGCGAGATCGCGGTGGTGATGAGGTCGCCGATCACGGGGATCAGGCCGATCAGCCCGTCGATGCCGTAGCGGATATTGGTGCCCGGCAGGATGAAGGCGACGTCGAGCAGTCTGGCGATCGCCTCGAAGCGCGCGATGCGCTGCTCGCGCGTCAGATTGCCGAACGGATTTCCGTTTCCGAATCCTTGCCCGAACTCGAAGCGAAACTCGCGAAAGCCCTGCTCCAGCGTCTCGGGGCGGATCTCATGCCCCTCCTGGTCGATGATCGGTCCGCGCGCGGAAAAATCTCCGGGCGAATGCGGCCCGGAGCGGGACTTGCGGGGTGCGAGAATGTCGTCGTCTGGCATGGTCATGGCCATCGGGAAACGCGCGAGCGCGGCGGAAGGTTGCTGCGCCGCGTCCGAGGGTCGCGCTCAGCCCGCCGCCGCGGCCGGCTGCGGCTCCTCGACGTAGTGATGCACGAGCCAGGATGAAATCACCGTCGGCACGAAGCCGACCAGGCCGTACAGGATGAACTGCACCGCGCCCGAATCCGACCCGCGCGAGCCGTAGGTGAAGGCGGCGAGGATGAAGGCGAACAGGCCCACCAGCAGCATCCGCAAGCCCGGCCGGATCCGCCGGACATGGGTCAGGATGTCGTCGACCGCACCGATCATCAGCGACGGCAGGAAGCCGAACAGATAGCTGTATTGCAGGGTCTTGAAGAACACGACGAACAGCTTGCCGACCTCTCCGAGGCTGGTCTGGGTCCAGTAGCCCGACTGGTAGGTGGTGGTCAGCAGCAACAGGAAGCCGCCCACGAAGGGACCAACGAGCGCAAACACCAGATAGCGTTTCATCAAGGACTCCTCATAGCCGAGAGCTGTTATAGCAGCGCGGCGGGAACCTTGGATAGCGGTTCGGACCTCCCGGGGAACAAGTGGCAAAGCGACGAGTTCTGACAGGACCTGAAATTCACCTGACCTGAAATTGACCTGGCAGATTTGGAGCGGCCGATGTCACGTAAACTGTTCTTGGCGACGATCACCCTCCTGTCCCTTGGCGGGCTGTCCAGCGCGCCCGCCCTCGCGCAAGGTCATATGGGCACGCCGCAGGAGCAGAACGCCTGCTCCCGCGATGCCTCGCGGTTGTGCCGCAAGGACCTCGGCAACGACGGGGCGGTCCAGAGCTGCCTGCAGGCCAATCGCGCCAAGCTGTCGCGGTCCTGCAGCAAGGTTTTTCAGAGCCACGGCATGTGAGGAGCCGGCGATCCCGGCGAATGGAGGACGAAGCGATGTTGCGGGATGAACAGCTCTCGATCCTCAAGGACATCAGCCAGTCCATCGCATTCGCCGACGATCGTCACGGCAAGATCGGCGAGCTGATCGCCGACGGCTACGTGATGAAGGACGGCGATTTGTTCGAGCTCACGGCGAAGGGCATCACCGCGGTCGAGGAACACGCCGCTGCGCTTGCGGCTGACGACATGGAACAGGCCGGCGCATCGTCCGATCGACTGATCTGAGCGCGTGCCCAATCGTTTTGCGTGACGGTCGCGCAACAGCTGCGAATTCCTTCGCGTCTCCCATTGAAGCTTCGCGGCTTTGGCGCATACTCGAATCGGGCGGCGCAGCACTTTTCGATTCGAACACCAGAAATCGAGCGACCACACCTGGGATCGAGCTCCCGGCGTGAAGGCTGTGACATGCGGCAGATCAAGTCGCGTGCGGCGCCCCAAAACCAAGTGGTTCAATCCACGGAACTCGGGGACGCATTGTTCATGACACGCTACCGGACCATCGCTTCGCTGCTCAAGACCACCGCTTCGCTGCTGGCCTTCACCGCTACCGCTTTCACGCTGCAGACCTCACCCGGTCTCGCCTTCTCGCCCGAAGCACAGCAGATGTGCTCCGGCGATGCGATGCGGCTGTGCTCCAACGAAATCCCCGACATCCCGCGCATCACCGCCTGCATGGTTCGGAACAAGTCGCAGGTCAGCCCCGGCTGCCGCGCCGTGATGGAGCGCGAGCACGCCGCCGCCACGGCCTCGCGGAAGCGGGAAGCGGCGGCGCAGTAGCCCATCGTCCAGGCGTCATTCCGGGGCGCGCGAAGCGCGAGCCCGGAATCCATCAGGCTGCACGTGACGAGGAAAAATGGATTCCGGGCTCGACGCTACGCGTCGCCCCGGAATGACAGATCGCCTAATCGCCCCACTGCGCGAAGGCGTCGTTGAAGGCGCGCTCGCCGGGGGCGCCCTTCTCGATGGCGATGATGGCGCGGCGCTGGTTGGCGTAGACCAGCGGCACGTCGAACCACGAGCGCTCCTTCAGGAGCTGGACGTTGCGGCTGCGGTCGGCATCGACGTTGGAGAGGCCGACCAGGAAGAAGCCGTCGGTGACCTTGACTGCGAGGCCGGCGAGCGGCGTGCCGCGGGCCTGCTCGTTCGACTTCATCAGGATGCCCGGCACGTTGGAGACGCTGCCGCCCGGAAAGTCCGGCGGCAGGACGAAGGTCAGCTCGGCCGTATGGCTCGCCGGCAGCGACGAGTCGGTGTTGCGGCGGAACGACATGGTCATCTTGAACTTGCGATCCGGAATCTCGATGTCGGCGCGCACCGCGACGTCGGCCTTCTGGTTGCCGGACGCCTTGATCGGCTCGAGCCGCCACACCACCGAGCCGACATATTGCTTGCCCTTCGGGTCGGACGGATCCTCGTCATAGAGCACGACCTTCTGCGCCACCGGCGCGACCGGCTGGTCGCTCGCCGAGGGCTGGCCGACGCGATCCGGAATCTTGGGCTTGCTCTGCGGCTGCGAGGTGTCCTTCGGCGCCTCCACCACCTGGGTGGGCGCGGGCTTGAGCAGATTGGTCGCGGTCTGGACCAGCTGTTTGCCCCAGAGCAGGCCGGCACCGACCAGGATCAGCACGATGCCGATCGCGATCGCGCTCTTGAACGGGAACATGGAGCCGGTGCGCGCGCGCTTCTTGACGTCGCGATTGGGCGCGATGCGCGGCCGCGGCGACGGCGGCTGCGGCGTGTAGCGCTCGGCCTCCTCGATCGACTCGTCATAGGAATAGGGCGCATCGCCTTCGGCAACGCGGTTTTCCAGGCTCGGCTCGAGCCGGTCGAATTCCGGCGAGGGCGAGGGCACGTTGGCGTAGGTGCGACGCGCGGCGCGATTGGCCTGCGCGGCAGCGCCGCCGAGATCGTTGGCATCGGCGGTGATGTCGCGGAAGCCGCGCACGCCCGGCGCCGGCGGCATGGGTGGCGGCGGTCCGCCCTCCGGCGAGCGGCGTGGAGCGGAGCGATCACGCGCGGCCGGCGGCTCCGGCGGGCGCGGCGCATCGAAACGCGGAGCGCGCGGCGGACGCGGGGCATCGCCCTGCTCGTCACCACCGAGCGGCGGGCGATCGTTGCGCGGCGGCGGCGGCGCGGCGGGACGAGCCCGCGGCGCGGCCGGCGGAGCGGATGGATTGTTGTCGGCCGCCCGGGTGCTCGCCTTTCGGAACGCATCGCCGCTGCTGCTGGCCCCCCTGGCACCGCCACCGGGGCGCGAGGCCTCGCGGGCGCGCTGGGCGGCTTCCGATTCGACCTTGCGGACGGCCTCTTCCAGCGACAGCCGCTCGCGGGTGATCTCGGATTCGGAGAGCGGCGGCTGCACGCTGCGCAGCTGCGCGATCAGGGCCGTGCGCGCCCGTTCATAGAGCGCGCGCCGGCTTTCGCCGGGAGCATTGGGGTCCAGGGCGGCAATAGCGCGGGCGATCAGCGGATAGTAATCAGCCATTTCTACTCAACTATACCCGCGTCCTGGTAAGAGATCGTTAAGCCTCAAACGGGTTTTGCACCAGGATAGTATCCTCGCGTTCGGGGCTGGTGGAAAGCAGCGCGACCGGGCACCCCACCAATTCCTCGATCCGCCGGACATATTTGATCGCCTGGGCCGGCAGGTCGGCCCAGGACCGCGCGTTGGCGGTCGGCTCTTTCCAGCCCTCGATGGTCTCGTAAATGGCCTCGACCCTGGCCTGGGCGCCCTCGCCGGCCGGGAAATGGTCGATCTCCTTGCCGTCGAGCCTGTAGCCGGTGCAGACCTCGATCGTGTCGAAGCCGTCGAGGATGTCGAGCTTGGTCAGCGCCAGCCCGTTGATGCCGCAGGTCCGGACCGCCTGGCGGACCAGCACGGCGTCGAACCAGCCGCAGCGGCGCGGACGGCCGGTGTTGGTGCCGAACTCGCGGCCGCGCTCGCCGATCTTGCGGCCGGTCTCGTTGTCCTGCTCGGTCGGGAACGGGCCCTGGCCGACCCGGGTCGTATAGGCCTTGCAGAGACCCAGCACATAGCCGACAGCGCCCGGACCGAGGCCGGCGCCGGTCGCGGCCTGCGCCGCCACCGTGTTGGACGAGGTGACGTAAGGATAGGTGCCGTGGTCGACGTCGAGCAGCGCGCCCTGCGCGCCCTCGAACAGCATGCGCTTGCCGGCACGCCGCTCGATGTCGAGCAGGCGCCACACCGTCTCGGCGTAAGGCAGCAGCTGCGGCGCCAGCGCGCTCAGCTCCTTCAAGATCTCCTTGCCGTCGAATTCCGGCAGATTGAGACCGCGGCGCAGCGCGTTGTGGTGGGCCAGGAGCCGGTCGATCTTGTGGGGCAGCGTGCTCAGGTCGGCGAGATCCATCAGGCGGATGGCGCGGCGGCCGACCTTGTCCTCATAGGCCGGTCCGATGCCGCGGCGCGTGGTCCCGATCGCGGTCGCCGCGTTGGAGGATTCGCGCAAGGCGTCGAGCTCGCGATGCAGCGGCAGGATCAGGGTGACGTTCTCGGCGACGCGCAGATTTTCCGGGGAGACCGCAACGCCCTGCGCACGCAGCTTGGTGACCTCGTCGAGGAAGGCGGCGGGATCGAACACCACGCCGTTGCCGATCACCGACAGCTTGCCCTCGCGCAGCACGCCGGAGGGCAGCAGAGCCAGCTTGTAGGTCTTGCCGTTGATGACCAGCGTATGGCCGGCGTTATGGCCGCCCTGGAAGCGGACGACGATGTCCGCCTGCTCCGACAACCAGTCGACGATCTTGCCCTTTCCTTCGTCGCCCCACTGGGCGCCGACGACGACAACATTGGCCATTCGCGGGGATTCCCTTCGAAGATTTTAGATGCGCCCAGCCAATCCACAGCCCAAGGCCGCTCGCACGCGAGGCAGCCAACCGGATAAAGGATGCAGCCCCTCTAGGCAAGCAAGAACGGGGCTTTTTTCGGGCCCAATACGCGATCCAAGCCCTTGATATCCCCTAAAAATCTGTCCTGCGGGGCCGGCGTCTACGACGTTAGGCGCGGATGCGGCCGTCGATCACTTCGATGATGCGGTCACAGCGCTGCGCCAGGTCCATATTGTGGGTGACGAGCAGGAAGCTCGTTCCGCTGTCGCGATTGACCTGGCGCATCAGCTCGAACACGGCATCGGCTGATCTGGTGTCGAGATTGCCGGTCGGCTCGTCCGCCAGCACGAGGTCCGGCCCCATCGCGAGCGCGCGCGCCACCGCCACCCGCTGCTGCTGGCCGCCCGACATGTTGTTCGCGAGATTGCCGGCGAATTTCTCGAGGCCCACCTGCGCCAGCAAGCGGTCGGCCCGCGCCTCGATCTCCGCGCTCGCAAAGCCGCGATCGACCAGCATCGGCATCATGACGTTCTCACGGGCCGTGAAAGCCGAGATCAGCAGGTGATACTGTAACACGAAGCCGATGGTATGGCCGCGCAGGCGGGTGATTTCGGCGTCGCCCAGCGAAGCGGTGTCGTGGCCCTTGATCGACAGCCGGCCGGAGGTCGGACGATCGAGCAGGCCCACGATGTTGAGCAGCGTGCTCTTGCCGGAGCCCGATGGACCGATCAAGGCGAGAAACTCGCCATGGTCGAGCTCGAGATCGATGTCGTGCAGCACTTCGGTCTCGGTCGGCAAGCCGACATTATATGCCTTGCACACCCGTTCGAGCTTCAGGATCGCATCAGCCACGGATCGCCACCACTGGATCGAGTTTGGCCGCCCGGATCGCCGGCGCCATCGCGGCCAGGATGCCGGTGCCGGTGGCAAGCAGTGCCGTATAGATGAACAGGGATCGCTCCAGGATCAGCGGAAACAATTCGGTGCCGTCGGCCTGGCGGGCCACCGAATGCCAATAGACCAGTGCAAATGCGCCCATGGCTGCGCCGACCAGCGAGCCGACGAAGCCGAGCAGGCCGCCCTGGACCAGAAAGACGCGCAGGATCTGAGCTCGCGACGTTCCCATCGCACGCAGGATGCCGATGTCCTTGGAGCGCTGGATCACCGAGACGATGAGCACCGCCGCGATGCCGAACGCCACGGAGAGTCCGACGAACAGGCGGATCAGGGTGTTGGTGTTCTGCTGGGCCTGCACCGCCGTGAAGAACTGCGCATTGGTCCTGATCCAGCTGTCGGCCTCGACGACGTTGGCGGCCTGGATGCGCTGGGCGATCTCCTCGGCCGCATAGATATCGGTAACCGTGATGTCGATCGTGGTGATGCCGCCGATCATGCCGAGCAGCGACTGCGCGGTGCGGAGCGCGGCGTAGCAGACGCGCTGGTTGACGCTCTTGTTGCCGAGATCGACGATGCCCGAGATCGTGAGCACGCGCGTTGCGCCGGACGCGGCGCGAATGTTGAGCTTGTCGCCGACGGTGGCTCCGAGATCCTTCGCAAGCTCGGTGCCGATGATGATGTCTTCGCTGGTGAGGCGAGGTTCGCCGGCGACGATGTAGTCCGGCACCTTCACGATCTTGAAGTAGGAGTCCGGCTCGACACCCGACAGGTTCACCGAGCGGCTGGCATCGCCGCGCACCGCGAGCACCGAGCCCAGGATCGTCGGCGATACCGTGACGACCTCGGGCATCGCCTGCATCTGCGTCCTGATCTTCGGCCATTGATCGATCGAGATCACCCGCTGGCTCGGACGCTGCACCACCGCGTCCTCGATCTCGCCTTTGGCATTGCGCAGCGGGCGCGCGATCTGATCCGGCGAGAGCAGCTGGATCTGCGGCTGCGAGGTCAAGACGCGCTTGATGAAATTCGCCTGGAGCCCGGCGAGCATCGCCGACATGAAGACGATCACGCCGACGCCGATCGAGATGCCGCCGATGATGAAGATGGTCTGCAGCCGGCCTTCGCGCAGGAAGCGCACGGCCATCGCCCATTCGATCGGCAGCCAGCGGTTCATTGCAGCACGGGCCGCACGCGCTGTCCGGTCAGGACGCCGGAACTCTGCGGGATCGCGACGTCTCCGGCGGCAAGTCCATCGATGATCTCGACCTGGCTGTTGCCGTGCAGCCCGATCTTCACCGGCCGCTGACTGGCGCGACCATCCTTGATACCGAGCACCCAGGCGTTTCCCGACAGGACGTCGTGCACCGAACGCAGCGGCAGGATCAGCGCATTGTCGCGTGCGGCGACCTCGACATCGACCGAGACGGTCATGTCCTGGCGCAGATAATCCGGCGGATCGGCGACGGTCAGCTTGACCTCGACGGAGGCGCGCGAAATATCGATGCCGGGATTGATATAGGTGATCGTGGCCGGGAAACGCCGGTCCGGATAGGCGTCGGCAGACGCAAGCGCCTTCTGCCCGAGCGAGATCTTGCCGAGATTGCGCTCGTCGATCTGCAACACGAGCTGCACGTCGCCGGTCGGCGCCAGCACCAGCAAGGTCTTGCCGGGCTGCACCACCGTGCCGCGCTCGACACTGCGCGAGATCAGGACGCCGTCGCGGGGGGCCACGATCGTCGCATAGCCGAGCCGCGACTCCGCGGTGTCGAGATTGGCGCGCGCCTGGTTGGCCTGGGTCTGCGCCATCACGTAGTCGCTGCCGCCGGGGCTCGCCGTATAGACCTGGAATTGTGCCGAACGCGTCGCGGCGCGCGCGACGTCGAGAGTCTTCTGGGCATCGTCGAGCGCGGCCCGCGTCGCGTAGCCGTTGTGTTCGAGCTGGGCGGTGCGGTCGTAGGTCTGCTGGGCGTTGAGCAGTGTCGCCTGCGCCTGGGTCAGTGCCTCCTTGGCAGATGGCAGGGTGAGCTCCTCGAGCTGCTTGATGCGGGCTTCCGCCTGCGCCACCGCGCCCTGCGCCTGCACCATGGTCGCCCTCAGCTCGCGGGACTCCAGCGCGATCAGAGGCTGGCCCTTGGTGACCTTTTCGCCTTGCTGGACCAGCACGTCCTCTACCGTGCCGGTGATCTGGCTGCCAATCTCGACACGATATGGCGTTTCGACATGGCCACTGGCCACGACCGTCTCGACGAGGCGACCGAGCTTGACCTGGTCCACCACGATAGCGGGCCCGAGCAGCACCCGCGCGCCCTGCCAGGCGCCGAGGCCGAGCAGCGCCGTCACCGCAAGGATGAACCATTTGTGACTGAGAAATCCCGACCACAACGCGGAGACGGAAAACCATCGCCTGTGCTGTGTCAGGACGATAGCTTGTTCGGCCATGACATCGTCCCGCAACGCGCGCCGCGCCGGCCGCTGAATCCGGATCCCGGCCCAAAGGTCGGCGCAACGCGACTGATTGGCAGCGACGCTACCGTGCCGTCGAAAATCGAGATTGTTCTAGGTCAAGAGGTTACGCCGAATTTAGATGCATCTGCCGCCATGAGAGGCCCTGATAGCGGGAGCAATGTTTGCTGGAAAATCCAAGCCGTCCTGACACCCATTTCTGGCGTCTGTCCCCTCTCGACCTCTCCGCTCGCCTCGGCTGCGGGCTCACGGGCCTGACCTCGGCCGAGGCAGCCGGACGGCTCGACCGTTTCGGGCGGAACAGCGATGCGCCGCCGCGCATCGAGGGCGCCGCGCGCGCCATCCTGCGCCGGCTGCTCGAGCCGCTGTCCCTGATCCTGCTGGTGGCCGGCATCATCTCGATGCTGACCGGCGATGAGATCGGCGGCCTCATCATCGTGCTGATTCTCGCGCTCTCGATCGGGCTCGACACCGTCCAGGAGGGCCATGCGGTACGTGCCGCCGAGATCCTGCGCCGCTCCGTCGCACTCAAGGCCGAGGTCAAGCGCGACGGCGGCTTTCGCGAGGTCGAGGTGGATCAGGTCGTGCCCGGCGACATCCTGCGCGTCCGCGCCGGTGACATCATTCCCGCCGACGCGCTGATCCTGGAAGCTACGGCCTTCACCGCGGGCGAAGCCGCGCTCACCGGCGAACCCTATCCCGTGCAGAAGCAGGCCGGCACCGCCAGCGGGCCCGACGACACATCGAATGCATTGTTCCGCGGGGCCGTGGCGCAGACCGGCGAAGCAATCGCACTCGTGGTCCGGACCGGTCGCGACACGGTGTTCGGAGCGGCGGCCTCGGCGCTCGCCGAAACCCAGGCGCCCTCGCCCTTCGAACGCGACTTGCGCGAATTCGGCCTCGTGATCGCGCGCGCCACGCTGGCGCTGGTGCTGGTCGTGCTCACCATCCGCGTCGTGTTCGGCCGCCCGGTGCTCGATTCGCTGCTGTTTGCCGTCGCCCTCGCGGTCGGGCTGACGCCGGAGCTGCTGCCGATGATCACCACGGTGACGTTGTCGCGCGGCGCGCTGCGCATGGCCGGGCGCAAGGTGATCGTGAAGCGGCTCGCCGCGATCCACGACCTCGGCGCCATGACCGTGCTGTGCACGGACAAGACGGGCACGCTGACCTCGGCCGAGATCACGCTTGCAAGAAGCCTCGATGCCGCGGGCAAGGACGAGGTCCGCGCCGCACAGCTCGGCGCCATCGCGGCATCGCTCGGCGGCGACCGCGGCGCGCTCGATGCCGCGCTCGTTGCCGGCCGACCGGACGCCGCCCAGGGCTGGACGCTGGCCGGACGGCAGGCCTTCGACTTCTCGCGCCGGTTGGGATCGGTGCTCGCGACGGGTCCCGAAGGCGCGCTCCTGATCGTGAAAGGCGCGCCGGAGGCCGTGCTCGCATTGTGCGCGCTGGACGAGCAGGCGCGCCAGGCGGCGATGGCCCGCGTGCATGAGCTCGCGACCGCGGGCCTGCGCGCAGTGGCCGTCGCTTCCCGGCCCTGGAATGGCGCGCTGCGCGACGTCGAAACGGAGGACGAGACCGACCTGGTCTTCGAAGGCTTTTGCGCCTTCGCCGATCCGCCGAAGCCGACGGCCGCGGCTGCAATCGCCCGCCTCGCGGCGAGCGGCATCAGCCTCAAGATCCTGTCGGGTGACGATCCCGTGGTGGTGAAGCGGCTCGCCGGCCTGGTCGGCCTCAATGCCGAACGGGTGCTGTCGGGGGCCGAGATTGCCGAGCTGAGCGACGAGGCCCTCATCGTGCATGTGCGCTCCACCGATGCGTTCGGCCGGCTTGCGCCGGACCAGAAGTCGCGCATCGTCAAGGCGCTGCAGGCGGGCAAGGACGTGGTCGGCTTCCTCGGCGACGGCATCAACGACGCACCGGCCCTGAAGGTCGCCGATGTCGGCCTGTCGGTCGACGGCGCAACGGGCGTGGCGCAGGCCGCCGCAGACATGATCCTGCTCGCGTCGGATCTCGAGGTCGTCGCCGACGGTGTCGAGGAAGGACGGCGGACCTTCGCCAACATCCTCAAATATGTCCGCATGGGCGCGAGCTCGAACTTCGGCAACATGCTGTCGATGGCGGCGGCCTCGATCGCGCTGCCGTTCCTGCCGATGCTGCCGACGCAGATCCTGCTCAACAATCTGCTCTACGATCTCTCCGAGCTCGGCATTCCGTTCGACCGCGTCTCGGCCGAGGCGACCGCGCAGCCGCAGGTGTGGAGCATGTCGCGACTGGTGCGCTTCGCCGCGATCATGGGACCGCTGTCGTCGCTGTTTGACTTTCTGACCTTCGGCGCGCTGCTGTATTTGTTCCAGGCTTCGCCGGACGAATTCCGCACCGCCTGGTTCGTCGAATCGATGGCGACGCAGATCCTGGTCATCTTCGTCATCCGCACCAACGGGCGGCCATGGCGCAACTGGCCGGATCCCGCGCTCGCGGCCTCCTCGCTGGTCGCGCTGCTCGTCGCGATGGTCCTGCCGTTCACGCCGCTCGGAGCCTGGTTCGGCTTCGTCGCACCGCCGCCGATCATGACGGCCGGTATCGCGGTTCTCGTCGTCGTCTATCTCGGCTGCGCCGAACTATTGAAGCCGTTCGCGATCCGCGCGGGGCGGAGGAGTTGAAGTTCCCCGGCTCGCCCAACGCATGGAGGCGATGCACACCGCCCCATTGATATCAAGCCGATTTCCGTGTCTTTGGACCGTGCCGGGCCATGGGACGGCCTGGACATCCGCCGGGCCGAGGCTCGGCGCATGACGCGGGGCCACAACAATCACAATGTCCGCCACCGGCCAGACCACGAACGCCGAAACATCCGGCCACCACTGGATTGCCAACCAGCCATACCTCCTGCTCAGCATCACCGCGCTGTGCTGGGCCGGCAATGCGATCGTCGGGCGGCTTGCCGCCGGCCACATCCCGCCGGTGACGCTCTCCTTCCTGCGCTGGTTCTTCGCCTTCCTGCTGGTGCTGCCGTTCGCCTGGAAGCATCTCGCGGAGGACTGGCCGGCGATCCGCGACAAGCTCGGCCTGATGATCGTGCTGTCGATCACCGGCATCGGCGCCTTCAACACCCTGCAATATTGGGCGCTGGAGCACACCCAGGCGCTCAACACCCTGCTGCTGCAGTCGGCCGCGCCCCTCGTCGTGGCGCTGTGGTCGCTGGTCATCCTCGGCATCCGCCTCACCGCGGCGCAGGCCTTCGGCGTGCTGCTCTCGATGTGCGGCGTGCTGATCATCCTCTTGCACGGCGACGTTACCACGCTGTCGAACATCGCCTTCAACAAGGGCGACCTGATCTTCATCGTCGCTCTGATCATCTTCGCGCTCTACTCGGTGCTGACCTTGAAACGCCCGCCGATCCACGGCCTGTCGTTCCTCGCCTTCACCTTCGGCGCCGGCGCGGCCTGCCTCATCCCGCTGGAGATCTGGGAGATATCGGCCCGCCCCGTCATGAAGCTGGACGGACCGAACCTGCTCACGTTGTTCTATGTCGCGGTGTTTCCCTCGACGCTTGCCTATCTCTGCTTCAACCGCGGCGTCAGGCTGATCGGCGCCAACCGCGCCGCGCCGTTCTTCCACGTCGTGCCGGTGTTCGGCTCGATCATGGCGATGGCCTTCCTCGGCGAGCGCCCGCAGGCCTTCCACTTCATCGGCTTCGCGCTGGTGCTGTCGGGCGTGTTCGTGGCGTCAAGGAAGCAGACGAGCTAGGTCATTCTGAATTTGCTGTACGCCTCGCTGGTCGCGATAATGACATGCTCGGCACAGCCGCTGAGGCGATGCGGATCTGCCTCTCGCTCGTAAGCCTCCGACGTCATCATGTCGAGGAACGCTGCGACCGAGGGATAGTAAACCAGCGCGACGAAATCCCAGTCGTTGCCGCCATGCGGGCCGAGCGCGATGGCCTTGGCCTCGCCGGTCCACAGCAGGGTGCCGCCGCGCGCCTTGATCATGGGCACGGTGATCGCGCTGTAGCGCAAATAGGCGTCCCAGCCGGAGCCGTCACCGTCGCGCGAGCGCACATGGAAACGCATCAGGTTCAGCATCACCACCGGCGCATGCTGATCGAGCGCTTCGAGACCCCAAATGTTCAACATATTGACCGCCAATGGCACCTCCTCTGGTCGTGCCTGCATTGTAGCATTGCGGCGGCGTGACTTGTGTCACGACGGCAATCCGGCGCAAGGTCGCACGCGACGCCCATGACGATTGCTTCGCCTGCGCCACCGGCCACCAATCCCGCCAGTTGGCTCAACAACCAGCCTTATCTGCTGCTGAGCCTCAGCTCGCTGTTCTGGGCCGGCAACATCGTGCTCGCGCGCCATGTCGGCGCACATGTGCCGCCTCTGACGGTGACCACGATCCGCTGGTTCGGCGTATTCCTGATCCTGCTGCCGTTTTCCTGGCCGCATCTGAAGCGCGACTGGCGGGCGTTACGCAAGAGCCTGCCTTTGATGCTGTTCCTGTCGCTGGTCGGCTTTGCCTTCAACAACGCGATCTCCTACTGGGCGATGCAATATACGGAGGCGCTGAACGCGCTGCTGATCCAGTCCGCAGGCCCCCTGTTCGTGGCGCTCTGGTCGCTGGTGCTGTTCGGCGTGCGGCTGACGCCCGCGCAGCTTGCCGGGATCGCGATCTCGCTGATCGGGGTGCTGATCATCATCCTGCGCGGCGACCTCGCGGCGCTGGCCGGCATCTCGTTCAACAGGGGCGACATCATGTTCGCGTCTTCGCTGGTGGCTTTCGGGCTCTACTCCGCTTTCATCCCGCGCCGGCCGAAGATCCACCAGCTGTCGTTCCTGTCCTTCACCACCTGCTGCGGCGCCACGATGCTGCTGCCGACGGCGGTGTGGGAGGCCTGGCAGGGCCACGTCATTCAGTTCGACGCCGTGACGCTGATGACGCTCGGCTACATCCTGATCTTCCCCTCCACGCTCGCCTACCTCTTCTTCAACCGTGGCGTCGCGCTGATCGGGCCGAACCGTGCGGCGCCGTTCTTCCATCTGGTGCCGGTATTCGGCTCGGCGATGGCGATCCTGCTGCTGGGTGAACAGCTGCGACCGTTCCACCTGATCGGCTACGCCTTGGTGCTCGCCGGCGTCGTCTTCGCCTCGCGCCAGGGCTCCGCCGCGAAATAATTCCGCGCTGCGGACGCGGCGCGCTGCCGCCTTTCGCCTTTGATGCGAACCGGCTAGGTTCCTCGCCAACGAAAAAAGAGGGAACGTCCAACCATGCTGTCATCACTTGTGCGCACTCTGCGCACCGCCGGCGCCGCCGCACTGTGTCTAGCCGCCGCATCCACCGCACGAGCCGATACCTGGCCGAGCCGCAACATCACGCTGGTGCTGCCGTTTGCGGCCGGCAGCGGCACCGACACCACGACGCGGCTGATCTCGCAGCACTTGTCGCAGGCGCTCGGCGTCGGCATCGTGATCGAGAACAAGGCCGGCGCCAACGGCATGATTGCGGCGACCTATGTCGCGAAGGCCGCCCCCGACGGCTACACCCTGCTGGTGACGACCAACACGACGCATTCGGCCAATCCTTATCTGCTCAAGAGCCTGACTTACGATCCGGTGAAGGATTTCACGCCGATCGCGCGCACCGGCGATCTGCCCTTCATGCTGGTCGTCAATCCGGACGTGCCGGCCAAAACCGTCGCCGAGCTCGTCGCCTACGGCAAGGCCAATCCGGGCAAGCTGAGCTACGCCTCAGGCTCGTCCTCGGCGATCGTGTCGGGCGCCACCTTCGCGCACAATGCCGGGCTCGACCTCTTGCACGTGCCCTACAAGAGCTCGCCGCCCGCGCTCAACGACGTCATGGGCGGGCGCGTCTCGATGATGTTCGTGGACATCCTGACCGGCCTTCCGCACGTCCAGGGCAACGCATTGCGGGCGCTCGCCGTCACCACCAAGGACCGCTCGCCGCTGGTGCCCAGCCTGCCATCAATGCAGGAGGCGGGCGTGCCTGATTTCGACATCTCGTCATGGCAGGGCTATTTCGGGCCCGCCGGCCTGCCCAAGGAGATCGTGGTCAGGCTCAATGCCGAGATCCGCAAGATCGTCGAGAAGCCGGAGATCAAGACCCAGCTCGCCACGCTGGGCATGGACGCCTTTTCCGGCACGCCCGAAGAGCTCGGCACGTTCGTCAACGAGCAGCTGGTGTTGTGGGAGAAGCTGATCAGGGACGCCGGGATCGAGAAGCAGTAAGCAGGTCTCGTAGGGTGGGCAAAGCGAAGCGTGCCCACCGAGACGTCACAACGATCTCAAAATGAAAAGGTGGGCACGACGCTTCCGCGTCTTTGCCCACCCTACGAATTCAGCGCAAGATCTTACGCCGCGCGCACCTTGGCGAGGAAGCCGTCCACCGCGCTGCGCAGCGCGCCGGACTGATGATCCAGCTCGCGGGCGTTGGTCAGCACGTCGCCGGCCGCCGTGCCGGTCGCTTCCGCGGCCGAGGTGACGCTGCCGATATGGGCGTTGATCTCGCTCGAGCCGGCCGCGACCGACTGGATGTTACGCGCGATCTCGCGCGTCGCCTCGCCCTGCTGCTCGATCGATGAGGAAATGCCGGCGGTGATCTCGCTCATCTCGGCGATGGTCTGGGTGATGCCGCCGATCGCCGCGACCGCATCGCTGGTCGAGGTCTGCATCGCCGCCACCTGCGCGGAGATCTCCTCGGTCGCCTTGGCGGTCTGGTTGGCGAGTGCCTTGACCTCGGAGGCGACAACGGCGAAGCCGCGGCCGGATTCACCGGCACGCGCCGCCTCGATGGTGGCGTTGAGCGCGAGCAGGTTGGTCTGCGCCGCGATCGAATGAATCAGCTTGACTACCTCGCCGATCTTCTCGGCGCCGGTCGAGAGCTCCTGCACCGTGGCGTTGGTGCGCTCGGCGTCGCTGACGGCGCGGCTCGCCACTTCCGTCGAGCGCGTCACCTGGCGGGAGATTTCCGCAACCGAGCTCGACAGTTCTTCGGCAGCGGCCGCAACCGTGCCGACATTGCCGGAGGCCTTCTGCGAGGCAGCACCGACCGTTGCCGCGCGCGAGGATGCATCGCTGGCGGTCGCAGTCATCGACTGCGCCGTCGACTGCATGCCCGCTGCGGCCGAGGAGACAGAGCGCACGATGCCGTTGACGCTGCGTTCGAAATCGTTGGCGATGTCTTCCATCGCGCGGCGACGTTCCGCTGCGGCACGCTCCTTCGCGTCCGCCTCGCTCTTCTCGATCTCGCGAATCCGGACCGCGTTGTCCTTGAAGATCTGGACGGTGGCGGCCATCTCGCCGATCTCGTCACCACGGCCGACGCCGGGAATGTCGCCCTCGAGCTTGCCGTCGGCGAGATCCTTCATGCGAATACCGAGTAGCGCCAGCGGGCGGCTGATGCTGCGCCCGAGCATCCAGGCGACGCTGCCGGCGACGATGACAATGCCGAGCATGGCAAGCCCGAGCAGCCAGTAGACCGGGACCATCTTGGCGTCGATGTCGTCGAGATAGGCGCCGGTGCCGAGATACATCTCGAGCTCGGGGACGGCCACGGCGTAACCCATCTTCCGGATCAGCCCTTCCTGGCCCGGCTTTGCGTATTCATAGGTCAGCAGGATCGACCCGTTGGCCTTCGCACCGTTCATCAATTCCCAGGACAGTTTGCGTCCGTTGGTCACGACCTCCATGCGGTTCGTGCCAATCTGCTTTGGATCTGGCGCCAACTGCGTGATGCCGTCGTAGGACGTTCCGAACAGATAGCCGGCGCCTTTGTCATAGGTCATCGCGTTGCCATAGCGCCGAAGATCGGCCATCGCCGCGTCCTTCGTCATCTCGCCGGCGTCGACCCGCTTCTTCAGCGCAACGGCATAATTGCGCCCCATGTCGACGATCGCCTTGGCCTGCTCGATGCGAGCGTTCACCATCTCCTGCTTCATGAGATAGCCGGCCAGAACCCCGGAGACGCACAGGCCGAACAAGGTGACGCCGACAAGGATGCCCAGCTTCGGGGCGATCTTCAGATTGCTCAACTTCACCATGGGCTCCTCGAATGACGCGGAAATGCACCGCCAGGCAGTTTTGATTTGAATCAACTTTTAGTGTCGGACCCCTTAGCAAGTTACTTACAGGCCTCCGTAGAAGCCCGGACGACACCGAGCAAAACGGCAAATAATGGCTCCGACGGCAACCGTGAATTGTACGCGGCGCCGCCGATTTCGCGTAAAAGACGCAAAGGCCCGCCCAAGAAGGCCGGGTCACAACAAGAAACCAAATCGGGAGCAGGACATGCCGAAATACAGGGTGGTGACGCCGAAGGGCGCGAGCTTCACGGTCGCCGGCAGCGATTATTCCTACGAGCGCGAGGCGCTCGATCCGATCGATGCCGAAATCGTCGAGGCGCCGGCCAACGAGGCGGAGTTCATCGCCGCCGCCAGGACTGCCGATGCGATCTACGCCAAGGGCATGCCGATCACCAAATCGATCATCGATGCGCTGGAGAGCTGCAAGGTCATCACGCTCGGCTCGGTCGGCGTCGACAGCGTCGACGTGAAGGCCGCGACCGCGCGGGGCATTCCCGTCACCAACATCCCCGACACTTTCATCGAGGAGGTCGCCGACCACGCCATGATGCTGCTGCTGTCAGGCTTCCGCCGCCTGGTCGAGCAGGACAGGATGGTGCGCAGCGGCCGCTGGGCGGAGGGCCGGCCGGCGCTGCTGAGGATCCCGCGGCTGATGGGCCAGACGCTCGGCTTCATCTCGTTCGGCCGCGTCGCGCGTGCGGTGGCGAAGCGCGCCGCTCCCTTCGGCCTGCGCATGATGGCCTACGACCCGTTCATCCAGGAAACGCTGATGTACGACCACGGCGTCATCCCGGCGACGCTGAACGAGGTGCTCTCGCAATCCGACTTCGTCTCGATGCACGCGCCCGCCCGGCCCGAGGTGCATCACATGCTGACCGAGAAGCACTTCCGGCAGATGAAGAAGGGTTCGATCTTCATCAACACCGGGCGCGGCGCCACCGTCGACGAGGAGAGCCTGATCAAGGCGCTGCAGGAGGGCTGGATCGCACATGCCGCACTCGACGTTTTGGAGAAGGAACCGCCCTCGCACAACAACCCGCTGCTCGGCATGGAGAACGTGACGCTGACCGCCCATGTCGCCTCGGCCTCGGCACGGTTCGACGAAGCGCGCAAGCGGCGCGTAGGCTACGAATTGTCACTGGTGCTTCAGGGCATGTGGCCGGTAAGCTGTGTCAATCCGTCGGTGCTGCAGAACACCGCGCTCCGCCGCTGGCAACCCGTCAGCATGGATCGCGGCCCGAACAGCTAAGGCGGCCGGCGCACAACGCGCCGAAGGACTGAAACGGCCCTTCACCGGCGATCAACGCCGGGAAGGGAGACATCATAGGGAGGAACCGATGAGGAACGACATCACGCGTCGTGATGCCTTGGCGCTGGGCCTGTCCGCTGCAACGGTCGCTGCCACGGGTGTTGCAGCGCACGCTCAATCCGCAATCAAGGCCGCCGACGTCCCCGCACCGAAGCTGCCGATCGAGAAGGGCGCAAGCTTGCGCATGCTGCGGCCGGTGCGCTTCGTGCAGGCCGACGAGGACGTGTTCCGCGCCAACGCGGCGAAATTCACCAAGGAGACCGGAGTCGAGGTCAAGGTCGATTTCGTCGGCTGGGAGGACATCAGCCAGCAGACCGCGGTGACCGCCAATTCCGGCGCCGGCCCCGACATCATCATCGGCTTCTCCGACGCGCCGCACATCTATGTCGACAAGCTGATCGAGCTGACCGACGTCGCCGACTATGTCGGCAAGCGCTATGGCGGCTGGCTGCCGCTGGCGCAGCGCTACGGCAAGAAGAACAAGAGCGACACCTGGATCGGCCTCCCGTTCGGCGCGACCGCAGGTCCGCTGATCTACCGCAAGTCGATCCTTCAATCGGTCGGCTTCGACAAGGTGCCGGAAGACCATGCCGGCATCCTCGACCTCTGCCAGAAGCTGCAAAAGGCCGGCAAGCCGGCGGGCTTCGCGCTCGGCAACGCCAAGGGCGACGGCAACGGTTTTGCGAGCTGGGCGCTGTGGTCGCACAACGCGGCCCTGCTCGACCCCGATGGCAACGTCACCATCAACAGCAAGGAGACCATCGCCGCGCTGAACTGGGTCAAGCAGCTCTACCCGACCTTCATCGCCGGCACGACGTCGTGGAACGACGTCAGCAACAACCGCGCCTATTCCGCGCAGGAGATCGCGCTGACGGCCAACGGCGTCTCTTTGTATTTCTCGCTGAAGAACGATCCGGCGACCAAGGCGATCGCCGACGACAGCGAGCATCAATTGCTGCCGAAGGGCGTGGCCAAGGTCTCGCCGATGGCGGGCCTGACGCTGAATGCCATGGTGTTCAAGCACAGCCAGTATCCCAACGCCGCAAAGGCGTTCCTGCAATACATGCTGGAGAAGGACCAGTACGAGCCGTGGCTGAATGCCAATTCCGGCTATTGGGCGCAGCCGCTCGCGGCCTATGCGGAGGCGGCCGTGTGGAAAGGTGATCCCAAGGTCGCGATCTTCAAGGACACCATGAACAGCACCTACTACGACGGCTATGCCGGTCCGATCTCGACGGCAACGGGTGCCGTCAGCGCCGACTACGTGCTGATCCAGATGTTCGCTTCCGTTGCGACCGGGGCGGCCACGCCGGAGGCCGCAGCCGCGGAAGCCGAGCAGCGCTGCAAGCGGTATTTCAGGCGACAGAGGTAGCATCGAACAGAGCGAACCGTCATTGCGGGCGAAGCGAAGCAATCCAGAGTCTCTCGGCGGTTACAGCCTGGATTGCTTCGTCGCACCAACGCAAAATTGCTTCGCAATTTTGTCGCGGGCTCCTCGCAATGACGGGTGTGGTGACCTTCAACGACAGGACAACGCCCTGATGTCCGTGACCACCCTCTCCTCTCCCGTCCTGCCCCAGCGGCAACCGAACTGGCTCGTTCGCCTGTTCGACTACAAGCCGTTTCTGATCGCGATGTGTCTTGCGCCCGCGATCGGACTGCTCGCGGTGTTCCTCACCTTTCCGCTGGGGCTCGGCATCTGGCTCGCCTTCACCGACACCACGATCGGCCAGAAGGGCATCTTCGTCGGCTTGGATAACTTTCAATATCTGCTCAGCGATCCCCTGTGGTGGGGCGCGGTGTCCTACAGTGTGATCTACACCGGTATCGCGACCTTCGGAAAGTTCGCGCTCGGCTTCTGGCTGGCGCTGCTGCTCAACAACCATTTTCCGTTCAAGAGCCTCTTGCGTGCGATCATCCTGTTGCCCTGGATCGTGCCGACGGTGCTGTCGGCCCTGGCATTCTGGTGGATCTACGATCCGCAATTCTCGATCATCTCCTATCTCTTGGTCGATGTGCTGCACTGGAAATCGAGCAATATCGACTTCCTGGGCTCGCCCTGGCCGGCGCGGTTCTCGCTGATCGCCGCCAACATCTGGCGCGGCATTCCCTTCGTCGCGATCTCGCTGCTGGCGGGCCTGCAGACCATCTCGCCCTCGCTCTACGAGGCCGCGATGCTCGACGGCGCCAGTTCGTGGCAGCGCTTCCGCTACATCACCTTTCCGATGATGATGCCGATCCTCGCCATCGTCATGACGTTCTCGATCATCTTCACCTTCACCGACTTCCAGCTGGTCTACGCCATCACCCGCGGTGGTCCGGGCAACTCGACGCATCTGCTGGCGACGCTCGCGTTCCAGCGCGGCATCGCCGGCGGCGAGCTCGGCGAAGGCGCCGCGATCGCGGTGTCGATGATCCCCTTCCTGGTGTTCGCGACGCTGTTTTCGTATTTCGGCCTGGCACGCCGCAAATGGCAGCAGGGAGAGGCCAATGACTGACAGCGTCGCGCAAGCCTCCACTATCGCCAACGCCAAAGCGGCGCCCGACACCATGGCCTGGGATTCCGGGCTGCGCCGGCTGATGATGATCTATCTGCCGCTTGGCTGCTTCGTGCTGATCCTGCTGTTTCCGTTCTACTGGATGGCGATCACCTCGTTCAAACCGAACGCGGAGCTGATGAACTACCGGGAGCACAACCCGTTCTGGATCTCCTCGCCGACGCTGGCGCACATCAAGCATCTCTTGTTCGAGACCGCCTATCCGCGCTGGCTGTGGACCACCATGCTGGTCGCGATCGGGGCGACCACGCTGTCGCTGGTCGCGAGCACGCTGGCCGCTTATGCGATCGAGCGCCTGCGCTTTCGCGGCAGCCCCTATGTCGGCCTCGGCATCTATCTCGCCTATCTCGTCCCGCCCTCGATCCTGTTCATTCCGCTTGCCACCGTCGTCGTGCAGTTCGGCCTGTTCGATTCTCCGCTGGCGCTGATCCTGGTCTATCCGACCTTCCTGGTGCCGTTCTGCACCTGGCTGCTGATCGGTTATTTCAAGTCGATCCCCTATGAGCTCGAGGAATGCGCGCTGGTCGACGGCGCGACGCGGCTGCAGATCCTGCGCCGGATCACGCTGCCGCTGGCAGTGCCCGGCCTGATCTCGGCCGGCATCTTCTCCTTCACCCTGTCCTGGAACGAGTTCATCTACGCGCTCGCCTTCATCCAGAGCGGCGCCAACAAGACCGTGCCGGTCGCGATCCTGACCGAGCTGGTCACCGGCGACGTCTACCAGTGGGGCGCGCTGATGGCCGGCTCGCTGCTCGGCTCGCTGCCGGTTGCGATCTTCTACTCGCTGTTCGTGGACTATTACGTGTCTTCGCTCACAGGCGCGGTGAAGGAATAGCTCTCTCGTTTGCTCGCGAACGACCGTCACAAGAGTCAGATCGGCTCAACGCGCGAACCACGAAGACAGTCCTCCCCCTCCCCCGCTTGCGGGGAGAGTCGGGGAGAGGGTGTCTCGACGACGAAGACTCCTCGAGAGGAAAGAGCCCTCACCCCTGCCCTCTCTCCCGCAGGCGGGAGAGAGAGCGCATTTCCTCCGTGGCGAAGAAGTCCTAGCCCGACGGCACGATCACCATGCTCTTGTCCTTCGGCCAGCGGACGCGCCAGGCGAAGTTGATGTCCTTGACCTCGCCGGGCTTGGCGTCGAACGACCATTCCAGCACGCCGCGCTTGTCGCGGATGTCCTTGGCCGTGGGCGGCGTGGTCGCGGGCAGCATCTCGACCACGATATCTTCGTTTTCGCTGACCGGCAGCTGATCCTCGATCGCGACGTGAATCGGGAAGTCGTGGCCGTTGCGGATGGTGGTCTTGAAGGCGCGCTCGTCGGTCTTCGAGGTCGTGACCAGAAGGCCGGCGGAACCTTCGTTACGCTTGAGGACGGCCCGCTCGACCTTGACCTTGTCGTCGGCACCGAAGCCGAGCCGCACGATGTCGTCCCTGGCTGATGCCGACAGCTTGCCGCGGCCGACGAAGATGCCATCACGATAGATCGCGACCTTGCCCGGCAACAGCGTCATATCGTCGGTCTGCTTGAAGCTGGCTTCGAGGAAAGCGGTGGGGTCCTGCACCGGTGCGGCGCGGACCGCCAGCTCGGCGGGCACGCTCATCGAGGCGATGCGCAGGCTCTTGGCACCCTCGGCGGCACCGAGGCTGACGCGGCCGGGAATCTTGAAGGTGGCCTGGAAGTCGCCGATCTCGGCAACGGCCTGCTGTTCATCGGCGCGCTCGCGCGGCTCGGATGCTTCCGCGAGCTTGGCCGCGAAGGATGGAGCCTGCATCTGACGCAATACGGGAGCGGGCCTTGCCAGATCCGAAACCGAGCCGAGTGCCGTTGGCTTCGGCACCTGCGGATATTGGGCCACCAGCGAGCCCAGCTCCGGCACGCTGCCGCCGCGGGCGATGCGCACGGTGGAGACACCGAGCGTGACGTTGGACCAATCCTCGCCGGTCGATTGCGTCACCTCGGCGCGGCGGACCAGCTCGAGCTGAGGCTTGCGGTCCCTGGCGCCGGTATCGAGCCGGGCGTCATAGAGCGGGAGCCAGCGCGCGTTGCGAACCGTGTAGGTGACCCGCAGCCTGGCCTTCGTTGCGGCGTCGGAGGCGATATCGATGCGCACCTCGAGCTTGCTCGGCGGCTTGGCGGATCGGTCGGCTTCGAGCTGCGCGATCTGGCGATCGATCTCGCGCTGTTTTCGCGCGGCATCGCGGATCGCCGTGTCGGCGGCTGCGACTTCCTCGGCCACGGCGGAAAAGGCCGCCCGCCACTCCGTGATCGGGCGCGCCTCGCCCTTCTCGCCGATGCCGGCGGGAGATGCTTCGGCAAAGCGCTCGGCGAATTTACGCCGTGCGGTGGCCGCATCGATCGCGCCCTGCAGATCGGCGCGCTCATCCTTGAGCGCCTCGATGCGCTTGTCGAGCTCGGGCAGATTGACCGGGGGCGCCGCCCGCGGCGGCCGGGCATCGATGGTGCCGATGGTGAGTTTGGTCCCCGCCTCGCCCTCGACGCGGAGCGAGGACGGATCGAGCGAAAGCGGAAAATCCTTCGCGACAAGCGTGCTGTCGCCGGAGGCCAGGTCGATCGCGATCACGCGGGTGACGGTGGCACCGTCTGGGTAAACCGTGACGGCGTCGATCGCCGACGTGGCATCCACATCGGCGGCCCATGAGGGCGGCGCCAGCATCGCGGTCACCAGCACCAGGCTCGTCGTCGCCAGACATCTTGCGATCGTGCGCATCAATTTCTCCCTGCCGATATCGCCGCGCCGCCAGCCGGACGCGCGAAAACGTGCCACACCATCGTGGTGAGACGCGGCAGGGAAGGAACCGGTTCGATTGGGGTTTCCATTGGGCGCCGCTGCGGCAGCACCATGGCCGCGGAACGCGTCACCAGGCCGCGACAGCAAGCAACATCGAGCGGTCAGACCTGGCTGGGCGAGCCCTGACCGTAGATGCGGCGGAGCAGGTCAGTCACGTTGCGTGCGCCCGCTTTCTTCAAAATGCTGGCGCGATAGCCTTCGACCGTGCGCGCACTCAGATGCATGCGCCGGGCGACCTCCTTGTTGGTGAGGCCAGCCGCGAGAAGCGCGAGCACGTCGCCTTCGCGCGCGGTCAGGGGCTCGCAACCGGGCAACCAGCGCTGCCGCCTCGAAGTGGGCTGGGCGGATTCGTCGATCGCGGCATTGATCCGGCCGACGATATCGTGGGTGCGAAACGGCTTCTCGATGAAATCCGCAGCTCCGCTCTTGATGGCGTCGACCGCCATGGCGATGTTGCCGTTCGCCGAAGTGACCAGCACCGGCGCCATGCAGTTTTCCTCGCGCAGGCGCCTGAGCACCTCGAGGGCGGAGCGATCCGGCGGCATCTCCAGCAGCACGCAGGCGGGTATCCGCGCCTTCGCTTCCGACAGCAGCGATGCGCCGTCGGCAAAACAGATCACGTCGTAGGCGCTCTGCCGCAGCGCGTTCGACAGTTCTTCGCGGCAGGCAGCGTCGGTGTCGATGACGAATACCTCGCCCTTGGAAACCATGTTCCCCGGCATAATCCCCGATCCAGCAATGTCTTGGTCAAATCATGCGAGACGGCCGGGGGCCTCATCGCGCCCCGCCGTCATGAGCACGGCATTCGCGCCGGTGCGTCGCTTTCCTTTATGTATGTTCCGCGCTGTTCCCCGATTTGACGGATCGGGACAGAAACTTTACATTTCGGGACATCTGCGGGAACAGCCGGCAGGACCTGGTCGCATGGCCGATCTCATTCGCAGCGCAAGCCTGAGTTATTACCCGGAGATCGCCCGGTCGGTCGGGCTCGACCCCCGGCAGATGATGCGCAAGGCCAGGCTGCCGCTGGCCGTTCTCGACAAGCCCGATACGCCCATCCCCGTCGCAAGCCTGCGCCGCTTGCTCGAGATGTCGGCGGCGGCCTCCGGCGCCGAAGATTTCGGCTTGCGACTGGCCGAGCGCGGCGGCCTGACCAATTTCGGCGCGGTCGGCCTCATCGTGCGCGAACAGGCAACCGTCGGCGAGGCCATCGAGGCTTTCTCCCGCTTCATCCATGTCCACCATGAGGGCATGAAGCTCGACATTGTCAGGGACAAGCAGACCGTGACGGTCAGATTGCATCTGCGCGGACGGCGACCGACCGCGCCGCGCCAGTCGATCGACACCGCGCTCGGCAGCGTCCACCGCATCATCCAGTCGCTGTTCGGCAGCGATTGGCGGCCGCAGGAAGTTCACCTGCACTACCCGCCGCCGCACGACCGCAAACGCTACCGCGACTTCTTCGGCTGCCGCGTGGTCTTCAACGCGGATGACGATGCGATACTGCTGTCGGTGCACGACATGGAGCGGCGGATTCCTAGCGCGCATCCCTTGGTCGCGAACTATCTGCGCAAGCGGATCGAGGCGATCGAGAACCGGCCGGCGAGCTGGGAGGAGAAGGTCGACGACGTCGTGCGCAGCCTGCTCGCGAGCGGCGACTGCACGGTCGAACGCGTGGCCGAGCATCTCGCCTGCACCCGGCGGACCATTCACCGGCATCTGGCCGCATCAGGCACCAGCTTCTCGGCCATTCTCGAGGCGCAACGCGCCGACCTCGTGATCCAATTGATCGAGGACCCCGGCCGGCCGCTGGCCGATATCGCCGCACAGCTCGGCTTCTCCGCGCAGAGCGCCATGGCCCGCTGGTTCCGCGGCCGCTTCGGCTGCACCATCACCGACTGGCGCAAGGGCGCACGCCCGCTGGCGCAGCCGGCCAACATGCTGCCAGCCAGCGCAGCCTGACTTCAGCGCGCCGCAGCCGGCACGCCCATGATGGCAAGCGCGCGCCGGGGATTGCCGGCGAGCAGCGGTCCGAACGCAGCGGCAAAGCCGAGGAACGCCACGATCCAGCCGCAGGCGGCGATGTGCAGCAGCACATCGCTATGAGCAGGCAGCAACACCGCAGACACCCGGGCCAGCGCCGCAATGATGATCGCGGCATAGATGCCCTGCGTCACGAGCGAAGCCGTCAGCGCCTGCCCGGTGTGGCCGAGGCTCGCGCGCGTCATGACCGCCAGCGTCATGATCCCGGCCGCTCCCACCATCCAGGCGTGAATGCCTGCACTCGACGGCAGCACGCCGAAGCCGGCCAAGGCGTTCAGGAGGAAGCCCAATGGCACGAAAGCGTAGCCGACGTGAAGGATCACGAGCAGCCGCTCGCGCGTGGTACGATCACCGGCCCAGCGCGCCAGCCGCACCAGGTGCAGTGCGCCGGCGAGCCCCATGATGACGCCGGTGATCATGGTCAACGGCGCCGCGATCCACGCGATCAGCCCGAGTGCACTCAGCCCGATCACCGCGCCGTCAAACCGCGCAAACGGCACCGGCAGGCGGCCGGGATTGAACTTGACCAGCCAGTTGCGGGTGAAGCTCGGGATGATCCGGCCCCCGATCAGCGAGATCAGCAATATGACCACGCTGATGCCGATGCGGATGCTGAGATCGGCCGCCCCCTCGTAATGGGCTTCGAGATGGAAGGCGATATTGCCTGAGAGCAGCAGCAGCACGAGCACCACCACCGGCAAATTGCGCCAGTTGCTACCCGCGATGATCTCGCGGGTTGCGGCCGCGACGACCAGCGTCAGGAAGGCGGCATCGACGAGAAGCGCGAACGCCCAGCCGGTCTCGGCGGAGAGTGCCACCGCGGCACGCCCGGCCAGCCAGACCACCACCAGCGCCCCCAGCGACTTGCCCTGGATCGGCAGCCGCCCGGTCCAGTTCGGGATCGCCGTGAACAGGAACCCGGTGATGACGGCCGGCAGGAACCCGTAGAGCATCTCGTGGACATGCCAGTCCCGCGGCGCGAAGGCTGAGGTCACCGACAACTCGCCATAGAACATCGGCAGCCAGACGAGGATCGACAGTCCGGCCTGGACCGCAGCGAGCAGGAAGAAGGGCCGGAAACTGTTCGCAAACAACGGCCAGCCCGCAAAATTGCGGGATCGGGCACCAGCCATGGGGCAACTCCTGTGAATTCAAACGGTTGTCTGGAAAAATACTGCCGCACGGCCAGCCCGTTTTGCGCTATCGCAAACTGTCCGACGATTGCAGGTGCCATCACACTCCCAAGCCTGAGGAGGCAGAATGGCCAAGGTCGACACATCGCTGGTTGCACATTTGCCGCTGTTCGCCGGCGTCAAGCCGGAGGAACTCGACGAGATCCTGCGCGAGGCCCGCTCGGCGCGCTATCCCAAGAACACCGCCATTTTCGAGCAGGGCGCGGACGCGCAGTCCTTCTTCCTGCTGCTGCACGGCCATGTCCGCGCGGCCAAGACCACGCCGACCGGGGAGCAGATCGTGGTGCGCTACGTGGCGCCCGGAGAGACTTTCGGGCTCGCGATGGCGATTGGCTCCGCCCATTATCCCGCGACCGCGATGGCGGTCGACGACAGCGTGGTGCTGATCTGGCCGACCTCCGCCTGGCCGCGGCTGATCGAACGGTTTCCCGCGCTTGCCGCCAACACGATGCAGACCGTGGGCAAGCGACTGCAGGAAAGCCATACCCGCATCCTGGAAATGTCGACCCAGCAGGTCGAGCAGCGCGTCGCACACGCATTGCTGCGGCTCGCCAACCAATCCGGCAAGAAGCTCGACCACGGTGTCGAGATCGACTTCCCGATCAGCCGCCAGGACATTGCGCAGATGACAGGCACCACGCTGCACACCGTGAGCCGCATCCTCAGCGGCTGGGAGAGCCAGGGACTTGTCGAGAGCGGCCGGCAACGCATCATCCTGCGCGAGCCGCACCGGATCGTCGTGCTGGCAGAGCGAAACCCGGATAGCGGGGCGGCCTGAAGAAACGGGTGAGGGCACTCTCGCTTGCGGCGAAAGCTCTCCCTCACCCTGGAATCCGCGCGCCCTCCGCGCAGACTCCGATCCGCCTCACGCCGGCACGCAATCGCTCAGCGCGGCCAGGAATTTGTCACGGTCGATGCCATGCTCGCGGCAGGCGTCATCCACGGTGTGGAAGGTCGCGATCGGACAGCCAACACAGGCCATCTTGAAGGCGAGGAACACGCGGATCGTGTGCGGCGCCATACGCATGATGTCATCGACCAAATCGTCAGATCGGAAAGGCATGGACAACTCCGTTCCGAAATGACGATAGCGGAGGGGATCATAGTTTCTTTGTGGAAGCGCAAGCTGGCGGTTGCTTCTCTGCCGTCATTCCGCAGCGAGCGTAGCGCGAGCCCGGAATGACGGCGAACCTTTACACAGCCCGGCTGTGCAGTTGCTTGCCCGGATCCAGATGCGCATCGAAAGCGGCAGCAACGCTGCGGACGAGGAAGCGCGAGTCGTTCGCAACCGCGATATGGCTGCCATCCAGCCGCACCACGCCGTCGGAGATCAGCGACTTCAGGCGTGGCGCAGACTGCAACATCGCCTCCGGCTCAGTGCCATGTCGCGCGCAGATGTCGGCGAGATCGGCGCCGAACTCGCACATGATCCGTTCGATGATGTCGGCGCGCAACCGGTCGTCTTCAGTGAGCCTGTAGCCTTTCGCCGTGGCGAGGCGGCCATCCGCGATGCTGTGCTGATAAGCACCGATCTGCACCTCGTTCTGGACATAGCCTTGCGGCAGATGTCCGATTGCGCTGGCACCGAAGCCGAGCAGCACCTCACTTTGGTCGGTGGTGTAGCCCTGGAAATTTCGCCGCAGCGTCCCCTGCTCGAAGGCCACGGCCATGGCATCATCGGGGCGGGCGAAATGGTCGAGGCCGATCTGCACATAGCCGGCCTCCTTCAGCGCGTTGGCGATGGCGCAGGCCTGGTCGTGACGCGCAGGACCGTCAGGCAGATGGCTCTCGTTGATCATGCGCTGGTGCTTCTTGAAATCAGGCACATGCGCGTAGCCGAACACCGAGAAACGAGCCGGCGCGAGCGCGAGCGAACGCCGCACCGTATCCAGGCAGGATGCGATGGTCTGGTGCGGCAGGCCATAGATCAGGTCGAAATTGAGTCCCTGGATTCCGGCCTGCCTGAGCATGTCGACGACGGAAGCGGTCTGCTCGTAACTCTGCACGCGGTTGATGGCACGCTGCACGACCGGATCGAAGCTCTGCACGCCGAGACTGGCGCGGTTGACGCCGGAGAGCCGCATCGCCTCCACCATCTCCGCGGTCAATGTGCGCGGGTCGATCTCGACCGCGATCTCGGCCGAGGGCAGCACGAAGAAAGCATGGCGCATCTCCGCCATCAACTCGGCAAAGGCATCCGGTGCCATGATCGTCGGCGTGCCGCCGCCGAAATGGATGTGCTCGACCTTGATGCGGCGGCCAATGGTGTCGGCGACCTGCGCAATTTCGCTCCGCAGCGTGCGCTGATAGGCTGCAATCAGACCATCGCGACGCACGATCTGGGTATGGCAGCCGCAATACCAGCACATCTCGCGGCAGAACGGCACGTGAAGATAGAGGGACGCGCTGGCGTTGGAGGGAAGCTCGGCCAGCCAGCGTGCATAGGTATCGGCACCGATCGCGGCCGAAAAATGCGGCGCGGTCGGATAGCTCGTGTAGCGCGGCAATCTTTCTTCGCCGTAGCTCGCAGCGAGATCAGTCCTCATAGCTTATCCATTCGTAAATTCATTCGCTTGCAGTCACGGCAAGCTCCGGATGGCATTAGATTACCCGCTTTCGCGGGGATCACCTTGCGCTCGCTCAAAGTCAGAGCACCGGATTGAGACCATGATAACGATCATTACCCTTTGGGAGACAGGCCATGGCGTCGCTCGCGCTCGATCTCGTTCTCTGGCTTGCCGGTATTCGCGGCCATATCCCGCGCTTCGACGATTTTCGTCCCGTGCCCGTCACGCCGGCCGCCAGCGGAGGCCATCACATACGCATGATGGCCATCGTGATCGCGGTGCTCGCCGTGGTCGCGCTCGCGGTCTGGGGCACGGTCCGGATCGCGATCGAGCTTCTCTGATCGACGCATCCGATATTCGCAATCGAACACACTGAACATGCGAATGAGTTGCCGCTGACGCGGCCAATGATGCGAAGTGTGTCGCGTGATCTGCGGCCGCGCCCTTTGCCTGTCCTTCGGCAACGCTCTTAAGGATTGTACCGGAGGCGAATCCGGCGAAAGCTTGTCGCAGCGCAAACACTCTTGCCACAACAGGAGCACACTGCATCCGTCATCAAAACCCTTTCACATGAAGGATGCTTCCGATGTTCACCCGCAGAGCCGCATTGATCAGCGCCGCCGCGACCGCCCTGATGCTGGCAGCCCCCGCCTTCGCGGCCGAGGATCTCAAGCTGCCGCGCCAGAAGATCGAACTGGTCGCACCGCCCTTCGTGCATGCGCACGAGCAGGCGACCAAGCAGGGTCCCAAGATCCTCGAGTTCACGCTCACGATCCAGGAGAAGAAGGTCGTGATCGACGAGAAGGGCACCACGTTCCAGGCCATGACCTTCAACGGCTCGATGCCGGGTCCGCTGATGGTCGCGCATGAGGGCGACTACGTCGAAGTGACGCTGGTCAATCCCGCGAGCAACACGATGGCGCACAACATCGACTTCCATTCCGCAACCGGTGCACTCGGCGGCGCCGCCCTCACCCTGATCAATCCCGGCGAGCAGGTCGTGCTGCGCTGGAAGGCGACGCGGACCGGCGTGTTCGTCTACCACTGCGCCCCGGGCGGCCCGATGATCCCCTGGCATGTCGTCTCCGGCATGAACGGCGCGGTGATGGTGCTGCCGCGCGACGGCCTCAACGACGGCAAGGGCCACGCCCTGAAATACGACAAGATCTACTATATCGGCGAGCAGGACATGTACGTGCCGCGCGACGAGAAGGGCAATTTCAAGTCCTACGACTCGCCGGGTGAAGCCTTCACCGACACCGAAGAGGTGATGAAGAAGCTGATCCCCACCCATGTCGTGTTCAACGGCAAGGTCGGCGCACTCACCGGCAAGAACGCGCTGATCGCCAATGTCGGCGAGAACGTGCTGATCGTACATTCTCAGGCCAACCGCGACAGCCGTCCGCATCTGATCGGCGGCCATGGCGACTATGTCTGGGAAACGGGCAAGTTCTCCAATCCGCCCGAGACCGGGCTCGAGACCTGGTTCATCCGCGGCGGCTCGGCGGGAGCGGCGATGTACAAGTTCCTGCAACCCGGCATCTACGCCTATGTCACGCATAATCTGATCGAGGCGGCCGATCTCGGTGCCACCGCGCACTTCAAGGTCGAAGGCAAGTGGAACGACGATCTGATGACCCAGGTGAAGGCGCCTGCGGAAATCCCGCCCGGTACCACCAACTAGACGCGACGCGGGGCCGGCAACAGCCGGCCCCTTCTTCCTTCCGGGGGCGACCATGCTGATCGCATTCAAGCTTAAACTGGTGCTCGCCTGCGCGGCCGGATTCGCCGGACCGCTCGCCGTTGCGCCGCTGGTTTCCGAGATGACGGCTCACGGCACACAAAGCGAGCCCGCGATCGTCGAGATCGCCGCCGGCAGCTTCGCATATCGCGAGGCCGGGGATTTCACCCGCGGCGGGGAGCAGGCCGAAGCGCCGCTGCGTACATTGCAATTCGACAGACCGCTTCACATCATGCGAGAGCAGGTCTCTTCCGCCGACTATCAGCTTTGCGTGGAGGATGGCGCCTGCCGCGCGCTGGACAAGGACGTCGTGATCGCGCCCGACCGCCCCGTCGTGCAGGTGAACTGGCACGATGCGGAAGCCTATGCGGTCTGGCTGTCGCGCAAGACGGGTAAGCATTATCGCCTGCCGAGCGATGAGGAATGGGCGTTCGCCGCGGGCGCCAGGTTCAGGGATGACGGCGTGCCGGTCGATCAAAGCGATCCCTCGAAGCGCTGGATCAGCCGCTATGAGCGCGAATCCGAGCGCGGCTCCTCCGACACCAGGGCCTATCCGTTCGGCAAGTTCGGCCTGAACGAGCGCGGCGTCTCCGATCTCGCCGGCAATGTCTGGGAGTGGACCTCGACCTGCTTCGTACGCTCGCACCTCGATGCGTCAGGCAATGCCGGCCGACCGACGGTGAATTGCGGCGTGCGTGTCGCCGAGGGCGCCCACCGCGCCTATGTCACCGACTTCATTCGCGACGCCCGCGCCGGCGGCTGCGCACAGGGCGTGCCGCCCGCCAATCTCGGCTTCCGCCTGGTGCGGGAGGAGAGGACCTGGATGGCGAGCGTGTCGGCACGGTGGAGCAAGGTCTGGGCGGCGCGGTCGTAGGCCACGTCGTCGCCGGATCGCTTCCAATCGAGGCGCGGCGCAATCACATCGTCCGCGCGAACATGCGAAAGCCCGGCGCGCCGATGATCGACTCGAAGGCGGGATCGCGCTTCTCTTCGGCAAACGCGAAGCCCGCCTTGGCATAGGCGCGCTCGGCGGGCTCGTTGCCGATCAGGAACGAGATCGTCGCGCGGGCAAATCCGGCCGCCCGCCCCTTCTCCAGCGCGTGTGCGATCAAGGCCTGCACGAGACCACGGCCGCGATAGGCCGGATCGGTGGCGACATGCTCGATCATCCAGTCGCCCTCGCCGCCCTGAACCCAGCAGGCTCGCGTGTAGGCACCGCGCTGTCGGATGGCGTCCAGTTCCGCCGCGGCGAGCCCTGTCGCGAAACCGACCTCCTCGATCGCGCGCCAGGCCAAAAGGCCGGTGTTCGCCGCAGGCACGGCGCAGAGCGCCGCTGCCGGTTTCCCGTCAATCTCCGCGACCAGGAACTGCGAGACATGCCACATCGACACCGCGCGTGCCGTCGCAACGCGCGCAATGAAATCGAGGCACCGCGCTTCAGGCCAGCCGAGCGCGACGTCGAACCAGCCGCGCGAGCGATAGCCGCGCATCGATGACAGGATGATTCCGGCGATGAAATCGGCGTCTTCGGGACGCGCAGACCGGATCGTCATGCGCGCCCCCTTGGCGAAGACCTTACGTGTTCTTCAGCGCGACGCGGAATTCGGCCTCGGTCTTGGCCTTGACCTCGTCGAGCGTGACGCCGTCGGCGAGCTCGATCAGGGCCATGCCGCCGCTGCCGTGCTTGTCGATGGTGAAGACGGCAAGATCGGTCACCACCATGTCGACGACGCGCTCGCCGGTCAGCGGCAGATTGCACTTCTTCAGCAGCTTGGCGCCGTCCTTGGCGGAGTGCTCCATCACCACGATGACGCGCTTGACGCCGGCGACGAGATCCATCGCGCCGCCCATGCCCTTGACCATCTTGCCGGGGATCATCCAGTTGGCGAGATCGCCGTTCTGGGCCACCTGCATGGCGCCCAGGATCGACAGGTCCATGTGGCCTCCGCGGATCATGCCGAAGGAATCCGCGCTGGAGAAATAGGAGGTCGAGGGCAGCTCGCTGACGGTCTGCTTGCCGGCGTTGATGAGATCCGGATCGACCTCGTCCTCATACGGGAACGGGCCCATGCCGAGCATGCCGTTCTCGCTCTGCAGGGAGACATCCATGCCGTCGGGGATGTAGTTCGAGACCAGCGTCGGGATGCCGATGCCGAGATTGACGTAGTAGCCGTCGCGCAGCTCCTTGGCGGCACGCGCCGCCATCTGTTCGCGGGTCCAGGCCATCAGACTTCTTCTCCCGTTGCAGCCGCAGAGGGACGCGGCCGGGTGTTGCGGAACTCGATACGCTTCTTGGCCGTGCCGACCTCGACGATGCGCTTCACGAAGATACCGGGGGTGTGGATGTGATCGGGATTGAGCTGGCCCGCCGGAACCAGATGCTCGACCTCGGCGACCGTGATCCTGGCCGCGGTCGCCATCATCGGGTTAAAGTTGCGCGCGGTCTTGCGGTAGATGAGGTTGCCGGCGGTGTCGCCCATCCAGGCGTGCACGATGGCGAGGTCGGCGAACAGGCCGCGCTCCATCAGATACTTCTCGCCGTCGAACTCCTTCACTTCCTTGCCTTCGGCGATCAGCGTGCCGACGCCGGTCTTGGTGTAGAAGGCCGGAATGCCGGCGCCGCCGGCGCGGATGCGCTCGGCCAGCGTGCCCTGCGGATTGAACTCGAGCTCCAGCTCGCCGGCGAGGAATTGCTGGGCGAACAGCTTGTTCTCGCCGACATAGGACGAGATCATCTTCTTGATCTGCCGGGTTTCCAAGAGGCGGCTGAGACCGATGCCGTCGACGCCCGCATTGTTGGAGACGACCGTCAGCCCCTTCACGCCGGACTCGCGGATCGCGTCCGACAGCTCCTCGGCGATGCCGCAGAGGCCGAAGCCGCCCGACATGATCATCATATTGTCTTTCAGAATACCGTCGAGGGCCGACTTCGCGTCGGGATAGACCTTATTCATGCAGGAAACCTTCGGCTTGCAGGCGTCGCGCCCTATTGGCGGCGATTATTAGGCGAAATCGTCCGAAGCCGTCAATGATACGGGGTTCTCCGCATCGCGGCCCGGTGCTAGAAGCTGCCCACACCGTGGGCAGACCCGTCCGCGGCCTTGAAAGCGACAAGAAAACCCATCAAGTTGCAGGGGTTGGGCGTGGGGGCGCTCAGGTTTCCCGCCCCGCCCATTTGGCTCCAGCGACCAACTCGATCAGGACATGCCATTGACCATGGCCCAAGGAATGAAGCGCCTCGGCACGCCGATCGCGGCGCTGCTCGGCGTTGCGCTGATCGCCTTGATCGCGACCTCCTGGCTCATCAACCGCGACGCGCTGCGCAAGGCCGTGGAAGCGCAGATCCGCGACGTCACCGGGCTCGAGCTCAGTGTGGCAGGCAGCATCGACATTTCCGTGCTGCCGGCGAGCTACATCTCCTTCCATGACGTCGGCCTCAAGGGCGGCGGCACGGCCGACCCCGCGCTCCATGTCGACGTACTCACCGCCAATCTCCGCCTGCTGCCGCTGTTGCTGCAACGATTCGAGATCGCCGACCTGACGCTGCTGCGGCCTCACATCCATGTCAGCCTGAAGCCGGATGGCGAGAGCAACTGGACTCCCTTCATCCAGACCATCGCACGCACGATGAAGCCCGGCGCCGACAACCAGGTCTCGTTCTCGGAAATCAGGATCCAGGACGGCGTGCTCAATTACGAAGACATGGCAACGCACGCGACCGAGAAGTTCGAGGACATCGATCTGTCGCTGGCCTGGCCCTCCATCTCGCGCTCCTTCGCTGCGACCGGGCAATTCGACTGGCGCGGCGAGCGCGTCGACGGCTCCATCAGCTTTGCCGATTTCGTCGCCGCCCTCTCCGGCGACCGTTCCGGGCTGAAGGCGCGGATCGCGAGCGCGCCGCTCAAGCTCGCCTTCGACGGCAGCGTCGCCAACCGCACCAGCCCGATGATGGAAGGCACCCTCACCATCGATAGCCCGTCCTTGCGCAACGCGCTGCGCTGGACCGGGCAGCCGCAGCCCGGCAGCGGCGGCTTCGGCCGGTTCACGCTGAAGGCGCGCGCCAACGTCGTCGGCGCCTCGATCGCACTCACCAACGTCAATGTCGAGCTCGACGGCAACGCCGCCGAGGGCGTGATGACCTATGCCAACAACGGCCGGCAGACCTTGCAGGCGACGCTCGCCGCCGACGCGCTCGACTTCACGCCTTACATCTCGACCTTCCGCCTGCTCGCGAGCGGGGCGCGCGACTGGAACAGGCAGCTGTTCGACCTCAACGGCCTCTCGACCACCGACCTCGACATGCGCCTGTCGGCAGCCAAGCTGACGGTCGGCCCGACCAAACTCGGCCGCACCGCGATCGGCGCCAATCTGCGCAACGGCACGCTGGCGCTCTCGGTCGGCGAGGCGCAGGTCTATGGCGGTATCGCCAAGGGTTCGTTCGGCATCTCGCGCGCCGACACCGTCGCCGACATCAAGGCGCAATTCCAGTTCACCGACGTCGACCTCCAGGCCTGTGCCACCGAACTGTTCGGCCTCAGCAAGCTGTCCGGCCGCGGCAACATCAACGTGTCTCTCGTCGCCTCCGGCTCGAGCCCGTTCGGTCTGATGCAGTCGCTCGACGGTACCGCCACGGTGACCGGGCACGACGGCGCGATCTCGGGCTTCAATGCCGAGCAGCTCCTGAAGCGGCTCGAGCGCCGCCCGCTGTCCGGCGGCGGCAATTTCCGGAACGGCTCGACGCCCTACGACAACCTCACCATTGCGGTGAAATTCGCCGACGGGATCGCCACCGCCGAGGACATCCGCATCGAGGGGCCTTCGGCGAAGATCACGCTGACCGGCACCGCGTCGGTGCCGACGCGCGAATACGACATGAAGGGTGTCGCCAGCCTCAACACGGCCTCCGGCTTTCAATTGCCCTTCATGGTGCAGGGTCCCTGGGACGATCCGCTGATCTTCCCCGACCCCGAGGCCCTGATCCGCCACTCGCCCGCCGCGTCTCCTTTCCTCGACCTCTTGAAGCAGCGCATCACCGGCGGAAAGCGGCAAGAGCCTGAGGGATCGCCGACGGCGGAGAACGCCAAAGAGAACGCCAAATCCAACTAGCGCGATCGATGCCGCTCTCTCCGTTCGGTCGTCTCCTTAACTTCAGGCGCGACTTGCCGGGTTGAACGCGGCGAGCGGCTGGTTTCCGTCAGGCAGCCGATCGCGTCGTCGCGATCCAGCTCTTGTCCTCGGCTACCGTCGCCTCGCGGATCCCCGCGCCGGCCGGGGCTTGCAGAGCGCCGCTCTGCCCGAGTTCACGGGCCAGCACTTCGCGGTCACAGGCATTCTCCCACAGGGAAACAGTGATCGCCGCGACGCAGTTGCTGATCATGCTGGTCAGGGCCCGCGCTTCCGACATGAAGCGGTCGATGCCGACCAGCAGCGCCACGGCGGTCACCGGCAGATCCGGCATGACGGTGAGGGTCGCGACGAGTGCGACGAAGCCGCTGCCGGTGACGCCTGCCGCCCCTTTGGACGTCAGCAGCATCAGTCCGAGCATCGCCGCGATCTGCCCCCACGACAGGTTGATATCGCAGGCCTGCGCGATGAAGATGGACGACAGGGTGAGATAGATGGCACTGCCGTCCAGATTGAAGGAATAGCCCATCGGCAGCACGAGCCCCGACACGCCTTTCCGGCATCCGAGTTGCTCCAGCTTGCGCAGCGCGCCAGGCAGCGCCGGCTCCGACGAGGACGTGCCGAGCACGATCAGCAATTCTTCCCTGAAATATCGGATGGTCTTCCACAGGCTGAAGCCGTTCAGCCGCGCCAGCGTCCCGAGCACGACGACCACGAAGACGGAACAGGCGATATAGAAGGTCAGGATCAGCAGTCCGAGGGAGCCGATCGAACGGACACCGTAGCGGCCGACCGTGAACGCCATGGCGCCGAAGGCTCCGAGCGGCGCGAGCTTCATGATGAAGCCGAAGGACACGAACAGCACGTGCGAGAACGAGGCGACCGCCTTTGTCACCGCGACACCTTGGTCGCCGGCACGGCTGAGACCAAAAGCGATCAGGATGGAGACCAGAAGGACCGGCAGCACCTCGCCGTCCGCAAACGCGCCAAAGAACGAATGCGGGATGATGTGCAGCATGAAGTCCGCAAAGCCGGTCGTAGCTGCCTGCTTGGTGAATTTCGCAGCCACCGACGGATCCAACGTCGCGACTGAAACATGCATGCCCGCGCCCGGCTGGATCAACGAGACGGCCATCAGCCCGGCCAGCAGCGCGAGCACGGTCAGCAGATAGAACAGCGCCATGGACTTCACCAGCGTGCGGCCGACCTCGCGGGAATCGCTGATGCTGTTGATGCCGCTCACGATGGTGCAGAACACGATCGGTGCGATCATCATCTTGACCAGCTTGACGAAGCCGTCGCCGAAAGGCTTCAGCGCGGCGCCGAATTCAGGCCAGAAGTGGCCCGTGAGGACGCCGAGCATGACGCCGATCAGGACCTGGACGTAGAGGATCCGGTAGAACGGCTTCCGCGCCTCGATGACCTCGTATCCAATCCGCGCTTCCTTGTGCATGATCGCTTCTCCCATGGCTCTGATTTTTTCTTGATGGCTGCAAAAGCGGTGGCCCTCAGGCCGCCAGGACCGCATGAGGCACGTGCGACCGGCGAGCGAAGATCTGGCCCTCGAAGATCCGGCGGGCCGTCCGCTGCACCCGGGCGACCGGCCCGGGCTCCAGCCGGACCAGGAGCTGGCCGGAGGGATGGGCGAGCGTGATCGGCACCGGCGCCGTCAGCGGTCCGACCATCTCCGCGGCGATCGTTCCGGGCGTGAGGCACGCCGTCGCAATCGCGACGGCGCCGGTCACCGCCAGCGCGCTATGGCAGTCATGCGGCATGAAGTACCTGACGTTCAACGTCGCCCCGCTTGCCGGTGCAATCAGAACCGGCTTCGGGATCACCATGTTGGCGGCGTCAGGAAGACCCATCAGGCGCCCGGCCTCGATGCGCAGCGTTTCGAGACGCGCGCGAAAGCTGCTGTCGGCGAAGTCCGAAGGCGCCTCACGGCCGGTGCAGCCCAGGTCCGCCGCGCGGACCAGCATCACAGGCATTGCCGCGTCGATGCAGCTCACGTCGATCCCATCGATGCGGTCGACCGGCCGTCCCGTCGGCAGCAGGCGACCGGTGCGTGCGCCGGCCGCGTTCGGAAACGACAGTTCGATGGGCGCGGCCGTTCCCGGAACGCCGTCGATCCGCGCCTCGCCCTCGTAAGTCACGCGCCCGCCGGGGGTGGCGACCGCCGCATCGATCAGCTTGCCGGTGTTGACGTTGTGGATGCGCACATGGGTGATATCTGCTGTCGCGGCGACCAGGCCGGCTTCGATTGCGAACGGCCCCACCGCCGCCAGCATGTTTCCGCAGTTCGGCGACGTATCCACGACCCCTTCGCGGACACGGACCTGGGCAAACAGGTAGTCGACATCGGCGCCTGGAACCGATGCCGGTCCGACGATCGCCACCTTGTTGATGACGGCATTGCCGCCGCCGATCCCGTCGATGCCGAGATCGTGCCCGCCTCCCATCACCGACAACAGCAACGCATCGCGCTGCTGCGGATCGACCGGAAGGTCGCGGGCCAGGAAAAACGGCCCGCGCGAGGTCCCACCGCGCATGACCACACAGGGAATGGCAATCTGATCGTTCATGGTGCTGTTCCGTTCGGCGAACTCTTCGCCTGACCCAGAACATCCTCCCTCCGAACTCTTTTGTGAAATGCAAATATCTGAGGTATTATTTCGTATATCGGTATAATAGGAGCTCGCCATGAACGCAGAACTGCTCGACCTCAAGGCGTTCATCACCGTCGCGGAAACGGGAAGCTTTGTCCGGACCGCCAAGGCGCTCAACCTGTCTCAACCAGCGCTGAGCCGCCGCATTCAGAAGCTGGAGGAAAGCCTCGGCGCTCCGTTGCTGGAGCGGTCGACGCGCCACGTCAATCTCACCATGACCGGCCGCGACTTCCTGCCAAAGGTGCGGCGCCTGATCGACGAGTTCGAGACTTCCGTGCTCGCCATCCAGGATATCGGCGCGCGAAGCTCGGGCCTGGTCTCGGTGGCGGCGGTGCCGACAACGGTGTTCTACTTCCTGCCGCGCGCGATCGGCCGGTTTGCCGAAGCCTATCCGCGCATTCGCGTCCGCATCCTGGACATCGGTGCCAACGAGGGATTGGAAGCGGTCGCGCGCGGAGAGGTCGACTTCGGCATCAATTTCATCGGGGCCTCGCATGCCGAGATCGAATTCGAGAAGCTGGTCGAGGATCCTTTCGTGCTGGCCTGCCGCCATGACCATCCGCTGGCATCGCGCAAACAGGTCAGCTGGCCGGAGATCGTGCCGCACCGGGTCATCACCGTCGGCCGCAACAGCGGCAATCGCGCCTTGATCGACAATGCGCTGGCGCGACACGGCCTGCAGCTGAACTGGTCCTACGAAGTCGCTCACCTCTCCGGCTCGCTCGGCCTCGTCGAAGCGGGCCTCGGCATCGCCGTGCTGCCACGGCTGGCGACACCCGCCGCCGGCCATCCGATCATTCACACCATTCGCTTGACCGAGCCGGAAGTGTCGCGGACGATCGGCATCGTGCGCAGGCGCGGGGCGACACTCTCTCCGCATGCCAGCCAATTCCTCAAGATGCTGCTCGAGGCATGGCGTTCTCCTCCGCAAGCCCGCGGGCAAGGCAAGCCGCGGTCAAGCCGTTCGAAATAGAGGCTCGTAGGCGCGTGGCGCTGCGCTTGGTCGGGCTGAGCCGCGACGCACAAGGCGAATTGATTGCCGCGAATTGATGCGGCGATTGGATCGATGCGCGCGTTAAGCATCTCCCTGAGGCTCTGTCCCCGCGACATTGGTCTGACAAGATGGCGCTAGATCGGACTTCCGCCATGCGCTAGTGTTTTATCCGACCGGTTAAAACACCGGCCGTTTGAGGGAGAAAAACGTGAGATCCAAGGTTATTGGCGCAGTATCATTGGCGGTCGCTGCGGTCGGGCTGTTTGCAGCCGCCGCACCCGCCTTTGCGCAGCAGAAGACGATTACGGTCTGGTGGAGCAAGGGCTTCTACCGCTCCGAAGACGACGCACTGATCGAGACGATCAAGAAATTCGAGGCCAAGACCGGCATCAAGGTCGAATTGTCGCAGTATGCGATCCAGGACATGATTCCGAAGACGGTCGCCGCCCTCGACGCCGGCACCGTGCCCGATGTCGCCTACTCCGATTCCTATGACGTGCAGGCACAGGGCAAGTGGGCCTATGAAGGCAAGCTCGAGGATCTCACCGACGTCATGGAGCCGATCAAGGATCGGTTCGTGCAGAACACGCTTGACGCCTCGATCCTCTACAACGACGTCGCCAAGAAGAAGGCCTATTACGGCTTCCCGCTGAAGCAGCAGAGCATGCACGTCCAGATCTGGAACGACATGCTGGAGAAGGCCGGCTTCAAGCAGAGCGACATTCCGAACGACTGGACCGGCTACTGGTCGTTCTGGTGCGACAAGGTGCAGCCGGCGATCCGCAAGGCCACCGGTCAGCGCATCTATGCCGTCGGCCAGCCGATGGGCGTGGAATCCACCGATGCCTTCCAGTCGTTCTACACCTTCATGGATGCCTATCACGTCAAGCTGGTTGACGACGACGGCAAGCTCCTGGTCGATGATCCCAAGGTCCGCGACGGGCTGATCAAGGCGATGAAGGACTACACCGACACCTACATCAAGGGCTGCACGCCGCCGTCCTCCACGACCTGGAAGGATCCGGACAACAACGTCGCCTTCCACAACAAGACCATCGTGATGACCCACAACTTCACGATCTCGATCGCGGCGAAGTGGTACGAGGACTCGCAGAACCAGGCGCTCACCCAGGAGCAGCGCGATGCCGGCAAGAAGGCCTATGAGCAGGACATCATCACGGCGTCCTTCCCCAAGGCGCCGGATGGCTCGACGATCAAGTACCGCTCCGACGTGAAGACCGGCTTGATCTTCACCGCGGCCAAGAACAAGGCCGAGGCCAAGCAGTTCATCAGCTTCCTGCTCCAGGAGGATAACGTTCGCCCCTATATCGAGGGCGCGCTCGGCCGCTGGTTCCCGGTGACCAAGGAAAGCCAGGAAAGCCCGTTCTGGCAGGCTGACAAGCACCGCAAGGCGGTGTACGCGCAGTTCAAGGGCGGCACCGCGCCGTTCGACTTCACCAAGAACTGGAAGTTCACGATCCTCAACAACGAGAACGTGTGGGCCAAGGCGATGAACCGGGTGGTCAGCGAGAAGGTTCCGGTCGACAAGGCGGTCGACGAACTGATCGCCCGCATCAAGCAGGTCGCGGGTTAAGTCCATCCTCCCTCTCCCCGCCTCGCGGGGAGAGGTGTAAGAACAACACCGGCCGCGTTTCGCGGCCGGCTTCTCTTTGAAGAGTCCGAAAAGAATGGCGATCACGCTCTCTGGCGATCAGGCGATCGCCCCACCCTTGTCGTCGCGGCTGAGCCCGGCGCAGGTCTGGGGCATCGTGCTGCTCACGCCCTATTTCCTCGTCTTCCTCGCCTTCGTCGTCTACCCCGTCTGCTACGGGCTTTGGCTGGCGCGAGCCCCATCGAACTATGTCGCGCTCTACAACGACCCGATCTTCGCGCGCGCCGCGGTCAACACGCTGATCTTCCTGGTGATCGGCATCAACATCAAGATGCTGATCGCGCTGTTCCTGTCCGGCTTCTTCGCCCAGCAGCGCACCTGGATCAAATGGCTGTCGGTGATCTTCATCCTGCCCTGGGCGGTGCCGTCGATCCCGACCATCCTGTCGGTGCGGTTCATGCTCAATCCCGAATGGGGCATAATCAATCACTACATCTTCGCCTTCACCGGTGACGACGGCCCGAACTGGCTGAACGACCCGACCGTGGCGCTGACCATGGCGATCGCCGTGCACATCTGGAAGTCGCTGCCGTTCTGGACGCTGATCCTGATCACCGGCCGCCTTGCGATCTCGCACGATCTGTTCGAGGCCGCCGAGGTCGACGGCGCCAGCTGGTGGCAGAAATTCCGCTTCATCACCTGGCCGTCGATGCAGACGCTCTACGTGACCTGCACGCTGCTCTCGATGATCTGGACGCTGGGCGACTTCAACAGCGTCTACCTTCTCACCGGCGGTGGGCCGGCCGACCTCACGCATGTGCTGTCGACACTCGGCATCCGCTATCTCCGGCTCGACCAGCTCTCGCTAGCGATGGCTTCCATCGTCTGCGCGATGCCGTTCGTCCTGCCGCTCGTGTACTTCATGATGAAACGGTTGTCGCGATGAAGCTCCCCGGCGTAAGCGAATTCTCCTGGCGTGACGTCGCCACCGAAGCGCGGCTGCTGCTGATCGGCATTCCCGTCTTCCTGTGGACGATGATTCCGATCTACCACATGTTCCTGTTCGCCATCTCCCCGAAGGAAGACGCGTTCTCGGGCAAGCTGTGGCCGGACCACCCGACGCTGCACAACTTCGAGATCGTGTTCAAGCAGCAGCACTATTTCCTGCGCGACTTCTACGTCCAGTTCTGGAATTCGGTGGTGATTGCGGCTGCCGTCGGCGCGCTGACACTGGTCGTCGCAACTGCCGCGGCGTTCTCGATCTCGCGGCTGAAGGTGCCGGGCGGACGCATGGTGTTGAACCTCGCGCTGTTCACCTATTTCATCCCCGCCGCGTTCCTCGCCGTGCCGATGTACCGCACCATGGGCAATTACGGCCTGCTCAACAATCGCTGGTCGCTGATCCTCGCCATGGTGACGATCGCCTCGCCTTACGCGATCTGGGTGCTGAAGCAGGCCTCGGACAAGCTGCCGGTCGAGCTCGACGAAGCCGCGGTGATGGACGGCGCCACGACGCTGCAGATCTTCCGCCTGGTCTATCTGCCACTGATGATGCCGTCGCTGGTCGCGATCGGCACTTATGCGGTGCTGCTCGCCTGGAACGAATATCTCTACGCGTTCCTGCTGCTCTCGAACGACCAGGACATCACGCTTCCCGTCGCGCTCGGCAACTTCCTCGCCGCCGACGATTCGCCGTGGGAGCTGTTGATGACCACCGGCTTCATCTACGCGCTGCCGCCGGCCGCGGTCTACTACGCCTTCCGCCGCTACATGGTGGGCGGGCTCACGGCCGGTGCGGTGAAGTCCTAGACATCGGCCGCGCGCTTCCTGCGATAAGCAATCAACAGCGCGATCATCGAGCCGAAGAAATAGCCGGCGGTCGCGCCCGAGATGGCGCGGCCGACAATGATGGCCACGGCGCGGTCGCCGGCGTCGATCGCCGAGATCACGCTCACCGTATATTGTAGAAAAAACACGACGAGATTGCGGATCAGCCCGAACGCGCTGCGCGGCCGGATGATTTCCCCGGTCTTGTGATCGACATCGAACGGGCGCGGCGTCAGCACGCCCAAAGGCAGGAGCGCCAGCGCCGCCACGATCCATGCGACGAGCGGCCACTGGTTATCCTGGTGCCCAAAGCCAATCCGCGAGACGCCCCAGACGATGAACACGACCGGGACGATCAGCGCGCGCCAGATCGGCGCCTTGCGCGGCTGCATCGACTTGATGCCCTGCCAAACCAGATAAGCGAGCAGGATCCAGACCCATGGCGGCGTATGGGCGATTATCTGATAAAAGAACGTCATGACCGCTTCTCCCTAAAGAGGCGCTGCACTCTCGCCCTGCGAACTCGACAGTTTTGAAGCAAGCGAGGCGATGACGATGACCACCGCGATCAGCGCGATCACCAGCGTGCAGATCGCATTGATCTCGGGTTTCACGCCCAGCCGCACCTCGGAATAGATCCGGATCGGCAGGGTTGCCGAGCCGGGGCCGGTCGTAAAGCTCGCGATCACGAGATCGTCGAGGGAGAGCGTGAAAGCCAGCATCCAGCCGGCGACGATAGCGGGTGCGATCAGCGGCAACGTCACCAACAGGAAGGCGCGAACCGGAGCACAGCCGAGATCCATCGCCGCCTCCTCCAGCGAGCGGTCGAGCGAGCCGAGACGCGACTGCACGACCACGGCGACGAAACACATCGTCAGCGTGGTGTGGGCGATCGTCACCGTCCAGAAGCCGCGCTCGGCGTTCAGCGCCACGAACAACAGGAGCAGCGACAGTCCCGTGATCACCTCCGGCATCACCAGCGGCGCATAGAGCATGCCGGAGAACAGCGTGCGGCCGCGAAAGCGCTCGCCGCGCGAGAGCGCCACGGCGGCCAGCGTGCCGAGCAGCGTGGCGATCGTTGCGGATGAGACCGCGACCCGCAGGCTCATCCAGGACGCCTCGATCATGGCCCGGTCGGCGAAGAACTCGTGATACCAGCGCAGCGACCAGCCGCCCCACACCGTCACCAGCCGCGAGGCGTTGAAGGAATAGATCACGAGAATGAGGATCGGCAGATACAGGAAGGCGAGGCCCAGCGCGAGCGAAGCGATGTTGAAGCGAGACAGGCGGGAGACCTTGGGCATCTCAGCGCTCCTCCAGCTGCCGGCGCTGCAGCCGCTCGTAGAAGAGAAGCGGCAACAGCAGCACCACGAGCAGCAGGATCGCCGCAGCTGAAGCCACCGGCCAGTCCTTGTTGGTGAAGAATTCAAGCCACAGCGTCTGGCCGATCATCAGCGAATTGGAGCCGGCGAGGAGATCCGGAATCACGAACTCGCCGACGATCGGGATGAAGCAGAGCAGCACACCGGCGCCGACGCCGGGCAGCGACAGCGGGAAGGTCACCAGCCAGAACACCTGCCACGGCGGCGCGCCGAGATCGCTGGCGGCCTCTTCCAGCGCCGGCTCCATCCTGGCGAGCGTGGCATAGAGCGGCAGGATCATGAACGGCAGATAGGAATAGACGATGCCGATATACATCGCCGTGTCAGTGGACAACCACACCACGGGCTGGCTGACCAGGTGCAGCGCCAGCAGGATCTGGTTGAGCAGGCCATCATGCTGGAGGATGTTGATCCAGGCATAGATGCGGATCAGGAACGAGGTCCAGAACGGCACGATCACCAGCACCATCGCCACCGCCTGCCAGCGCTTCGGCAATCGCGCCATGCCGTAAGCGATGGGATAGCCGATAAGAAGCAACAAGCCGGTCGCCGTGAGGGCAACGGTCAGACTACGGAGGTAGGCGAACACATAGAGGTCGTCGGAGGCGAGCAGCCGAAAATTGTCGATCGAGAGCGCGGCAAAAGCCGCCTGGATTGCGGTCCACCCAGCCGTCAGATCGAACACCGGCTCGTAAGGCGGCTGCGCGATCACCGTCTGCGACAGGCTGATCTTCAGCACGAAGCCGAACGGCACCAGGAAGAACAGCACCATCCAGACATAAGGCGCGATCGCGGCAAAGCGCGCCGGCCGCGCGAAAATCCGGCGCGCGCTCATGACGGCAGCACCACGCAGTCGTCGGGCGTGAACCAGGCGACGACATGCTGGTTCAGGCTGTAGGCATCCACATCGAGGCGGGCGCTGTTGGCGACGGACGCCTGCATCACCCCGCCGGCATCGAGCCTGACCTTGTAGGTGGTGGTGCCGCCGAGATAGCAGATGTCGGCGATCACGCCGTCCAGCACGTTGATAGCGGTCCCACGACCGGCCTCGCTCACCGGACCACGACGCGACAGCTTGACCTTTTCGGGGCGGATCGCGACCGAGAACTTGACGTCACCGAGCGGCTGGCGCGGCTCGGCCACCACCAGCGTCCCCGCATCACGCGTGCCGACGACCAGGCGATGGCCATCGCGCAATTTGGACTCGGCGTCGAACAGATTGATGTCACCGACGAACTCCGCGACCCAGCGCGAGCGGGGTGCCTCGTAGAGCTCACGCGGAGACGCGACCTGCACAAGCTTGCCTGACTTCATCACGCCGATCCGGCTGGCCATCGTCATCGCCTCCTCCTGGTCGTGGGTGACGATGATGAAGGTCATGCCGAGTCGCCGCTGGAGCTCCATCAACTCGCCTTGCGTGTTCTCGCGCAGTTTCTTGTCGAGCGCTGCGAGCGGCTCGTCGAGCAGCAGCAATTGCGGCCGGCGGGCCAGCGCGCGGGCCAGCGCGACGCGCTGCCGCTGGCCGCCGGAGAGCTGGTCGGGCTTGCGCTTCTCCAGCCCCTCGAGCTTCACCAGCGCGACCATCTCCGCAACACGGGGGGCGATGTCGGCGCGCGACATGCCGGCGCGCTTGAGGCCGAAGGCGATGTTGTCGCGCACCGACAGATGCGGAAACAACGCGTAGTTCTGGAACATCATGTTGATGGGGCGCTCGTGCGGCAGCGCCTGCGCAATGTCCTTGCCGCCGAGCAGGATGCGCCCTTCGTCCGGGGCCTCAAACCCCGCGAGCATGCGCAGCAGCGTGGTCTTGCCGCAGCCGCTTGGCCCGAGCAGCGCAAAGAATTCGCCGGCCTTGATGTCGAGCGATACGCCGTCGACGGCACGGAACGTTCCGAACGTCTTCACCACGCCCTCGATGCGCAACAGCGGCTGGCCAATGGACGGAGACACATCTCCTGCCGCAGCGGCCGCGGTATCCGTTCCAGGCAATTCGTCAGTCATCGTCCCAGCCAACCCCAATGCCGCCGCACGCTAGCCGCGGAACGTGCTTTGCTCAACTGGTTCGAGCCAAGTCCGCCATGAAGGCCGCTAGTGCGTCCCGATCCGCGGCAGGCATGGTCAGGCCGAGCTTGGAACGGCGCCACAGGATGTCGTCGGGAAAGCGCGCCCATTCACGGGCCATCAGATAGCGTACCTCGGCGCCGGTCAGTTCAGGACCGAAGGCCGGGCCGAGCTCTTCGCGTGTCTTCGCCTCGCCCAGCACATCAGGCAGCCGCGTGCCGTAGGCCGCGAGCAGGCGGCGCGCTTGCGGCTCGGAAAGAAACCGCCAGCGGTGGCGCGCCAGATCGACTTCGGTTTCGAAACGATCCCAGGCGAAATCGCCGCCCGGCAATGCTGCGTCTGAAGTCCAGGGCCGCAACATCGGATAGAACGGCGTCAGCCGTGTCACCGCCCGCTCGGCGCGCAGCCGCGAGGTCGTGACGTCGCCACCGAACATCGTGAGCAGCGGCGCCTTGCGCCGGCGCGCGTGGAACAGCGTGGTGACGTCTCTTCGCCGTGCGGCTGCGAGCGTCAAATTGACGCCGGAGACCGTGCGCACCACGTCGGTCGGGGCGACGCGCTCGCGGAAGTAACGGCTCACGGCCTCGCAGAGATAGCTGACATCGGCGCCCGGCATCGCGACAACAGCGGGATCGCCGGTGAAGTCGTGCGTGACCGTGCCGACCAGCGTGAAGCCGCGTTCGAACGGGCTGGCAAAAATCAGCCGACCGTCATTGTTCTGGAACACATAGACGTTGTCGGATTCGAACAGCCTGGGCACGACGATCTGGCTCATCTGTACGGCTGCCATTGCCGGCAGCGGCTGTCGCAGCACCGTCTCAGCGACTAACGATGTCCAGCCCCCGGTGGCATTGGCCAGCGCACGTGCCGTGATCACCCGGCGATGGCCGCGATCGACCAGCGCGAGCCGCCAGATGTCGGTCCTGTCGGCGCGGGCGCAGCGCGCCCCGGTTCGGATCGTGGCGCCATGCTCGGCGGCATCCAGCGCCGTGAGCACGACGAGGCGCGAATCGTCGACAATACAATCAGAGTATCCAAATGCGATACCGAACGGACGCTTCAGCGCGTTGCCGACCGGATGATGCGTGATGTCGAGCGTGGTCGATTGCAGCAGGCCGCCGCGGTTCGCCAGCGCGTCATAGACATACAATCCAGCCCGCAACAGCCATGGCGGACGCTCATCGGCATGCGCCGGGATCACAAAACTCATCGGCCGCACCAGATGCGGCGCGATCCGCAGCCAGGTTCGGCGTTCGGCAAGGGCTCGGCGCACCCGCCGGAAGCCGCGACGCTCCAGCACCGACAAATCGCCATGGATCAGCCGCGGCGTCGCCGACGAGGCTGCTCCGCCGAGATCGCCCTGTTCGATCAGGATGACCCGCAGGCCGCGGCCGGCCGCATCACGCGCGAGGCCGACGCCATTGAGGCCGCCACCGATGATCGCGAGGTCGTAATCCGCCATGAAACCGTCGAGAGGGAGCGAGCCAAGTCTCTCCTCACTAGAGCCTTTCCCGTTCCGATGGAATCGGAACGGGGCTCTAGATTCTTGTCTTGACGCGTTTTCTTCACGCGAACCGGTAGCCACTTCGCTCGAAAACGCTCTAGCCGGTCTTGAGCGCAAGCTCCATGGTCTCGACGCGGCCGATGAGGCCGGCATATTGTCCGATCGGCAAGGGCTTGCCGAGCAGATAGCCCTGCACGCCGTCGCAGCCTTCGCGAGCGAGGAAGGCGAGCTGGTCAATCGTCTCGACGCCCTCGGCAATGATCGACATTTCGAGGCCGTGGCCGAGATCGATCACGGCGCGGACGATCGCGGCCGATTGCGGGTTACGGCCCAGATTGACGATGAAGGCGCGGTCGATCTTGATCTTGTCGAACGGGAACGCCTGCAGATAGCTCAACGATGAATAGCCGCTGCCGAAATCGTCCATCGAGATCCGCACCCCGAGCGCCTTCAGCCGACGCAGCAGCGCCAGGCCGCGATCGAAATCCTCGATCAGCACGCCCTCGGTGATTTCGAGCTCGAGCCGGCCGGGCGCAAGGCCCGTCTCGATCAGGATCGAATGAACAAGCCCGACCACGTCGCCGTGCATGAACTGCGCCGGCGACAAATTGACCGCGACCTGGAGCGGCTTCGGCCACGACGCCGCCTCGCGGCAGGCCTCGCGCAGGATCCATTCGCCCATCTCGACGATCAGCCCGCTTTCCTCGGCGATGGGGATGAAGTCGGCGGGCGAGACCTGGCCGCGCACCGGGTGCTGCCAGCGCGCCAGCGCCTCGAAGCCGATGATCTCGCTCTCGGCGACGCTGTTGCGCGCGATGCCCTGCGGCTGGAAGGCCAGCGACAGCTCGCCGTTCTTGATTGCCATCGAGAGGTCCTGGTGCAGCACGCGGCGGTCGCGGATCTGCTGGTCCATCTCGGGCTGGTAGAGGCTGATCGTGCCGCGCGATTTCTGCTTGGCGCGGAACAGGGCCGCGCCGGCATTGGCGAGCAGCGCGGCGCCATCGGGGCCATTGTGCGGGAAGATCGACATGCCCGTGGTGATGCCGGCACGAACCGCGCGGCCATCGATGTGGAACTCCGGCGCCAGCACCTCGCCGAGCTGCTGCGCCAGCGCAAGGCCTGCATCGGGCTGCTTGCCGTCGATGATCAGGCCGAATTCGTCGCCGGACAGGCGCGCCACCAGGCCGCCGCGTGCGGCATCCTGGAGCCGCTGCGCCACCTCGACCAGCAGCTTGTCGCCAAGCGCGTGGCCGAACACGTCGTTGACCTCCTTGAGGCCGTCGAGATCGACGCAAAGCACCGCGAACTCCTCGTCGGTGCCCTCGCAGGCCTCGATCATCTGGTTCAGCGCCTGGAGGAAGGCGGCGCGGTTCGGCAGGTCGGTCAGGCCGTCGTGATAGGCCATATGCGCCATGCGCGACTCGGTCTGCCGGCGGTTGGTGACGTCCTCGTGGGTCTTGATCAGATATTGCGGCTCGCCGGCGTCGTTGAGCACCGTGGCACGGCGGGTCAGGAACAGGCGCAAGCCGTCCTTGGTGGAGATCGGATGCTCCTCGGTGATCATCCCGCGCTTCTTGATCGCGGCCTCGTCGCGCGCGATGATCAGCTTGGCTTCCTTGGCATTGAAGATATCGGAGGCGGTCAGGCCGGTGGCTTCCTCGCGCCTGCGGTTGAGGATCGTCTCGGCGCTGCGATTGGCGAGCAGGTAGCGGCCATCCTTGACCTGCTCCACGATCAGCGCGACCGGAATGTTGTCCACCACGAGCTCGAGGAACTTCTTGGTGCTCTCCAGCTCCTTGGACAGCGATTGCCGATCGGTAATGTCCTCGAACACCACCAGCAGGAATTCCGGCTTGTTGCTCTCGTTGCGAACCACGATGCGGATCGAGGCAACCATGCGTCGCGCACCGGCACGATCGACCTCGAACTCGTTGCGGTACTGGCCATCGGGCGAATCGAGCGCCGCCCGGTCGGCCGCCTCGATGCTGGCCGCCGAGCCGGGCGCAAACAGCTCCCGCGCTTTCCTGCCGACCGCGAAGTCAGGCGACAATCCCCAGAACCGCTCATAGGCGCTGTTCGCGAAGATATAGCAGCCGTCCTCGATGTTCTTGGCGGCGACGCAGGCGGGCACGTGGTCCAGCACCGATTCCAGGAATTGCTTGGTCGCGGCAAGCTGCCGCGACAGCTTGCGCTGCTCGCTAACGTCAAGATGGGTCGCCACCGAGCCGCCGTTGGGCAGAATGAAATATTTGACCAGAATGGCGCGACCGTCGGGCAATTCGGTGATCAGGCCGTTGGGACTTGACGCCTTCTCGTAGAAGTCGTCGTCGGAGACGCCAAGGACCCCGCGCTTTCGCCTGAGCTCAAGTATGTCGTAGCCGGTCATCCCGGCCCGGAGATCCGAGCGCGCCAAGCCGTAGATCTCGAGATAGCGGTCGTTGCAGAAGATGATGCGACGCTGCGCATCCGTCATCACTACGCCCTGATTGAGGTTGTTCATGGCGGAAGAGATGAAGGCGTTGCGGCGCAGCTGCGCACGCCTGTTCCGGCGCAGCGCGGAATGGATCCACAGCGCGATGGCGACCAGGAACGCGCAGACGACGATGCCCCCAATCAGGACTTCCCAGATCAGATTGGGATCGAGATCGCCGAGCCGGCTCGGCGCCGGGAGGCTCTCCGCATAGGCACGCGAAGGCGCGACCGCGCTGGTCAGGCACACGACGGCCTGCACAGCAATCGGAAGCATGCTGCCTTCCTGCCAGTTCTTCTCAGCCATCAGCCACCCGCGATTTCAACTGCGGATTGTCTGGCTTCACGGGTTTGGATCGGGTAAACGCCTGTACGCCCAACAGAAAAATGTGACGTGAATTACGGCAATTGCCCTGACATGATAAATGCTTCCTTAACGGAAAACGGCCGCGCGGCAGGCCTGCAAGGCAAACCGGCGCCATCAGCCTCTTCAACAGGGCGCCAGCACAACCATGGATAGGGTCGACTGCGTCGTCGTCGGAGCCGGCGTGGTCGGGCTCGCGGTGGCAAGGCGGCTCGCACAGGCCGGCCGCGAGGTGATCGTGCTCGAGGAAGCCGAGGCCATCGGCACCGTGACCTCCTCGCGCAACAGCGAGGTGATCCATGCCGGAATCTATTACCGTGCCGGAAGCTGGATGGCCCGCATGTGCGTCAGCGGCAAGCACGCGCTGTACCGCTATTGCGGCGAGCGCGGCATCCCGCACAAGAACTGCGGCAAGCTGATCGTCGCGACGAATCCGAAGGAAACCGAGAAGCTGCAATCGATCAAGGCGCATGCCGAGGCCAATGGCGTGCTCGACATGCAGTTGCTCCCGGGTGAGGCCGCACGCGCGCTGGAGCCGGCGCTGGCCTGCGATGCCGCGCTGCTGTCGCCGTCAACAGGCATCATCGACAGCCATGCCTACATGCTCTCGCTGCGCGGCGAGGCCGAGGAGGCAGGTGCAGCCTTTGCCTTCCACACGCCGCTGATCCGCGCCAAGGCGGACGGCGGAATCATCGAGATCGAAGCCGGCGGCGAAGCGCCGATGACGCTGCAATGCGGCCTGCTCGTCAATGCCGCAGGACTTTCCGCAACGAACGTGGCGCGTCACATCGACGGCATGCCTGTCGACCGGATTCCGCCGGCCTATCTCGCCAAGGGCAACTATTTCAGCTGCAATGCGCGCGCGCCGTTCTCCCACCTGATTTATCCGGTGCCCGAGCCCGGGGGGCTGGGGGTGCATTTGACGCTGGATATGGCGGGACAGGCGCGCTTCGGCCCCGACGTCGAATGGATCGAGACGATCGACTATGAGGTCGATCCGTCACGCGCCGAACGCTTCTATCCCGCGATCCGCAAATACTGGCCGACACTGCCCGACGGCGCACTGATGCCGAGCTATTCGGGCATCCGCCCGAAGATCGTGCCGCCGGCGGTGGCGACACAGGATTTCCTGATGCAGGGTCCGCGCGATCATGGCGTTGCAGGCCTGATCAATCTGTTCGGCATCGAATCGCCGGGCCTGACGTCGTCGCTCGCGATTGCGGACCACGTCGCGGAGCTCGCCGAGATCTAGATCGGTTTCAAATCGGGTGGAGACCGGTTCGCGTTAGGAAACGCGTCCAAACAAAAGCTCATGTCGCGCGGCGTGCACCTTACAGCAGGGATGAGCGCAAGCGTCTCATCCCTGTCTGAAGGGCTACGATCGAACTTGACGCTGTTACGGGGGTTACTAGTGAAGCGTGTCGCCGGACTGCTTCAGTCGCTCTATCTGGTCCTTGACCAGCAACTTGCGGCGCTTCAACTCAACAATTTGCAGGTCGTCTGTTGAAAGGTGCACGAGAGCTTCGTGCAATTCGTTTTCGAGAGTTTTATGCTTCCGTTCCAATTCAACCAGATGTGCCTGAATTGTCATTCGAAACCTCCTCGGTAGGTGTGAACCTTGGATTCGATCCGGACGAGGAAGTGTACATCACCGATTCGTTCTGTCGATGGGTATCCGTCGTCGCACCGTCATTTTTGAAAATTCATATGTAATGAAGCGTGAGTAAGGAACCACGCGCCGAAAGATCCATGATATCAATGCGCTTGCGCAACGCGGCTCCGAATCATTGAAATATCTTGCGGGATGGCGGTGTGTGGAGAGGCAGATCGCTTGCGATCACGCCGCGCAAGGACGATAATTTCCACAGGGCATCCACAGCCTTGATCTCAAGCTATCGGTTTTCGGCCACCGCAGACATGACCCATGAAAACGAGCGTGAGCTCGAAGCTGAGCTCACCCGGTTGCAGCAGGAACACCGAGATCTCGACGCGGCGATCGATGCACTGCATCAATCGCCTGCCCCCGATCTGTTGCGGTTACAGCGGCTGAAGAAACGCAAGCTGTTGTTGCGCGACCGCATCGCCTTCATCGAAGACCAGATCACGCCCGACATCATCGCCTGACCCGCGAGCACCTGCTCTCGTTGGCTTCGCCGGCGAATTGCCGCGCGTGAATCCGCTTGACTCAAAAAGAACAAAAGAGGAACATAAATACTGCCCCCGGCCCCCAGGAAACGCCCAAAGACAACCCGCAAGGACGCTGCCGATGTCAGTCCCCGCCCTTCTCGACAACAGCCATTATGAACAGGCCTGCGATCAGGCGATCGCGATGTGCGACGGCAATCTGCGCAGCACCATCAAGGCGCTGATCATGGCCAACGAATATCTGGAAGCCGAGCTGGAGGAATTGCAGGCGGCGATTTCGGCCGGCTGCATCCCCGAGACGTCGCGCAGCAAAGTGCGGAGCAACAGCAGCGCCGCCTGAGCTTCAAAGGAGCAACGCCATGTCTGATGTGACCTATTACGTTGCAATGCCCTTCCTGATTGATGCCGACGGATCGCCTGTCGCGGGCGCCGCCGAGGAATGCCAGAGCTCGACAGCCGCGTTGCGGCGCGCCGAGGCGTTGGCGCGCGGCACCGGTCATATCGGCGCGGTCGCATTCAGCCGCAGCGGCGATCCCATGACGGGCGAATTCGGCGATGCCACGCTGCTGCGCAAATTCGGCAACGTGCCGGAAGATCTCGCCACCCTGTCAGCTGCTCACGAGCCTGATCCGCGGCTCGTGCCGTCGATGGGCCTTGCGCACATACATGGCTGCATCGGCCTCCTCGAGCGCACGGGCGGCCTCTGAGTGCACACCAAGCAGCGAGATGCCGGCTGAGGCGCCCGCCGTGACGTGCTGGCCGCGAAAGGTGAATGACAAATCGTCGATCGCCTGCTCGAAGATGGCGGCCTTCGCCTTGGCATCGGTCTCGCTGAGATTCCACAACAGCAAGGCAAACTCATCGCCACCGAGACGACCGACCACGTCGGAGGCGCGGATCTGCCGCGTCAGCGTCGTGGCGATCGCCTTCAGCACCTCGTCCCCCGCGGCATGACCGAAGGAATCGTTGATCGGCTTCAGCCGGTCGACATCGAGCACGATCAGCGCGCCGCTGGCGCGGTAGCGCTTCATATAGGCGATGGCGCGCTGGAGCTCGCGCTCGAAGCCCCGCCGGTTGGGTATATCCAGCAGGAAATCAGTGTCGGCCGCAGCCTCGAGCTCGGCAACGCGACGCAGCGCCTTCGTCAGCTTGGTCCGCAGGCTGCGGATGACCGCCTTGCTGCCATCCTTGCCCGCGTCATTGGCGGCGGCCGCGCGGCGCGGCGCCGCAACCCGCTTGGGTGCAGTTTTCGTGCGGCTCCCGCTGGTTTTCCGGCCCTTTTTGGCCTTCGCGGCGGTCGCCCTTTTTGGTTTCTTCATGGGCTTCCTGCTCAATGAAGGCTTGCGGGGATTCACCAAGACAGGATAGTGCATTCCCTTCTCCTTGCCACCGCCTTGCGAGCCGCCGGCCGGAACCTTTAATCTGGCCTATCCTTCTGTTTTCCGAGCACAATTGACGTCATGACCGCGCCGATCGCCATCATCATGGGAAGCCAGTCGGACTGGGAGACGATGCGGCACGCTGCCGATACGCTTGCAGCGCTCGGCGTCGCCTCCGATTCCCGCGTCGTTTCGGCACACCGCACCCCGGAGCGCCTGTTTACCTTCGCCAAGGGCGCCAAGGCTGCCGGCTTCAAGGTCATCATCGCCGGCGCCGGAGGGGCTGCGCATCTGCCCGGCATGGCCGCGGCGCTGACGGAACTGCCGGTGTTCGGCGTACCGGTCGAGTCCAGGACGCTGAAGGGGATCGATTCGCTCTATTCGATCGTTCAGATGCCCGCCGGCATTCCGGTCGGCACCCTCGCGATCGGTAAGGCCGGCGCCATCAACGCGGCGCTGCTCGCGGCATCGGTGCTGGCGCTGTCCGATCCTGATCTGTCGGACCGTCTCGCCGCCTGGCGCAAGGCCCAGACCGAGGCGGTTGCCGAGCGCCCGGAGGACAAGGCGTGACTGACGCAAAGCAGGTGAAGCTGAAGCCCGGCGACACCATCGGGATCCTCGGCGGCGGACAACTCGGTCGGATGCTGGCCATGGCCGCAGCACGGCTCGGGCTGCGCTGCCAGGTATTCTCACCCGATCCGGACTCGCCGGCGTTCGACGTCGTGCTGAACGCGACCTGCGCCGAATATGCCGACGTCGAGGCGCTCGAGCTGTTCGCTCACGACGTCGACGTCATCACCTACGAATTCGAGAACGTGCCGGCCGCAGCCGCCATGGTGCTGGACGCGCGCCGCCCGGTGCTGCCCAACCGCAAGATCCTCGAGACCACCCAGGACCGCCTCGCCGAAAAGGATTTCGTGACGCGGCTCGGCATCGGTACTGCAGGCTATGCCGACGTCACTTCCGTTTCCTCGCTGCGCGAGGCGATCGCCAGAATCGGCCTGCCCGCGGTGCTGAAGACCCGCCGCTTCGGTTATGACGGCAAGGGCCAGGCCATCATTCGCGAGGGCGACGACATCGCGAAAGTCTGGACCAGCCTCGGCACCAAATCGGCGATCCTGGAGGCGTTCGTGCCGTTCGAGCGCGAGATCTCCGTGATCGCCGCACGCTCGGCATCAGGCCAAGTCGAGTGTTTCGACGTCACCGAGAACGAGCATCGCGACCACATTCTGAAGATATCGCGTGCGCCGGCGCCGATCCCCGATGCGCTGGCTGAAGAGGCGCGCAGCATCGCGGGCAAGATCGCGACCGCGCTCGACTATGTCGGCGTGCTCGGCGTGGAGATGTTCGTGCTCGCCAATGGCGGCGGATCGAAGGTGCTGGTCAACGAGATCGCCCCGCGCGTGCACAATTCCGGCCACTGGACGCTCGACGGCGCGTCCGTCTCCCAGTTCGAGCAGCACATCCGGGCCATCGCAGGCTGGCCGCTCGGCAAGCCTGTGCGCCACGGCGAGGTCGTCACCATGACCAATCTGATCGGCGACGAGATCAACGATTACGAGAAGTGGCTGAGCGTGCCGGGCGCGACCGTGCACATCTACGGCAAGGGCGCTCCGCGTCCCGGCCGCAAGATGGGCCACGTCACCGAAGTCCGCCCCTCGAAGGGCAAGTAAGGGGACCGCAGCAAGAGCTCCGATCCCCCTTCTCCGCTAAGCCGTCTTCGCGCCCACGACGACGCCAGCGGGCTCCTCGCTGAGCCAGCGATAAATCACCCCGCCCAATGCGCCGCCGATCAAAGGCGCGACCCAGAACAGCCAGAGCTGCGACAGCGCCCAGCCGCCGACGAACAGCGCAGGGCCGGTGCTGCGCGCCGGATTCACCGACGTGTTGGTGACGGGGATGCTGACGAGATGGATCATCACCAGAGCAAGTCCGATCGCGAGCGGCGCGAAGCCTGCGGGCGCGCGGCCATGGGTCGCGCCCATGATGACGAACAGGAACATCATCGTCATCACCACTTCGGTGACGAAGCAGACGATCATGCTGTACTGGCCGGGCGAATGCGCGTCATAGCCGTTGGAGGCAAAGCCCTTGGTGATGTCGAAACCGGGGGCGCCGCTGGCAATCACATAGAGCAGTTCGGCAGCGACGATCGCCCCGCAAACCTGCGCGATCACATAAGGCAGGATCTGGCCGGCCGGAAACCGTCCACCGGCGGCGAGGCCGACCGTGACGGCCGGATTGAGATGGCAGCCGGAGATATGGCCGATCGCATAGGCCATGGTAACGACGCTCAAGCCGAAGGCCAGGGACACGCCGACCAGGCCGATCCCGACCTGCGGAAAGCCGGCCGCAATCACCGCGCTGCCGCAGCCTGCGAATGTGAGCCAGAACGTGCCGATGGCTTCGGCCGCGTATTTCTTCATGTCCATGAGGCGTCTCCCCTGATTGCAAGATTCCGGACAAGGTCCGCTGCGGCCCTTCTTAGCGCCGATTCTCCCAAATCAGGGCCGCAAGGGGGCATTTTCGCCGCATTTAGTGGCTGAACTTGGCCCGAAACCCCGCTTGGCAGGTGGACATCCCAGCTTTTGTCTGATACATCCGCGCCCTCAGGTTAAGGGCTTGCGCGTTTTGCCATCCCCTTTGACTTACCAGAATTCAAATCCGATCCACTGAAGAGGATGCCGCGTGCAGGTTCTCGTTCGCGATAACAATGTCGACCAAGCCCTCAAGGCGCTGAAGAAGAAGATGCAGCGCGAGGGCATTTTCCGCGAGATGAAGCTCCGCGGTCACTACGAGAAGCCCTCCGAGAAGAAGGCCCGCGAAAAGGCCGAAGCCGTGCGCCGCGCGCGCAAGCTGGCCCGCAAGAAGCTGCAGCGCGAAGGCCTGCTGCCGATGAAGCCGAAGCCGGTGTTCGGCGCTGGCCCCGGTGGCGAGCGTGGCGGCCGCGGCGGCCCGGGTGCTGGTCCGCGCGGACCGCGCTGATCTTGCCGACAGTGCAGGACTGAGTTTTTCGATAACGCGGGCTCCTGGCCCGCGTTATTATTTTGTGAGCGGTGCCTTTCTGGGACGGGGCACTACAGATGCGGGACGAGCGAACCGTAGATGACCTCCCCTTTCCCCGAGCCCGGCTTGGTGCGGTGGCGCCGGATCTGGCGTCAGCCGCTCGCGCTGGCCGTGATGGGGATCGCATTGTGCGGCTGCTCCTTCGACCTGGGCTCGCTGATGCCGGAGAAGGAAAAGCCGCAGGAGGCGCCCAAGGCGGCGGCTGCGCCGGATAGCGCAGTCAGCGCCGCCAATGTCACCGAGGCCGAGGCCCACACGGCAAAAGCGCAAGGCCTGGCGAAGTCAGGCGAGACCCAGGCCGCGCTGGACGAGTTCAATCGCGCCGTCGCGCTCGATCCCTATAATGCCCAGGCGCTCTACGGCCGCGCCCTGCTCTACCAGGGCAACAACCAGCACGACTTCGCGATCGCCGATTTCGGTGCCGCCAGCGGCCTCAATCCGCAGAAGGCCGAACCGCTGCTCGGCCGTGCCGTCAGCTATCTCGCCATCGGCAAGGTCAAAGAGGCCGCGGCCGATCTCGACGAGGCTTCCGAAGCCGATCCGCACAACGCTCAGGTCTGGACGACACGGGGACAGGCCTATGAACGGCTGGGCGACAAGACCAAGGCGGCGGCCTCCTACAGCAAGGCCCTCGCATTGCGCCCACGCGATGACGCCGCCCGCAGCGGCCTTGCCCGCGTCGGCGGCTGACGAATTCCTTAAGGTTGGATCTGACGCGTTGGCCTCACGCGAACCGGCATCCCCGGGGGCGAAAGCGCGCCGGGAGAGCGCATCCACCCCCTTAGTCGGGGGTGGCGCCCTTCGGCAGAACCGCATGGAACATCGACTTCATGCCCGACAGCATCTCGTCGGCAACATTGGTCTTGGGGCGTGGCGCGGTCGGGCCGGCATCGGCGCGGAGGTCGAGCGGCGGAGCGATCATCGGCACCGGAATATCGGCCGGCGGCGTCAACCGATTCGGATCGTCGTTGCCGACCGATGCCGTGTAAGACGGATTCGCCTGCGACGGGCCACCATTGCCATAGGCCTCGGGCGCTGGCGTGGACACGTTGATCGGCGGCGGCAACGGACGCACCGTCGAGGGCAGCGCAGTCACGACGCGAGGGGCCTCAGGCGTCCGGGACGCTTCCTGCACCGCAGGCTCCGGCGTCCGCTCGGCGGCCTTGGTCTCGGCCGGCCTGATTTCGGAAGGTCTGGTTTCGGAAGGTCTGGCCTCGGCCGCCTTTTCAGCGGCCTTGCCCTCCGGCGACTTCCGCAGGCGCTCGATGGCAGCCCGCGCGAGATCGTTGGCGTCAGGGGTCGCGGCCGGAGATGCGGCCGCCGGCGCCGAATTGGCCTCAACCACCGGCGCGGCAGCAGGCGCCGCCGGGGTAGACTTGGCAACCGACTTCTCGTGGGCCGGGGTACGCCCGTGCGAAGCGGTCTCGCCGGGCGTCACGTCGGCAGCTTTGGTCTCGGCAGGCTTCTCAGCCGCGGGCTTGTCGGACGCGTTCTTCTCGGAAATGCTCTTCTCGGAGACGCCCTTGGCCTTGACGCCGGGGCCCGGGAGGTTGGCGACGTCGGCAGGCTTGCCGTTCTTGGCGGCATCGGCAGGGGTCACCACCGCGGCTGGCGTATCTGCCGCCGGCTTGGCGTTGATGTAGTGATTAACGATGTAGGCCCCGATGATCGTCGCGAGCACCGAGGGGAAAATATCCATCGAGATTTTAGCGAGGTATTTCAGCATTTCTCGGCCACTCCCCGCGCGATCTGATGCGGGAACTTTGGGGCATTGTAAGGGATCAACTGCGACGGATCGATGGCAAAGTCTACGCGTGCCTCACGGCTTCAGCTCAATCTCAAGGAACACGATCTCGGTTGAGGTTTCGTTAAGTACGTCGTGTTGGACACCCGCCTTCCGGAAGTAGGATTTTCCGGCCGCAAGCTGCGCCTTGGAACGCTCGCCGCCCGGCGCCACGATGGTCATTTCGCCGGCCACGACGGGAACGATCACGTAGTCCATCCCGTGGGTGTGATGCCCGGTCGCGCTGCCGGGGGCGAGCCGCCATTCGGTCACCCGGACCTCTTCGTTATCGACCTGGACTTCGGACCTGGCGGCAAGCATCTGGAACCTCGTTCGGGGAAGCGGTTCAGGGCACGAACACCATGAACGTGTAGACGGCAAATACCACCATATGAACCAGTCCGAACAGCACGTTCGTCCTGCCCGTGCCGAAGGTCAGCATGCTCAGCAAGAATGTCAGGATCAGAAGCGCCGTGTTCTGGGGATTGAGGCCCAGCACCAGCGGCTGGTCGATCACATAGGTGGCGAGCCCGACCGCCGGGATGGTCAGGCCGATGGTGGCCAGCGAGGACCCCAGCGCCAGGTTGATGCTCTTCTGGAGGTCGTTCTTGCGGGCCGCCGTGATCGCGGAAACGCCCTCCGGCATCAGGATCAGGAGCGCGACCAGGAGGCCAGCGAACGCCGGAGGGGCGCCGATCCTGTCGGCGACGGCGTCCACCACCAGCGAGAACTTCTTGGCGAGGAGGACGACGGCCAGGAGCGAGATCAGGAGCAGCGCGATGCTCAGCGCGAGCATCATGCCCGACAGATGGATTCCGCCGCTCTCGCCCTCCGCCCGCTCATGAACGAAATAGTCCTTGTGCAGGACCATCTGGGTGTAGAGGAACACGCCATAGAGCACGATGGTCACGAGGTCGACAAAGCCGAGCTGGAGCGTCGAATAGACCGGCCCCGGCGTCGACAGCGTGTAGTTGGGCATGATCAGCGTCAGCGTCGCGAGCGCAATCAGCACGCTGAGATAGACGTTGGCGCCCGAGACCTGAAAACCCTGCTCGCGGTAGCGGAGTCCGCCGATGAAGACGCAGAGGCCGACGAGGCCGTTGCAGACGATCATCACCACCGCGAAGACCGTGTCGCGCGCAAGCGTCGGCGCGGGCTTGTCGCCCAGCATGATCGTGGTGATCAGCGCGACCTCGATGATGGTCACCGCGAGCGTGAGCAGCAGCGTGCCGAAAGGCTCGCCGATCCGCTCCGCGATCACCTCGGAATGATGCACGGCCGCGAACACGGTGCCGAACAGGATCACCAGCAGGACGATGGCGAACAGGCCCCCGCCGGCCGACAGGGTGAAGCTGTAGCCGCTCACCGCGACGATCAGGAACAGCAGAACCGCCAAGGCAGGAAAGATCCAGGACGACCGCGGCATCGGTCCGTGCGCACTCATGCAGGCGATTCCCTCATTCGACGGACCGATTATGCGCGAGAAGATCGCGCCCGTCAGCCCTCAGGGTCCGTTGATGAAACCTCGCGCGATCTCGACCATGCCGAAATTGCCGAGATCGTCATGCCCGCCCGCAGGAATGCGAACGAACTGCTTCGGCTCGTGCGCCAGCGCGAACAGCTTCTCGCCTGATGCGATCGGGATGGTCTGATCCTGCGCGCCATGCACGATCAGGAGCGGCACTGCGAGACGCGCGATGCGCCGGTCCGAGTGGAGCGGATCGCGGATTAGGAAGCGGACCGGAACGAAGCGGAAATGCGCGGCCGCGACGTCCGCAATCGACGTGTAGGGCGCCTCGAGGATCAGCTTGCCGATCGGATGCTCCGACGCGACGGCAACGGCAACGCCGGTCCCGAGCGAAAATCCCCACACGACGATGCGCTGGGGGTCATAGCGCGCCGCCGCAAATGAATACGCGGCCGCCCCGTCACGCAGCAGGCCGTCTTCGCTCGGCGCGCCACTGGAGCCCGCGTAACCGCGATAGGACAGCGCCACGAGGCCGGTGCCGTCGGCAGTGATCGCCTTGAAACGCCCGGCAAGCCCCGCGAGAAAATCCCCGTTGCCGTGGAAGTACAGCACCACGGCATGGCCGGGCTTGGGCGGGACGTGCCAGACGATGACCCTCTCGCCATCGGACGTGGTCAGGACCTGCTCTTCGGCCTGCGGAAATCCTGCGGCGGCAGGCGCGGTGCGCTCGGTGGTCGGGATCGGAAACAGCAGGCTGCGCTGCTTTGCGAACAGCAGGACGAGCCCGGCGCAATAGCCGGCTGCGAGGATGATGGCGATCCATTTGAGGACTGTCATCGCGGGCCTCGGCGGCAGGCGCACGCCGCCTCAGCGGCGACGTGCAAACGGCGCGGCTCGCGCTACATCGCCTTGACGATGTTCTCGGTGACCTTCTTGGCGTCGCCGAGCAGCATCATGGTGTTGTCGCGGTAGAACAGCGGGTTGTCGATGCCCGCGTAACCCGACGCCAGCGACCGCTTGATGAACATCACCGTGCCGGCCTTCCAGACCTGGAGGACGGGCATGCCGTAAATCGGCGAGGTCTTGTCCTCTTCGGCGGCCGGGTTGGTGACGTCGTTGGCGCCGATCACGAAGGCGATGTCGGCCTGGGCGAACTCGGAATTGATGTCCTCGAGCTCGAACACCTCGTCATAGGGCACGTTGGCTTCGGCGAGCAGCACGTTCATGTGGCCGGGCATGCGGCCCGCGACCGGGTGAATGGCATACTTCACCTCGACGCCTTCCTTCTTCAGCATGTCGGCCATCTCGCGCAGCGCGTGCTGGGCCTGCGCCACCGCCATGCCGTAGCCGGGCACGATGATGACCTTGGAGGCGTTCTTCATGATGAAGGCGGCATCGTCCGCCGAGCCGAGCTTGGCGGGCTTCTGCTCGCCACCTGCTCCGCCGCCGGCCGCCGCGGTCTCGCCGCCGAAGCCGCCGAGGATGACCGAGATGAAGGACCGGTTCATCGCGTGGCACATGATGTAGGACAGGATCGCGCCCGACGAGCCGACCAGCGCGCCGGTGATGATCAGCGCCGAGTTGCCGAGCGTGAAGCCGATGCCGGCCGCAGCCCACCCCGAATAGGAGTTCAGCATCGAGATCACGACCGGCATGTCGGCGCCGCCGATCGGGATGATCATGAGCACGCCGAGGGCCAGCGCCAGGATGACGTTGAGCCAGAAGAACACCGGGCTGCCGGTGATGACGAGGCCGACGATACAGGCGACCAGCGCCACCGCGAGCACGACGTTGATCACGTGGCGAGCCGGCAGGATGATCGGAGCACCGCTCATGCGTGCGGAGAGTTTCAGGAACGCGATCACCGAACCAGTGAAGGTCAGCGCGCCGATGGCGACGCCGAGCGACATTTCGACCAGGCTCTGGGTGTGGATGTTGCCTGGAGTGCCAATGTCGAAGGCTTCGGGCGCGTAGAATGCGCCCGCCGCAACGAGCACCGCGGCCATGCCGACCAGCGAGTGGAAGGCGGCGACGAGTTCCGGCATCGAGGTCATCGGCACGCGGCGGGCGATGACCGCACCGATCGCAGCGCCAATGGCGATGCCGACAATCACCAGCACCCAGGCGAGACCGTCCGCAGGCGGATGGTTGGCCAGCGTGGTGGCGACGGCAATCGCCATGCCGATCATGCCGAGCAGATTGCCCTGGCGCGACGACGCCGGGCTCGAGAGTCCGCGCAGCGACAGGATGAACAGCACCCCCGCCACGAGATACAAGAATGCAGAGAGATTAGCGCTCATCTCAGGTCCCCATTGATCCCATCAGCCCGAGGTGGCCGCTCACTTCGACTTCTTCTTGTACATCGCCAGCATGCGCTGGGTGACAAGGAAGCCGCCGAAGATGTTGATGCAGGCAAAAATCAGCGCGACGAAACCGAAGGCGCGCGCCCAGCCCGAACCGCTCGAGACGTTGGCGACGCCGCCGGCAAGCAGCGCGCCGACCACGATCACCGAGGAGATCGCGTTGGTGACGCTCATCAGCGGGGTGTGCAGCGCCGGGGTCACCGACCACACCACGAAATAGCCGACGAAGACGGCGAGGACGAAAATCGACAGCCGGAAGATGAAGGGGTCGACGACCTGTGCAGCATGCTCCATGACGTGCTCTCCTTACGCCTTCGGCTGGAAGTTCGGATGGATGACCGCGCCGTCCCTGGTCAGCGCGGTGGCCTTGACGAGTTCGTCGTCCCAGTTGACGGCGAGCTTCTTCTCTTTCTTGTCGACCATGGTCTCGATGAAGGAGAACAGATTGCGTGCGTACAGGCTGGAGGCCGACGCCGCGACGCGGCCCGCGACATTGGTGTAGCCGACGATCTTGATGCCATCGAGATCGACGACTTCGCCGGCTTTGGCACCCTCGACATTGCCGCCGCGCTCGACGGCGAGATCGACGAGCACCGAGCCCGGCTTCATCGACTTGACCATCTCGGCACTGACGAGCTTCGGCGCCGGACGGCCCGGGATCAGCGCGGTGGTGATCACGATGTCCTGCTTCTTGATGTGCTCGGCGGTGAGTGCGGCCTGCTTGGCCTGGTACTCTTTCGACATCTCCTTGGCATAGCCGCCGGCGGTCTGGGCGTTCTTGAACTCCTCGTCCTCGACGGCGAGGAATTTCGCACCGAGCGATTCCACCTGCTCCTTGGTGGCAGGGCGAACGTCAGTCGCGGTGACGACGGCGCCGAGGCGACGCGCGGTCGCGATCGCCTGCAGGCCGGCAACGCCGACGCCCATCACGAATACTTTTGCGGCCGGAACCGTACCGGCGGCGGTCATCATCATCGGAAAGGCGCGGCCGAAGGCCTCGGCGCCCTCGATCACGGCGCGGTAGCCGGCGAGGTTGGCCTGCGAGGACAGCACGTCCATCACCTGCGCACGGGTGATGCGCGGCATCAATTCCATCGCGAAGGCGGAGACGCCGGCATCGGCCATCGCCTTCAGCGCAGCCTCGTTGCCGTAGGGATCCATGATGGCGATGACGAGCGCGCCGCGCTTGTACTGCGAGAGCTCGGAGGCCTCGGGACGCTTCACCTTGATGATGATGTCGGCATCTTTGAGCGCATCGGCGCTGACGGTGGCGCCCACCGCGGTGAATTCGGAATCCGGCAGGCCCGACTTGATGCCTGCGCCCGGCTCGATGGCGATCTCGGCACCGAGCGCCTTAAACTTCTTCACCGTATCGGGCGAAGCCGCGACCCGCGGCTCCGACGGATCGATTTCCTTGGCAACGGCGATCTTCATAGGTCCTCCGGCGGCGCGGGACAGCGCACGCACAAAAAAGTAGCGTTACTCCCGCAGCGTTGCATACCGGCTTTGCCGCCGGCTTGTTTGCAAATTTTGTGGGCAGCCGCCGCCGCAAGCGTGGGCAGCCGCCATGTCGATTTAGGTGAGGAAGATCGCCATCAGAATCACGATCAGGGCAACCGACGCGGTGCCGTACTTCACCAGCTTGATGAAGCCCTCGTAGGTCTGCTCGTGCGCAACGTAGTCGTTGCCATCGGCGGTGCTGTACGCAACTTCGCTATGATCTGCCATGGATGTCCCCAGTCGAAAGTCCAATTCTTCGGCTGGGATACCTTAAACATTTGAACAGGGCAACGGCACGGGAGCGTGGTTTTCCCGCAAATCAGGTCATTTGGAATCCAGATTATCGCGGATCCAGCGGACGAGGTTCGGCTCGCTGACTTCCCCGGCGGCGAGGGAGAGGATGATCGCGGCCGCTTCCGCCTCAGGCGCGACGAAGTCGATGCCGTTCACGCCGAGAAACGTATACAGTGCGAGCAGCGAGGTGCGCTTGTTGCCGTCAACGAATGGATGGTTGCGCGCGATGCCGAAAGCATACGCGGCCGCCAATTCGGGCAAATCAGCCGCCTCGTATGACCACTTGTTTTTCGGCCGATCGAGCGCAGAATCGAGCATACCTTCGTCGCGCAGACCGCTTGCACCGCCGTGAATCGCCAGTTGCTCGTCGTGAACCGCAATGATCATTCGACGCGTCAGCCAGAACGGCTCGCTCATTTGGCGAGCTCGGCGAGGGCGTTGTGATAACGCTTCATACCTCGCCGGGCGATTTCCATCGCTTTCTCGAAATCTGGATCATGCGGTGTCAGCAACACGCCGCCGTCTGATTGCTCAACCGGAAAAAGCTTGTCGCCCTCTTTGAGGTTCAGACGCGCAGCGAGCTCCTTCGGCAGGATGACGCCGATCGAATTGCCGATCTTGCGCACCTGAAGCACGGTAGAGTCGCCCTTCAGATCCTTGGGGTCCGCATTCTCGTTCATCACTTCACCTCGTTATACGTTTGTATAACGCCAAGAAGCCGATCGTTCAACAGATGTTTTACGTGGCTGCCCAAAAATAAGGCACGCTGGCCGTCAGCCCATCGCCTCCAGCTCATCGATCATGCCGGCAATGACGCTGAGGCCGCCGTCCCAGAACTTCGGGTCCTTGGCGTCGAGCCCGAATGGGCGCAGCAGCTCGGAATAGTGCTTGGTACCGCCGGCCGCGAGCATGTCGAGATAACGCTCGGCGAACCCTTCGGCCGCGTTCTCGTAGACGGCATAGAGCGAGTTCACGAGGCAATCGCCGAAGGCATAGGCATAGACGTAGAACGGCGAGTGGATGAAGTGCGGGATGTACATCCAATAGTTCTCATACCCTGCCTTGATCTCGATCGCGGGACCTAAGCTCTCTCCCTGGACCGAGAGCCAGAGCTCGCCGAGCCGCGTCGCGGTGAGCTCGCCGTTCTTGCGCTCGGTGTGGACGGCGCGCTCGAACGAATAGAACGCGATCTGCCGCACCACGGTATTGATCATGTCCTCGACCTTGCCCGCGAGCAGCGCCTGGCGCTGCTTGGCGCTCTTGGTCTGCGCCAGCAGCCGCCGGAAGGTCAGCATCTCGCCGAACACGCTGGCGGTCTCGGCAAGCGTCAACGGCGTCGGTGCCATCAGCGCGCCGTTCTTCGCCGCCAGCACCTGGTGGACGCCGTGACCGAGCTCATGCGCGAGCGTCATCACGTCGCGCGGCTTGCCCTGATAGTTCATCAGCACGTAGGGGTGCGCGGACGGGGTGGTCGGATGCGAGAACGCGCCCGGCGCCTTGCCCGGACGCACCGGGGCGTCGATCCAGCGGTCGGTGAAGAAGCGCTCGGCGATGTCGGCCATCTTGGGCGAGAAGCCACGATAGGCCGTCAGCACCATGTTGCGCGCATCGGGCCAGCCGATGACGTCAGTGGCGGCGAAGGGCAGCGGCGCATTGCGGTCCCAATAGGCCAGCCGCTTCTTGCCGAACCACTTCGCCTTCAGCGCGTAATAGCGATGTGACAGTTTTGGATAGGCCGCCCGCACCGAGGCGACCAGCGCGTCCACCACTTCGCGCTCGACGCGGTTGTTGAGATGGCGGGAATCGGCGACATCCTTGAAACCGCGCCAGCGGTCGGAGATGTCCTTGTCCTTGGCGAGCGTGTTGGTGATCAGCGCAAAGGTGCGCTCATTGGCCTTGAAGGTCCTTGCCAGCGCTTCCGCCGCAGCCTTGCGCTTGGCTCCATCGCGGTCCTGCAGGAGATTCAGCGTCGGCTCGATCGCCAATTCCTTGGAGCCGACCTTGAAACGCAGGCTCGAGATGGTCTGGTCGAACAGCCTGTTGAAGGCGGAATAGCCGGTCTGCGCCTTCTCCAGGAACAGCTGCTCGAGCTTGTCGTCGAGCTGATACGGCTTTTCCTTGCGGAGGTCCTCGATCCAGGGACGATAATGCGCAAGCTCGGGCGCTTGCATCGCGCGGGTCAAAAGATCGTCATCGATGCGGTTGAGCTCGAGCGCGAAGAACAAGAGATGCGTCGACGCCGCCGTCAACCGCTCGGAGACATCGCCGTAAAACTTTGAAATCTTGGGGGCCACGCTGTCGCCGGCGTGGATGAGGCCGGCGTAGGAGCCGAGGCGGCCAGCGAGGTCGTCGATCGCCTCATAGCGTCGCACGGCCTCGGCGAGCCATTTTCCGCCATCTTCGTTTGCTGTGCCTGTTGCGAGCTTGCCCTTGTAATCCGTCTCGAACGCGACGCAATCGGCATCCATCTTTTCGAGATCGCGCGCCACTTCCGGCGCATCGATTCCGGAATAGAGATCGGCGAGGTTCCACTCCGGAAGCTTGCCAGTCTTGCTCGCAGGCTTTGCGGAGGGTTTTGCCTTGACGGCAGATTTCTTGGCGACGGACGTCTTGGTGGCTGGCTTGCGAACGGCGGGCCTTTTAAGAGCGGAGCTGGGGCGCGAATTCATCGTGTGGAAAACCTGTGTTCAACAGTCGCGACGGCGGACGGGGGCAGCAAGGCTTAAGAGGGCGTTAATCGGCTTCGGCCAGAGTGACCCGATTCGAGACAGATAGTAGTAGCGTGCGGGGAACACCATGGCTGCCAGTATTTTGATCGCCGACGACGACGCTGTAGCCCGCCGGCTGGTCGAGAACATGGTGCAGAAATGCGGCTATGAGACGATCGTTGTCGAGTCCGGCGACGCCGCGATATCAACCCTCACGGCCCCCGACGCACCAGCGATCGATGGCGTGATCCTCGATCTGGTGATGCCCGGCCTCGACGGCATGGGCGTGCTGGCGAAAATCCGCGAAGCCGGCCTCAGCATCCCCGTGATCGTGCAGACCGCCCATGGCGGCATCGATAACGTCATCTCGGCGATGCGCGCCGGCGCGGCCGACTTCGTGGTCAAGCCGGTCGGAATGGAGCGGCTCCAGGTCTCCTTGCGCAACGCGCTCAACGCCTCCGCGCTCAAGGGCGAACTGCAACGCATCCGTCACAGCCGCGAGGGCAGGCTGACCTTCTCCGACATCATCACGCGTGCCGAAGCCATGGGGCCGGTCATGCGCGCGGCGCAGAAAGCGGCGAACTCCTCGATCCCGGTGCTCATCGAAGGCGAGTCCGGCGTCGGCAAGGAGATGTTCGCACGCGCCATCCACGGCAGCGGCGAGCGCAAGGCAAAGCCGTTCGTCGCGGTCAATTGCGGTGCGATCCCCGACAATCTCGTCGAATCCATCCTGTTCGGCCACGAGAAGGGCGCCTTCACAGGCGCAACCGAGCGGCACACCGGCAAATTCCTGGAAGCTCATGGCGGCACCCTGTTTCTGGACGAGGTCAGCGAGCTGCCGCTGACCGCCCAGGTCAAGCTGCTCCGCGCGCTCCAGGAGGGCGCAGTCGAGTCCGTCGGCGGCCGCAAGCCCGTGAAGGTCGACGTCCGCATCATTTCCGCGACCAACCGCAAGCTGCTGGAGCGGGTCAAGCAGGGTCATTTCCGCGAAGATCTGTTCTATCGCCTTCACGTGCTGCCGCTGACGATCCCTTCGCTCAGGGCCCGGCGCGAGGACATCCCGCATCTGCTCAGGCATTTCCTGGCGCGCTTTGCGGCGGAGGAGAACCGCACGATCTCCGGCGTCTCTGGCGAGGCCGTGGCGCATCTCACCCAGCTCGACTGGCCCGGCAACATCCGCCAGCTCGAAAACGCCGTCTACCGTGCGGTGGTGATGAGCGAGGGCGATCAGCTCGGTCTCGACGATTTCCCGCTTCTCACCTCGCAGCCGCATGCCGCAACGGAAATTCCGACCGCGCCCTTGATGATCGAGCCGATGGCGGCGCCTTCGGTGGTGTCCGGTAATGAAATACCGATCGCGCCGCTACCGCTGGCAGGGTCCCTCTCGATGCTGACCTCGACCGGCGATGTGCGCCCGCTCGAGGACATGGAGAACGAGATCATCCGCTTTGCGATCTCGCATTACCGCGGGCAGATGTCCGAGGTGGCACGTCGCCTCAAGATCGGCAGGTCCACGCTGTATCGCAAACTCGACGAAGCCGGGGTTCCCGGACATGGCGGGAAAAGCGGTGAAGAGACGCACTGAACCTCAAGCGAACGGAGGTTGGCGCGAGGCGACGATGTACCCGCAAGCCGTTGAATTACGGCAGAATTCGGCTGCGACTCAGACCGTGACCTGGAAGTGACAGACACCGGGAAAAGCGCGCGGCGAAGGCGCACAATCCGTTGCAAACGGGCTGTCTTGAAGTCAGTTTGTCGTGAGTTTCCCGGACTAGCGCTAGCTGCCAAAACGGGGCCTGTATATCGTCTGCGTATGAATCGTTGCGTGCAGGCGTTCAACTTCCAAGAGGCCGGCGCGGTTTAGCCGCAAGCTCAATTAGGCGATAACGAAAGCTGTTCCGCGAGGGACAGTTCACCCAAGGGGTGCGACACAATGCGTGACTGTTTGAACCACCGTGCAGGATTTGACCGTGTTTTGGCGACGGTCGCAGCGACCTTCCTCACGGTCTCCGCCGGCTCGGCGCTGGCACAGGATCAGGCGCGCAGCAGCGCCGCCGAGCTCGCGATCGAAGCCGCGATCCCGCGCCCCGAGCCTGCCAACGTCCCGCCCCCGACCGCCTCCGACATCAAGCTCGACACCACCGCGACGCTGCAGGACGCCCCGAAGGACACGGCCACGGAGCCGGTCAAGGCCGAAGCTGCTCCAGCCCCAGTCAAGGTCGAGACCAAGCCGTCCGACGTCGCCGCGACGCCAGCAGCCGACGCGCCCAAGAACGAGCCGGCCAAGAACGAGCCGGTCAAGAGCGAACCGACCAAGAGCGAGACGGCCACCACAGAGCCGGCGAAATCGGAGCCTGCAAAAGCTGAGCCTGCAAAGGCTGACACCGCAGCAGCACCGGCGGCCACTCCCGCAGCTCCTGCGGCAGCAGCAGCGCCGGCCGCCGAGCCGGTGAAAGCCGCGAGCAACGTTCCCGCCGCCGACCAGCCGGTCGCCGACAAGCTCAAGGACATCATCGGCGCCAAGACTTCGCGTCATTTCGAGCGCAAGAACGAGCGCGCCGCCGTCGAGAAATTCTACGGCGCCCGCGACTTCGCTCCAGTCTGGACGCAGGGTGGCGCCCTGACCGCTACGGCCAAGGGCGTGATCGCACGGCTGAAGGATGCGGCCTCCGATGGTCTCAATCCCGCGGATTATCCCGTGCCTGACTTCGCCGCTGCGACGACGCCCGATGCGCTCGCCGATGCCGAGCTGAAGCTCACTGCCAGCATGCTCGACTATGCACGCCAGGCCCAGAGCGGCCGCATGCACTGGTCCCAGGTCAGCGCCGACATCCTCTATCCCGAGCATCCGGTCGATCCGAACGAAGTGCTCGCCAAGGTGACCACGGCAGCCGACGCTTCCGCAGCGCTCGACAGCTACAACCCGCCGCAGAAGCTCTACAAGGAGCTGAAGGCCAAGCTCGCGCAGCTGCGCGGCCAGGGCGACGGCCCGGTGATCGAGATTGCCGACGGCCCGGCGCTGAAATACACGCCCGCCAAGGGCAAGAAGCAGGCCGAGATCGTCGTGCAGGATCCGCGCGTGCCGCAGTTGCGCGCCAAGCTCGGCATCAGCGAGAACGCGAGCGACGATCATTATGACGCGACGGTCGCCGAAGCCGTGCGCAAGTTCCAGGACGGCGCCGAGATGAAAGCGACCGGCGTGCTCGACGACAAGACCGTCAAGGCGCTGAACAGCCCGAAGCGCGACAAGCAGATCGACACCGTGCTTGTGAACATGGAGCGCTGGCGCTGGTTGCCGCGCGACCTCGGCGTGCCCTCGCTGGGCGATGCCTATGTCATCCTCAACATTCCCGACTACACGCTGAAGGTGATGCAGCGCGGCCAGCAGGTCTGGACCACCCGCGTCGTCACCGGCAAGCCGGGCCAGCACGCGACCCCGCTGCTGACCGAGACGATGAAGTACATCACGGTCAACCCGACCTGGAACGTGCCGCCGTCAATCGTCTATGGCGAATATCTGCCGGCGCTGCAGCAGGATCCGACCGTGCTTCAGCGCATGGGCCTGAAGCTGGAGCAGAACCGCGACGGCTCGGTGCACATCTCGCAGCCGCCCGGTGAAGCCAATGCGCTCGGCCGCATCCGCTTCAACTTCCCGAACAAGTTCCTGGTCTATCAGCACGACACACCGGACAAGTACCTGTTCGCCAAGGACGAGCGCGCCTTCAGCCATGGCTGCATGCGCGTGCAATATCCGGATCAGTACGCCTCCGTGCTGCTCAACATCGCCATGCCGAACGAGCACTACACGCCGGAGCGCGTACGCTCCATGTACGGCTCGGGTGAAGTCGACCTGAAATTCCCCACGCCGATTCCGGTCAACATCACCTACCAGACCGCGTTTGTGGACGACGCCGGCAAGCTGCAGTTCCGCAAGGACGTCTATGGCCGCGACGCGACCATGATCAACATCCTGAAGAACGGCCGCGGCAAGGACCTCGAAATGGTCGTCGCGCATTCCCAGCCGAGCTACGCGCGCCCGGCAACGACCCTGCCGAACGGCGTTGCGATCGCCAACAATGGCGGCGGCTCGTCCGGTCTGAACTTCTTCGAGCGGCTGTTCGGGGGTGGGGCGCCGACCCCGCCGCCCGCTCCGGTCGGTCGCCGGACGCAGCGGGTATTCACACGCTAAGCCCTGTCCGGCCAGCTTTAGCAATGAAATCAACGGCCCCCTCCTCTGGACGGGGCCGTTTAACGTTAACCATTCTCCTCCTGAGCCCGGCCACCTCGGCGTTTTTTTGCCACAGTCAACCGTTTAGGATTGTAGTCTGACTTGGTTTGGGGGCGGGAAGGTCAACCTCGAATTAACCTTCTCGCTTTAAGAAAGCGTTCATCCTCTTTCGCGCGCTAACGGGGTTGGCGGGAGAGTTCATTTTGAACGCTCGTCGACTGGGTGGGCTCATACGTGCTGGCTGGTTTCGCACGCCAATTCGCTGCGTTGTCGTTGTCCCATGCGGGAGTGAAGGTCGGATCTCGGATCGGCCTTGCTTCCGCATTGCTGCTGGCTGCCGCAGGTTCAGTCCATAACGCCGCCGCGCTGAACGAGACCAAGACGCTCTCGTTCCACCACACCCATTCCGGCGAAGACCTCACCGTCACCTTCAAGCGTGATGGCCGTTACGACGACGCCGCGCTGAAGCAGCTCAATCACTTCCTGCGCGACTGGCGGACCCAGGACGAAACGGTGATGGACCGTCACCTGTTCGACATTCTCTGGGAAGTCTATCGCGACGTCGACGGCAAGCAGCCGATCCAGATCATCTCCTCCTATCGTTCCCCCGCCACCAACGCCATGCTCCGCCGCCGCTCCGCCCATACAGGCGTGGCGCGCTTCAGTCAGCACATGCTCGGCCATGCGATGGATTTCTACATTCCGGGCGTGCCGCTGGAGCAGATCCGCTTCGCGGGCTTGCGCCTCCAGCGCGGCGGCGTCGGCTTCTATCCGACCTCGGGTTCGCCGTTTGTACATCTCGACACCGGCAACGTCCGGCACTGGCCGCGCATGACGCATGACCAGCTCGTCCGCGTGTTCCCCGACGAACGCACGGTCCATATCCCGACCGATGGCGTACCGCTGAAAGGCTATGAGCTCGCGAAGGCGGATATCGAGCGGCGCAGCGATGGCGATGGCGCCAGTAAGCCGGGCTTCTTCGCCGCCTTGTTCAAGGGCAAGTCGGCTTCGGCAGCCGCCAGTGACGAGGATGACGAGGGCGCACCCGCCCCGGCCGCCAAGCCCGCTGCGCCCAGTATGGTTGCCGCCGCCGTCAAGTCCGCCGATCCGGTGCCGACGCCCCGCGCCAAGCCGCAGATCGCCTCGGCGCTCCAGCTCGCCTCCGCCGACGCGCAGCTCGCCGCGCCGCCAAAGCCGAAGCAGGCGCCTGTGGCCGACAAGCCGGCGCCCGGCAAGCCCGAGACCCCCTCCGACATCATCAATGCCCGCGGCTTCTGGGATGATATTCCGTCCGCGCCGCAGCAGGCGACGCCGGCCCAGGTCGCCGCGTTGAAGGCGCGCCAGGCGCTTGCCGCGGCCGCCGATCCGCAACCGACCGCGAGCGTCTCCAACGCAGCGCTCGAGGCGCTGGCTTTCGCGCCGGCCGCCTCACCGGATCGCACCAAAGTCGTCGCCGCCTCCGCGCCGATTCCACGCACGGCGCGCCCGGCCACCGCGCGCAATCAGGCGCCCGCCGCTGAGATCAACACCGTCGTCGGCAAGAGCACCGACGGCATGATCTCAACTGCAACCCGGCTGTCCGCTGCCAAGGGCGAGAGCATCTGGCTCAAGATCGTGATGCTGTCGCCGAGCGCCAGCCGCGCGATGTCGGTCACGCTGATGGGCGAGCTCGATATGGTGGCGTTGCGCGGCTATTTCGTGAAGCCGCAGACCGTGGTCGCCATGGGCTTTACCGACGATCCCATGCAGGGCCTGTCCTGCGACAGCTTCTCAGGCAGCGCGACCGCCAAGATCGAGACGACCTCGTTCGTCATGCGCACGGCCGCGTTGCGCTGACGCTTCGGCATTTCGCTGCTTCGGAGATTGCCTGGTCGTCCTGGCGCAAAGCGAGGACGACCATTCGCCTCAGAGCATCCCCAGCGCCTGCATATAGGTCTCGAGAATCGTCTCGGCCTCGGCCCGCTCGTTGGGATCCTGCTTGCGCAGGCGCACGATGGTGCGCAGCGCCTTGACGTCGTAGCCGTTGCCCTTGCTCTCGGCATAAACGTCACGGATGTCGTCGGAGATCGCCTTCTTCTCTTCCTCCAGCCGCTCGATGCGCTCGATGATGGATTTGAGCTGGTCCTTGGCAAATTTCGTCGCGGGCTCGTCGTCGCGGACGGCGGCGGAGGTGGCCATCTTGGTACTCCCAATGGAACTGGCAAAACGAGGTGACGCCGGCATCCTCACCGCGCGTGCTGGCAGAACTGTTAGGGTTCGTGCCGGCCACGTTCAAGCAAGCATCACGCTCGTCCACAGCGCGCCCACATCTTCCTGCGGGCGTACAAAGAAAGCTGTTGTGTGGTGCGACTCAGCGCCGGCTTCGGACAGTCCCTCAGTGATTGTGAGGATGCACTTTCTTCATCGCCTCAAGCTGCTCGGGCGTGGCCGTGCCCTGATACTTCGATTTCCAGGTCTCGTAGGGCATGCCGTAGACGGCCTCCCGGCTCTCATCCTTGCTCAGGGGCACGCCTTGGGCGTCGGCCGCGTCCTTGAGCCAGTTGGACAGGCAATTGCGACAGAAGCCGGCCAGATTCATCAGGTCGATGTTCTGGACGTCGGTCCGCGTCCTCAGATGATCGACCAGGAGCCGGAAAGCGGCCGCCTCGAGCTCCGTTCTGGTTTTGTCGTCGATTGCCATGGCTGGACCTCTCAGCTGTCTCGCGTTCCGACCTTGATGGTGGTCACCCTTACGGGATCAGGTGGGGTTCTGTCACAGATTTTGCCATATCGCGGCGCAAACGGCCGCTGAGACGGCACAGGGGGCATTTCCCCCGGCCCTACGCCAAATCGTCAATCATCTGGTATACGTTCCGCGACAATGATCGCCGAATCTTCCCCCTTCCCCCTTCGACTGCTCGCCCGGTTGGTCCCGGTGCTGGCGGTTGCTCTCATGTGCTTCTGGGCAAGTCCGGCTTCGGCCGACTTCCGGCTTTGCAACAACACATCCAGCCGGGTCGGCATCGCGCTCGGCTACAAGGACGCCGACGGCTGGACCACCGAGGGCTGGTGGAACATCTCGTCCCGCTCCTGCGAGACCCTGCTCAGGGGAACGCTGGTCGCCCGCTACTATTACATCTACGCAATCGACTATGACCGCGGCGGCGAATGGTCGGGGCAGGCCTATATGTGCTCGCGCGACAAGGAATTCACCATCCGCGGCACCGAGGACTGCCTGGCGCGCGGCTACGACCGGACCGGCTATTTCGAGGTCGACACCGGCGAGCAGCGGGCATGGACGGTGCAACTCACCGATGCCAACGAGCAGCCCTCGCAGCCGCGCGTCCCCGGCATGCCCGGCCCTGTGGGCCCTGGTGGCGGCGTTCCGGGTTTGCCCAATAGCCCGCCCGGTGCTACGCCCCCGGGCTCGCCCGGCCTGCCACCGGCCGCCGCCCCGCCCTCGCCCCCGCCTGGAAATAAGCCATGAGGCGTCTTCGCCGTATCAAGATTCTCGCGACCCTGGGTCCCGCCTCTTCAGACCTCGCGATGATCCGCCGCCTGTTCGAGGCTGGCGCCGACGTGTTCCGCATCAATATGAGCCACACCCCGCATGACAAGATGCGGGAGCTGGTGGCGACCATCCGCAATGTCGAATCGAGCTACGGCCGGCCGATCGGCATCCTTGTCGATCTCCAGGGCCCGAAGCTCAGGCTGGGTGCCTTCGCCGAAGGCTCGGTGCAGCTCCAGAACGGCCAGACCTTCACGCTCGATTCCGACAAGACGCCGGGCGATGCCAATCGCGTCAATCTTCCGCATCCGGAGATCCTGGCTGCGCTGCGGCCCGGTCACGCGCTGCTGCTCGACGACGGCAAGGTGCGGCTGATCGCGGAGGAGACCTCGAAGGAGCACGCGGTGACGCGTGTCGTGGTCGGCGGCAAGATGAGCGACCGCAAGGGCGTCAGCCTGCCGGATACCGACCTGCCGGTCTCGGCGATGACGCCGAAGGACCGCGCCGACCTCGAGGCAGCGCTCGTCACCGGCGTCGACTGGATCGCGCTGTCCTTCGTGCAGCGCGCTGACGACGTGCTCGAAGCCAAGAAGATGATCCGCGGGCGCGCCGCCGTGATGGCCAAGATCGAGAAGCCGCAGGCGATCGACCGCCTCGCCGACATCATCGATGCCTCCGATGCGCTGATGGTGGCGCGCGGCGACCTCGGCGTCGAGCTGCCGCTGGAGCGCGTGCCGAGCCTTCAAAAGCAAATGACGCGCATGGCGCGCCGCGCCGGCAAGCCGGTCGTGGTCGCGACGCAAATGCTGGAGTCGATGATCCAGTCTCCGGTGCCGACCCGTGCCGAAGTCTCCGACGTCGCCACTGCCGTCTATGAAGGCGCCGACGCCATCATGCTGTCGGCGGAATCGGCCGCCGGCAAATTCCCGGTCGAAGCGGTCTCGACCATGAACCGCATCGGCGAGGAGGTCGAGCGCGACCCGACTTACCGGTCGGTGATCACGGCGCAGCGCCCCGCGCCGGAATCGACCGCAGGCGACGCCATCGCCGACGCCGCGCGGCAGATCGCCGAGACGCTCGACCTGCCCGCTTTGATCTGCTGGACCTCATCCGGCTCGACCGCGACGCGCGTCGCGCGGGAGCGGCCGAAGCCGCCGATCGTGGCGATCACGCCGAACATCACCGCCGGACGCCGGCTCGCGGCGGTCTGGGGCGTGCATTGCGTGGTGGCGGAGGATGCGCGCGACCAGGACGACATGGTGAACCGCGCCGGCCAGATCGCGTTCCGCGACGGCTTTGTCCGCGCCGGCCAGCGCGTCATCATCGTCGCCGGCGTGCCGCTCGGCATCCCCGGCACCACCAACATGGTGCGCATCGCCTCGGTCGGCCCCGAGGGCGACGCGAATATGTGAGGCGGCGGACCCGTCCCCGACACAAAACGCGAAAACAACCCCATGCACAGTAGCCGGCCGAACCGGCTGCTTTGCGCGGCGTTTTCGAAAAGATGTGCTCAGGCAGAGACCTGAGCGCGGTCAGGCCACCGCTCCCATCAGCAGCGGCACTTCAAGCCCCGACCAGCGCCTTGGTCGTCGGCAGCAGCGTCTGCTGCACCACGAGGCCGCGGGCGCGGGCGTCCATGACGCCGACGGCGCGGAGCGCCAGCAGCGTCACGGTCTGGACAGCGTCGCGCATCTTCACGGGATCTTCGAGATTGTCGGGTGCGAGCGGGCCGACCAGCGCCTCATGCAGCGCGCCTAGCAGGGCGGTGGCAGCGAGCGCCGTGTCCTGCGCCGGCAGATGGCCGGCGCGCACCGCAGCGTCGATCCGCGAGGCGAGCTCGCCGGCGATCTCGCGGCGGCTGGCGAGGCGCGAAGCGCTGACGTCGACATCGACGGGCTCGGCCAGGATGCCCCAGGCGAGGCGCCGCTGCGACAGGGTGTGGACCGCCACCGTCGTCACGGCCGCCGCCAGTGCCGAGGACGGCCCCGGCGCGGCATCGGCCGCCCGCCTGATCGCCGCGAGCTCGTCGCGGGAGACCTCGGCAATCAGTTCGGAGATCAATTCGGCCTTGGAGGGGAAGTAGCGATAGACGGTGCCGGCCGCCACATTGGCCCTGACCGCAACCGGCGCGATCTGCACCGCTGCCATGCCGCCTTCGGCTGCGGCTTCCCGTGCCGCCGCCAGGATGGCGCTGCGCCGAGCCGCAAGGCGCTTCACCACTTGATGCGTCCGCCGATAGACCATGGCGCGCTTCCTGTCCCACACGCCGCCCGCACGCCCTGCGGCCGAACGCTTCGTCACTGATATCGTTGCAAATCGCCCCAAGGACTGAACAACTATTCAGGAGAGATGACAAGAAGCAAATGCGTGATGCTCCGCGCGCGTCAACGGACGTCGGAATTCCTCGCGAGGGACACGCCAGCCAAACGGTTCCTGCATCGATTCATGCAACCTTAACTGGCTGGACATAGTCCTTACGGACATCAACCGGAATTCCGGAATTCGGCCATGCGCCCCACGAGCCTGCCTTCCGCGTCGCATCACCTTGCCGAAGACGGGTTACGCACCTCAAGCGTGGCGCGTTGATGCTGCAACGTACGCCAACCGCTGCTGACTTGCCCGACGCCATGCCGGGGGCCGGAGGCCTGCGACGAGGGATGACGCGCCTGCGCAGCAAAGCACTGGCGCCTGTCGCCATCGTCGTCTGCTCGATGCTGCTGGGGGCGCTCTACACGCTCGCGATGGGCGAGGACGTCAACTGGGATTGGCAGAACTATCACGAATACAATGTCTGGGCCGTGCTCAACGGCCGCTATGCCATCGATGCCGTCCCGCCGGGCTTTCAGACCTACTTCAATCCGATCGTCTATTTTCCGGTTTATTATCTTCGCCATTTCCTGCCGTCGCCATATGGGCTGATGATCCTTGGCGCAGTTCACGGGCTCAACCTCGCGCTGATCTGCCTGTTTGCGCGCCTGGTGTTGCGCGAGGCGGCCAGCGTCGCGGTGATCGCGGCGGCGGTTGTGATCGCGGCTTTCGGCCCAATGACGCTTTCGGAAGTCGGCACGAGCTTTTCCGACGTGCTGCTGGCATTGCCCGTGATCGGCGGCTTCCTTCTGATCCTGGTGGCGGATCGCCGGCCCGCAGCCTGCTGTCTGCTGGCGGGATTGCTGATCGGCGCCGCGGTCGGGCTGAAGCTGACCAATGTCGTCTACGCAGTCGGCGCCGCCGCGGGCGTGCTCGCTGCCGCGCGGCCACTTCGCGCGACGACCCTTCTTGCGATTGGCGGGATCCTCGGCGCGACGCTCGCCGGCGGCGAATGGTGCCTGATCACCTGGCGCGACACCGGCAATCCGATCTTCCCGCTGTTCAATGCGGTGTTCCAGTCACGCGAAGTGGCGGCCGTCAATCTGATGGACGCGCAGTTCATGCCGCATGGACTGCTCGACGCGCTCGCCTATCCCTTCTACTGGCTGGTCGGCGACCACAGAGGCGCGGAGCATCCGTTCCGCGACGCACGGTTCGCGATCGTGACGGTGCTGTTCGTGCTCGCCCTGACGGTGCGCATGATCCGCGATAGCGCGATCCTCACACGGCGTGACGTGCAGCTCGTGGTGATGTTTACCGTCTCATACCTGGCGTGGCTCGGCCTGTTTGCAATCCAGCGCTACGCGGTCGTTCTGGAATTGTTGTGCGCCCCCCTCATCGTTGTGCTGCTCGCACGCCTCGCTGCGAGTGCTGGCCTGACATGGCCCGCGACGTCCTCGCTTCCGCTGAACGTACTGACGTTGACGGTTGCAGCGGGAATCGCATTGTGGTCGCAGCCTGCGGATTGGTGGCATCGCCCCTGGTCCGAAACCTACCGACCGAAAATTGCAGCTGAGCTCGCGCAGCCCGCGACCTATTTCATCCTCGGCAAGCCGCTCGCTTACATCGCGCCGCAGCTCCCCTCGCAGTCGCGCTTCTACCAGCTCGCCGATATCGGCGTGCCCATCATCCCCGGCGGCATCTTCGACCAGCGCATCCGCGCGGGGTTGCAGGCTCCCCTGCCCGGCGGCGTCCGCGAATTGCACATGCGCGGCGAATCCGACCGCAGCGCGCTGCTGGAGCGCTACGGGCTCGCCATCGACCGCTCCCGGCCCTGCGTCAGCATCGAGGGCGCCCGCCCCCGCACCGTGCTCGAAAGCTGTCCGCTGATCGAGCGGACCGCGCGTTAGAACTGGACTCCCGAGGCGGTGTTGCCGACAGCCGGGCGGAAAATATCTGCTCGCAGAAAATGCTTGGCATCACAGCGGCTTGTGACCGGAACGGGCCATCGGCGATACACCCGGCCGCTCCGAGCGGGCAGGCTGACGTCCAGAATTGCTGTCTCGATTGACGGCTATCTGACGAAGCTGAGATACGAGGCCAGGGCCTCGATCTCGTTCGGGCCGAGGGAGCGCGCAACGACAGGCATGGGCGTTCCCATGCCCGAATGATATCCTTGGCCCCACTGCTCGAGCCGTGCCTTGACATAGAAATAGGCAAGGCCGCCGAGGCGGGGAATCTCCCGCACGCCTTCGGCGTTCGGGCCGTGACAGGCGTAACAGGACGCGATGTTGGCTTCGGGAATGCCCTCCATGTAGATGGCCTTTCCCTTCGCCATCAGATTGCGGTCGCCGTTATTGGCGGGCCTTGGCGGAATGGTTGCGAAGTAAGCCGCAAGATCGCGCGCATCGCGGGAATCGAGCGCTGCGACGGCTCCCCACATGTACTGTTTCGAGAAGGGATTATCCCGGCTGTGATCGCGGAAGCTCCGCATCTGGCTTTCGAGATAGGCCGGACGTTGCCCGGCTAGTCTTGGGGCCACCGTGTAGCCCTGCGCCGACGTCCCATGACACCAGGTGCAGTTGCGGACGCTGGCACCGTCCCACGCCATTGCGGGGCCCATGCAAGCCAGCATTGCGAGCAGCGCTGTCTTTAGTCCGATGCGCTTCATGACCTCTCGCCCCTGCGCAATGTGGTCCGCCCGCTCTGCATGTCCGGACTCGCGCGTCTCATTGCATGTAGCTCACATAGGCAGCCACCGCTTCGACCTGAGACCGCGCCAGGTTATGCGACGTCGGCGCCATGATCGCCGAGGTGTCGGTCGCCGACCCACGCGTTTTCGTCCAGCCGGCGAGCTGACCCACGGTGTACTCATAGAGCTGCCCGGCCAGCCGAGGAATTTCGTTCTGCCCTTTGCCGTCGCTGCCATGGCAGGCAGCACAGGCCGGCACGTTGGAATCGGGAAGACCTTCCTCGTAGATGCGCTTGCCGACGGCCAACGACCCCCTCGGTGCGCCGCCAATCGGTTTTGGATCGAGGTTTTTCAGGTGAGTTGCAAGCGAGGCGATCATCGCCGAGCTCAGCCCATGGGCAGCATTGGCCATGACGGGATTGGTACGCCGGTGCTCGAGGAAAGCGCGAAGCTGGTTCTCGAGATATTGCGGCTGCTGTCCCGCCAGTCGCGGCATCGGAAACCAGCCGCGATAGCCTTGCGCCGACAGTCCGTGGCAGGTCTTGCAATATTCGATCTTGGCTTCGAAGCCGCTCCTGTCCTGCGCGTGAGAAGCGGCGGAGCCGACCACCGTCAGGGCCATGGCGCACAGCACCGCACGCAGGCGACCAACGCGCCGCAACGATGACCGCCCTGGTCCAGAGGCCGGGAGCATCTATTGTCCCGCCCACATGTGGAAGTTCACCCCGACCTTCACGACCTGGATCGACTGCCTGACGCTCACCGGCCCCTGGAAGACGTTGGCTTGATCGGCAAAGGTCGAGGTCCGGGTACCGAACCCGTAGTAGTCGTATTCGAAATTGGCCGACCAGTGACGGTCGAAGGCCCAGTCGACGCCCGCGCCGGCGGTCCAGCCCCAGCGGTCCTCCAGCCCCCTGAAATCGAACGGCACGCCGGTGAACGTGCCGCTGACCTCGTATTTGTCACCGGCCATCGCCGCGCCGGCCTTGCCATAGAGCAGGATGTTGTCGAAGGCATAGCCGATGCGGCCGGTCACGCTGGTCAGAAACTCGGTTTTCGCGTCCACGACCGCGGTCTCACCGGGATTGCCGAGCGGGAGGGCGACAGACCTGTTGCTCCTCAGCGTTGCACCGGCGGCATCACCCTGAATGCCGATGACGACCGGGGAGGAAGCAAACTGATAGTCGCAGCCGCCCTGGCCGCCAATGACGGCACCGCGCGGCGCCGGGCTGACCGTGGTGACATCAACCGTGGAGCCGAGACCATTGAAGGAATCCTGCACGAGCTGCACGGGATCAGTGATGTCCTTCTTCGCAAAGCCCGCCCCAACATGGACGCCGATATAGCAGCCCGTCCAGTTGAAGGGTGCCGCGACCGGAAGCGGGGCCTTCACGGCCAGATCGGCGGCAGACGCCGATCCTGCCAGCGCGACTGCGAAGGCTGCAAGATGAGCGGAAAGCAGTTTCTTCATCTGACAATCTCCTTTGCGGCGCGGCCTACATGGCGAACCATGCGTGCAGGAACAGGGTGTTGTTGTCATGGGCGCCGACCGTGGTGCCGTTGAACTTGTTGTAGTAGGTGTATTGCAGGCCGATGCGGGCGTTGAACCACGGCCAACCGATCATCTTGCTGGCCCCAAATGGGATGTAGGCGATCTCGGCAGTCCAGCCGTTGGTGTCGGGAGTCAATGCCTGGCCGGTGACGGGATCGGGCCCAAAGAGAAGCAGGTCGGACGTGCCCCAGACATTGAAGTACTGCCCGGTGAGAACGACACGATTGTCGGCACCCAGCGCCAGCGAGGCCTGCAGCTTCATGCTGTTGAGCTGATTGGTCGGATTGGACGCAATGCCGAGAGCGGCGAAGCTTGCATCGAGGCGCTGGAACTCGCGGATGTAGCTGCCACGCAGGGTCAGCCAATAATTGTCGCCCTGATATTGATATTGCGCGTCAAAGCCGACGTCGGTGAATCTGTCCGATACCGGCAACACCGCGGTCGAGCCCGAAGCGAACGTCGTGTCGAACCACGGATGCACGTCGAAAATCATCCCGAACGTGCCGACCATCAGCGTGTGCCGTCCCCAATGCGGCTCGATCGCCGCGCGCCAATAGGGGGCCACGCCGCCGAGCTGGCCCGGGGTATCGAACGGATTCGCTCCGAGCGCATTCAGTGCGTGGAAGCCGATCGACTTGTATCCGGTGACTTCCAGGTAGAGCAGGTCGTTGATCATCGTGTAGAGGCCGACACCGCCGACATGCGCTGCAAAAGTGCCTTCAAGCGTCGTGCCGGGAGGACCCGCGGCCAGCGTCGATGACGCGTAGGGGAAGCCCCAAGCCGGCGTGGTGTTCCACAAATCCTGAACGGACGGATTGTTGTTGGCGGTCACGCCGAAGACGAAATCGAACGGCCCGACGCTCGCCGTGTTGGCATAGCGGACGTCCGTATTGTCCCATCCCCAGCTGTGGATGAACTGGTCCGCCGGTGTGCCCGAGAACGACGACAGCGGGGTCGCGCCAGCATATGTGTACTGGGCGAACGCGCCGATGTGATCCGTGATCGCGCCGCCCCAGAACACGCTGACGGGAGAGGCAACGATATTGTCGTTTGTCTTGAACGGCTCCGTTGGATCCGGAATGGTCGGTCCCTGGGTGCGCGTGTAGCCTTCGATCGCCATGAACGAGATCGGCGGCACCCACTCCTTGCGGTCAGCATCGGCCTGCGATTCCTGCGGCAACGCCTTCACGTAGCCGCGGAGCTTGTCGAGTTCAGCGCGAGCCGCGCGCCCGCCCTCGGACGAGAACGGCGTCATCCTGAATTGGCCGCCACCGGCGGTGTAGCCGAGCAATTTGAAGCGGCGGCCATAGGGCGTCAGTGCAGGGAAGTCGGTGTGGCAGGTGCCGCAAGGTTGCCCTGTCTGACGCGCGAAGCTCGGTAAGGCTTGCGCCGGCGTGGTCGAGCCGATGAGCGATGCGGCCGTCGAGAGAGCCGCTAACGCGAGTGCGGCGAAAAGCCACCTGCCGTTGCTCGCGATGACACTGTAACGGTAACCCCACATAGCGCCTGTCCCGTTGCGCTCAATTAACTTGGGATATTGCGAACCGCTTGCGTTTCCAAGTAGGCCAGCACACCGACGTTTCGCCAAGCGACATTCGCGGCGCGTCAGCCGTTTTCAAATCTCGCGAGACTTTTCCGCAACGTTAGATGCACACGCTTGTAGGAAGCGGTTGCATAAGGCAGCTGATTACCGCGGAACTCCGCATCGCATTACCTCTCGTGCGCTTCTGCGAAAATCGTGGTCACGCTCGACGAGAATCAAGTGGACCAAAGTGCGTCGCCGCGCGTAGCGTGCGCTCATCAAAGCGGGGGCGCTCATGAACCTGCAATCGCTCGGGCGGATAGCGGCCGCGATCGTCGTCGCCTCGATATCGACGATCGCGCAGGCGCAAGAGAAAGGCGTGCAAGTATCGTCGCACGACCTCAAGGCAAAGACTGAATATTGCAAGACCTGTCATGGCATCGACGCGCAAGGTTTTCGCGGATCATACCCAATGCCGCGACTGGCGGGGCAGCAGCCGGAATACATCGAAAATCAATTGAAGGCCTTCGTCGAACACCGTCGCAACAACCCCGTGATGTTCAACGTGGCACATGTGCTCACCCCCGCCATGCTGGCGGCGCTGACCACGGAATTCAAAAATCTGAATCCAAAGCCGCTGGGTGGCGCGCCGACCGCGAACGTCGCGGAAGGCAAGAAAATTTATGAGGAGGGCGTTCCCAGCGCCAACGTACCGCCCTGCGCATCGTGCCACGGAGCCGATGCCAAGGGCGACGGTCAGTTTCCGCGGCTCGCAGGACAACTCAACGACTACGTCACCAGAAAGCTGACGAACTGGGACAAGGAGCGAGGACAGGACAAGGCCAATCCGGACAGCTCAACGATCATGCAGCCGATTGCGCACGAGCTGACGCAGGCGCAAATCAAGTCTGTGGCGGCTTATGTCAGCCAACTAGAGTAGCCCGCTGCAGCGCAGGTTACGAGTGAGCGCGCGCATCAGTACGCGCCCTGAGGTCTCGCGCCGGAGCCCCGATCCAAGCCCGATCGAACCTCTCAATTCGTCTGCGAGCCTAAGAGCCGCGGCGACGCCACCTCGGCCGTCCGCCAAGCCGCGCAGCGGCTGAGGATCAGGGCGAAGACGATGAGGATCGCCGGGAAGCCGACCGGCTGGCCGAGAAACAGGAAGCTCGCAAGCAGGGCGAAGACGAGCGCCAGGGCCATCACCTCATGGCGCGCGAAACCTTCATCTAAGCCGGCGCGGATCAGAAACGCCACCGCGATGCCCAGCACGACCAGATCGTACATGAAGAGATAGGGCGTCGTGAGCAGCGTTGCCGCCGCAAGCATCGCCGCTTTCAGCGCGTAAGGCAGCCTGCTCCGCCACGCCGCCACCAGCACGACGCCGACCGCGGCCGTCAACACCCATTGGAAGATCCAGCCGAGCTGCTCGGTGCCGCCGACATAGCGCACCAGCGCGAAGATGCTCTGCATCTTGAACCAGGGTGCGCGGCCTTCGGTCAGGAAGGCCTGCGAGAACATCGGAATCCAGTGGAAGAAGGCCTGCCAGCTTTCCGTCCCGAACGCGAGCCAGGACGCCAGCGCGATCGCCACCGTGACGAGTGCGGCGGTGAACAGCACGGTCCATTCGGCGGCGGCGAGCAGCACCAGCGGAAACAGCAGTCCATATTGCGGTTTGTAGCTCAGAAGGCCCAGACACACTCCGGCCAGCACCGGCCGCGTCGGCAGCAGATAGAGCATGCTGCCGATCAGGGATGCCGTGAGGAAGCCGTTCTGCCCGACCAGGATGTTGAGGAAGGCGGCGGGAAAGCCGATTCCAATGACGAGGCCCGCATTGCGCCCGACGATCGCGCGCATCACGGCGAGATAGGGCACCATGCTGAACGCCGCCCAGCCGATGAAGGCCGCCGCATAGGGAAACTGCGCGAGCAACGCGGCGACGAACAGGAAGGGCGGCGGATAGTGCCAGGCGAAATGACCGACGAAATCCTGCTTGAGCAGCGCGAGCTCAACCTGCTTCTGGATGTCCCAATCCCAGGCCTGCGCGGGATGGCCCTCGAGCGCCAGCTTTCCGGCCGCCCAGACATTGACGAAGTCCGTCGGGATGCCGCGGCCGTCTGCGTCGAAGATCCACAGATGCGCGAGATAGGCCGCCGGAAAATACGCCAGCGTGACGATCGCCAGCGCGAAGGAGATGTTGAGGAGTGTCGCAGGGAGCGCGCCGTGACGGGCGATAGCTGGCGGGACGATCGAAGCTTCGGCCATGCGGCTTCCTTTGACGCAACACGATAAGGCGGATGCGTTCGAGCCATACACCCTGATGACTTGCAGGAGGCTTAAGCCTTTGCTGTCGAATGGCCCGTGCATGCTCCGGGCAAAGCAAAAGAGCCCCGTCGATGACGAGGCTCTTCGCTATTTCCGTCGACCGTCCGGCTTACTTGAGGCTGGACGAGATCGAGGTGAACTTGGCGTTCAGCGTGGTGCCGAGCTGGTTGACGACGGTGATGATCGCCAGCGCGATGCCGGCGGCAATCAGGCCGTATTCGATGGCGGTGGCGCCGGATTCATCCTTCACGAAACGCGAAACGAGGTTCTTCATAAACTGCTCCAAAGGGTACACGAGGGCGTTAATGGTCTGGTCATTCCGGCTTCCCAGCGCCGCCCGACCATGGAACCCAACCTAGAGGCAAAGAATTGCGCCGCAGTTAATTCGGCTACGTAAACACGGAACGGTTTGCGCGTATTCGTCGATGGTAAACTGAAATCTAAAACAATCGGTTAAATTGGAGGGACTGGACTTCGCACGACATCTTGGCCGGGCGCAGCGCTCTCTCCATTCCCTCCCCCCTTGTGGGGGAGGGGCAGGGAGAGGGGCCCACAGGGGGATTCTATCAATCGCGCCGCGTGCCCAGCACATATCGATAATCAGCACCTTTTCCTGGGCTCCCCCCTCCCTTGCCCTCCCCCACAAGGGGGGAGGGAACGGACCTTTGTCGCGGCGGTGATCGAGTCGCGTCGCAGCACGTTCTCGTTCCGCCGATTTACTCGAAGTTATGACCGCCGTGGTCCAATGCCGCCCGCTCGGCAACACACTTAAGAACACGACGAGGCGGCATGTCCCTTTCCTTTACGAACAATATTGCCGTGCAGGGCCGCGCGCGGGCGCTGGTGCCGTTGTGTGTCGGCGCGGGCGCCTATCTGTTCTTCCTCTCTGTCGGCAACACGCTGCTTCAGGATTCCGACTCGTTCTGGCAGATCAAGATCGGTCAGTGGATCCTCGATCACCACGCCGTGCCTTACACGGACTTCTATTCCTTCACGCGGCCCGGCGAGCCCTGGATTTCGACCTCGTGGCTGTCGCAAGTCCTGTTCGCCGTCTCCTATGCGCAATGGGACTGGGCCGGGCCCGTGATCCTCACTGCGCTTGCGATTGCCGCATCGGCCGCGATCCTGGTCTATCTGCTCGATGCACATCTCGAGATTCCGCGCTCGGTGCTGTTCGCGATGCTGGCGGTCGTGCTGTCGCTGCACCACATCCTGGCGCGTCCGCACATGCTGGCCCTGCCGGTGATGATCGCCTGGGTCGGCGTGCTGATGAATGCGGCCGACCGCAAGGTCACGCCGTCATGGGCCTGGCTGCCTCTGATGTCGCTGTGGGCGAATCTCCATGGCGGCTTCGTGCTCGGCCTCGCGTTGATCGGCCCGATGGCGATCGAAGCCATCTGGACGCTGGACCAGGCGAAGCAGATCCGCCTGCTCGCGCGCTGGTTCCTGTTCGGCGTGGCCGCGCTGGCGGCCGCCTGCGTCACGCCCTATGGCTGGCGCACGCTGCTGGGCGCGACCAACATCCTCAATCTCGGCGAGCTGCTGTCGGTCATCTCGGAATGGATGCCGGTGAATTTCGCCTCCTTCTCGGCGTTCGAAGCCGCGATCCTCGGCCTGATCGCGCTCGGCCTGTTTCGCGGACTCACGCTGTCGCCGCCGCGCATCCTGCTGATCCTGCTCTTCACCTGGATGGGGCTCACCCATGTCCGGAGCATCGAAGCCTTTGCCTTCCTGGTGCCGCTGGTGCTGGCCAAGCCCCTCGGCGAAACATCGCCGCTGCCGCAATTTGGCGCCGAGGCCACCGAGAGCTGGGCGGCGCGCTACGTCACCATCACGGGCGCGCTGATGATCGCGGCCGCGGCGTGGACCTCGACCTCGATCTACACGTCGCATCACCGCTTCGCCTTCACGATGGACCAGACACCGGTCGCTGCCGTCGACCTGCTGCGAGAGCGCAAGGCGCAGCGCATCTTCAACGGCTATCAGTTCGGCGGCTACCTGATCTCGCGCGACGTGCCGGTGTTCGTCGACGGCCGCGCCGAGCTCTACGGCGAGAAGTTCGTGATGGATTTTTTCAAGGCCGCCGAGGGCAAGAGGCCCGAGTTGCTGCCGCGCCTGCTCGACGAGTACAAGATCGACGCGACGCTGCTGGGGGCTGATACGCCGGGTCCGCAAATCCTGGATCACCTCAAGGGATGGAAACGGCTCTATACCGACAACATCGCCGTGATCCATGTCCGCGATGGCCAGCCGGGCGCGGACACGCCGATGCCCGCGCATTCGAATTGAACCGCCGGACGATGTCGCCGCGCGTCCAGCCGACCGGGCAAGGATCGACCACGGAGCCGAAGCCGGCGATCGTGCTCGCGGTCGCCTGGGCGATCATCGTCGCGGCGCTCGGATGGCCTGCGATCAAGGCCGGCGTGTTCGACGCGCTGTCGACCGACGATGCCATGCGTCTGGTCGAAGTGCGCGATCTTCTGGCCGGCCAGGGCTGGTTCGACCTCACTCAATACCGGCTCGATCCACCCGGAATTGCCATGCACTGGTCCCGCATCGTCGATGCGCCCCTCGCCGTGCTGATCCTCCTAGTCCGCCCGCTGCTCGGCCAGCACGATGCCGAAGCGCTCACGCTGGTGCTGTGGCCCTCGCTGCTGATGGCGGCCGCGCTATGGCTCGCAGCGACGATTGCAAGCCAGGCAAGCGCCCCGGCCGACGGGTCGCGGGCACGGCTTGCAGCCATCCTGGTCACGGCGCTGTCGATCCCTGCCCTGATCCACTTCCGTGCCGGCGCGATCGACCATCATAATCTGCAGATGGTGCTGCTGCTCGGCTTGGTGCTTTGCGTTTCCGATTCCGAACACCATACGGCCAAGGCGGCCCTGGCGGGATTTCTCGCCGCGCTTTCGTTGTCGATCGGATTGGAAATGCTGCCCGCGATCGCCATGGCGAGCATGGCGGTGGTGGGACTGCTGGTGTGGAAAGGCACTGACGTCCTGCGCCCGGCCTGCGCTTTTGGTGCGGGCCTGACCGTCTCGTCATTGCTGCTGGCGCTGCTGCTGCTTCCGATGAGCAGTCTCTTCAATCCGGTCTGCGATGCCTTCGGCGGCCCCATCCTGCTCCTGTGCGCGGGCGGCGGCATCGCGCTGCTCGCGATTGCCGGTGCGAGCTGGCTTCGGCAGGGCTTGTGGACGCGGCTGACCGCGAGCGCGCTCGCCGGCGCGCTGCTGCTGGGCGCATTCCTCAAATCGTACCCGGGCTGCGTGGCCTCGCCCTACGCGCTGGTCGATCCCCTGCTCGTCAACTTCTGGCTTGGCCGCGTCGCCGAAACCATGCCGGTGAGCGAGATCGCACAGCTGCAGCCGCAGAAGCTGCTGGGTTATTATGCCTTTCCATTGCTGACGCTCGGCCTGTGTGTTGCGGCCGTGATCGGCTGCACGCCGCAAAGCCGCTTCCGCTGGATCGTCTCGACCGCCACGCTCGCAGCGCTGTTCGGCGTGAGCCTGTGGGAATTGCGCGGCGCCGCTGCCGCCAACATCGTTGCCGCCCCGCTATGCGTCGCCGCCATCGTCAGGCTTCGCACGGAGGTGGTGGCCGGTTGGCGGCTGGTCCGTGTCGCGCTGCTCGTGTCGCCCGCCTCGCTCGGCGGCATCGGCCTCGCGGTCTGGCCGGCCCTCGCCGCGGGCAGGGTCGCCCCCGGGATTGCGATGCCGGACCTCGCCGCATCCTGCCAGACCATCTCCAGCGCCGCGCCGCTCGCCGATCTGCCGCCCGGGCGGATGATGGCCCCGATCGATTCGGGTCCTGCGATCCTGACTGCGACCAGGCATTCCGTCTTCGCCGCCCCCTACCACCGCAACAATGACGGCAACCTCGTCATGGTGCACACGATGATGGACACACCGGAAGCTGCGCGCGAGGTGCTCCGCGCGCGAGGGGTCGACTACATCCTGACATGCAACGGTTCCGTCGATCAGGAGGATCTCGTCCGCCTCGCGCCGGAGGGCCTCGCCGCACAGCTCGGCCGCGGCGAAGCTCCGGATTATCTGGAGCGGATACAGGCGGTATCGAAACCCGGCTGGACCGTCTGGCGCGTGCGCAAGTAGAGAGCGCGAGCCAGGCGAGCCCTATGCTTGGCGGCACCGCCGAGAGAGCACTTGCGCGCACTGATGCGCCTCCGGCATCATGGAGGCGGAGGCTCGTTTTTCCGTGTCATTGAAGAATCCGGAGGCTGTCGCTGCCATCGTATCGGCGCTTCGTCACGTCCACGGCGACGATATCGCGCGACTGATGCTGGTCGAAGGCATGAGCCTCGCTAATTTGCTCGAGGCGATGTTTTCGGCGCCGCTGACGCACCGCGAGGCCGTCCGGGCGATCACCGACGGGCTCGATGACTTCGTGATCACGCCGGATCTGGGGCTCATGTGGCATCTCAAATACGTCTACGGAGACGAGCCGGGCTCCCTGCATGTCATGGACATGGAGATCGCCACGCCCGATGGCACGCTGGCGAGCCGGGACGTATGGCTTCGGCTCGCGTCGTGAGGGGATGTCCTGGACACGGTCGCAAGCGCAATGACGGTATGTGGACCAGCAATCGTAGGATGGAGCGGAGTTAGTTCGCTCACTTGCCCCGGTCCTTGACGGGGATCACGAGCTTCAAGCCCGACCAGATATCGTTGACGGCGCAGATCTTGATGTCTACGAGGCCGTTCGCAAGCGCGGTCTCGCGCACCAGGGCTTCGGTCACGTCGGTCGCGATGCCTGAGGCCTTCTTCGGCCAGGACGCCCAGATCCATGCCGTCGGGTGCGATCGCCTTGCGGTAGCTGCGCAGTTTGGCGGGGAGGCCCTTCGCCTCGGCGGCGAAGACATGCACCATGTCCAGCCGGGCTTTGGCGGTGCTTGCGATGCTCACACCGTCAGGCAGCTCGCCGACGAGATCGCGATAGGACGTCATGAGACCGTCCACGAAAATACAAAAGCCCGGCTTGATGCCGAGCTTCTGCACAACAGGTTTGCCGGAAGGGCCGGCCATGAAACGCTTGCCGTTACGCCTGCGGCTGCGGCTCCAGACCCGGATCCGGATCGGGGCGCGGGCGCGGCGACTTGCCGGCCGGGGGCACGGCGGAGGCGCGCGGCGTGGTCGGCTCGAGCACCGACTCGCGGTTCGGCTTCTTGCCCTTGAGCAAATCGACGATTTCGTCGCCGGAGAGCGTTTCGAACTCGAGCAGGCCCTTGGCCAAGGCCTCGAGATCGGCGTGCTTTTCGGTGAGGATGCGGGTCGCTTCCTTGTAGCCTTCCTCGACCAGGCGCTTGATCTCGGAGTCGATCTTCTGGACGGTGGCCTCGGAGGCGTTCTGCGTCCGCGAGACCGACATGCCCAGGAACACTTCGTCCTGGTTCTCGCCATAGGAGACCGTGCCGAGCTCTTCCGACAGACCCCAGCGCGTCACCATCATGCGGGCAAGACGAGTTGCCTGCTCGATGTCGGAGGCGGCACCCGAGGTCACCTTCTCGCGGCCGAAGATCAGCTCTTCGGCGACGCGGCCACCCATCATGATGGCGAGGCGCGAGGTCATCTGCTCCAGGGACATCGACAGCTTGTCGCGCTCGGGGAGCTGCATCACCATGCCCAGCGCACGGCCGCGCGGAATGATGGTGGCCTTGTGGATCGGATCGGTCGCGGGCACGTTGAGGCCGACGATGGCGTGGCCGCCCTCGTGATAGGCCGTCAGCAGCTTCTCTTCCTCGGTCATGACGAGCGACTTGCGCTCGGCGCCCATCATCACCTTGTCCTTGGCCTCTTCGAACTCGGCCTGGGTCACCATCCGCTTGTTGCGGCGGGCGGCGGTAAGGGCTGCTTCGTTGACGAGGTTCATCAGGTCGGCGCCGGAGAATCCAGGCGTGCCGCGCGCGATGGTCTTGAGGTTGATATCGGGCGCCAGCGGAACCTTGCGGACGTGAACCTTCAGGATCTGCTCGCGGCCGACGACGTCGGGGTTCGGCACCACGACCTGACGGTCGAAGCGGCCCGGACGCAGCAGCGCGGGATCGAGCACGTCAGGGCGGTTCGTCGCGGCGATCAGGATCACGCCCTCGTTCGCCTCGAAGCCGTCCATTTCGACCAGCAGCTGGTTCAACGTCTGCTCGCGCTCGTCATTGCCGCCGCCGAGACCGGCGCCGCGGTGACGACCGACCGCGTCGATTTCGTCGATGAAGATGATGCAGGGCGCGTTCTTCTTGGCCTGCTCGAACATGTCGCGCACGCGGCTGGCACCGACGCCGACGAACATCTCGACGAAGTCCGAACCCGAAATGGTGAAGAACGGCACGTTGGCTTCGCCCGCGACCGCACGCGCGATCAGGGTCTTACCGGTGCCGGGAGGGCCGACCAGCAGCACGCCGCGCGGAATGCGGCCGCCGAGGCGCTGGAATTTGCCGGGGTCGCGGAGGAATTCGACGATCTCCTGCAGGTCCTGCTTGGCTTCGTCGACGCCGGCGACGTCTTCGAAGGTGACGCGGCCATGCGCTTCGGTCAGCATCTTCGCGCGCGACTTGCCGAAGCCCATCGCCTTGCCGGCGCCGCCCTGCATCTGGCGGGACAGGAATATCCAGACGCCGATCAGCGCGATGAAGGGCAGCCAGGAGACCAAGAGCGAGACGAACCACGGCACGTTGTCGCCGGGCGGCTTGGCGGTGATCTGCACCTTGCTGTCGTACAGGCGCTTCACCAGCGTCGGATCGTTCGGCGCATAGGTCTGGAAGCTCGAGCCGTTGGTGAAGGTGCCGTGGATGTCAGGCCCCTGGATCACGACGTCGCGCACATTGCCGCGGTCAACTTCGCTGAGCAGCTGGGAGAAGGCGATGTCCTGCGAGGAGGCCCGCTGACCCGGATTCTGGAAGAGCGTGAACAACGCCAACAGCAGCAAAACAATGATGACCCAGAGGGCGAAATTGCGCAGATTGGCGTTCATCGATCTTCCTTCGTGGTCGCGCGGATCGCGGCCTCATCCTTGGGCTCTACGAGGAAATCCCCAAGGAATCCTCATCGTTAGACGCATACAATTTAGGTGCCGTCCCGGTCGCTGCCAAGGGAACGCGATGGGACTATTTAGCCCATCTTAGCGCGATTCCCGCTGAAATAATGGCGCCCGAGGCGGGGTTTTTCCTGCCTGGTTAAGGTGTCCTGACGGCAGGCTGCGGAAACAGCCGGTGTCATGATCCGCCCTCATTCGCCCCTGGATCCCGCTTTGGACCGCCGGGCCGGCGCAGGCGCGATGTGGATACGCCCCCCGGCAAGGCTGATCAAGGCTCCGGCAAGGGTCTGCTTCAAAAGGGCACGGTCGTTTGCGCCGATGCGGGGCCTTCCGGTCATCGACAGCTCCACCGCCTGATCGAGCGCGGCCAGCAGGGCCTCGACCTTGCCGAGTTCCGGCGGCCCTTCGTGCCCGTGGGCGTTGATGGCCCGCAGCAGCAGTCGCAGCCGGACTTCTTCCGGCAGGTTTGCGAAGGACGAGGCCTCGAAGCTGCGAACGCCCGGCTGCGGCGCAGGGCCGCGATCCCGCAGGCGGAGGAAACGCTCGGCGCCGTCGGTCAGCACCTCGACGGCCGCGTTCGCCCGGGCAAGCCGCGCCGAGAGCCGCGCGAAGGTTCTGATATCGCCGCCCTCGGCCGCGAGCTGGGGCAGCAGCGCCCGCAGCCGCGGCCGCGTGAAAGAGGCGTCGTGGTTGGTGGGGTCCTCAACGAAGCCGGTGCTGGCCCGCTTCAGGGTCGCGATCAGCTGCGATTTCGGCACGTCGAGCAGCGGCCGCGCCAGCACGATGCCGTCGCGCATCGACAGGCGCGCCATCGCCGACAGCCCGGCAATGCCGCTGCCGCGCAGCAGCCGCATCAGAAGCGTCTCGGCCTGGTCGTCGCGGGTATGGGCCGTCAGCACGTGGCTCGCGCCGGCACTGCGTGCGGCCTGCGCCAGCAGGCGATAGCGCGCTTCGCGCGCGGCGGCGGGCAATCCCGTCGTCGGCTTGGCGCCGCGCCAGCGCAGCGTCCGGTGGCCAAGGCCGAGCTCGGTCGCGAGCCGTTTGACCTCGCGCGCCTCGCGCGCCGCCTCGGTCCGCAGGCCGTGATCGACGGTGACCACGTTGAGCTCCGGGCCGCGCGCAAGGCTGCGCCGCCAGCGCGCCGCGAGCCACATCAGCGCGACAGAGTCGGGGCCGCCGGACACCGCGAGCACCAGCGCCGGCGCGCTTTTGAACTCGGCGAAGAGCTGCTTCGCCGCACGCGCGGAGATCGGAGAATTGTCGTCGTCTGACATGACGCGGCCCTGACAGCGGCGAATGGCGGCGCAAGTCTAGCGCAGCGCCATGCGCCTTGTCAGCGAGCGCCGCCGCAGTTCAGCACTTCACCCGCTTCTGCTCGCGGTCGACGGCGGATTTGACGCCGGCCGAGGCGCGTGGATATTTGCGGCCGACCTCGCCGAAAGCGGCGCAGGCCGCCTCCTTCTCCTTCAGCGCTGCGAGCGACTGGCCGAGCCGCAGCAGTGCATCCGGCGCCTTGGCCGATTTGTCGTATTTCGTCGTGACGGCGAGAAAGGATTCGGCGGCATCGCGATATTGCTGGCGCTGGAAATAGCTTTCGCCGAGCCAGTATTGCGCATCGCCGAGCAGCGGGTCGTTGGGATATTTGCCGGCGAAATTCTTCATGGTCTGCTCGGCCAGCGCATAGTCCTTGCGCTGCATATAGCCGATGCCGAGATCGAACTCGTCGCGCGGCGTGGCCGACGGCGGCAATGTCGCCAGAGCCGGGCCACCACCCTGCGCGGGATTGCCTTGCTGGGCAGGCGGATAGCCCTGCTGGGCGGGTGGATAGGCCTGCTGGGTCGGCGCCGCTGCGGCCTGCGGATAGCGGCCGCCATTGGCGCTGAGATCGAGCGGCTGCTGGCCGCCGCCCAGCGCCCGCGGCGCACCGGGTGCACTCGGATTCTGGTTCGGGTCGAACGCATCCCCGCGCCGGCGGCTGCCGGGCGCGCCGGGGCCGGGCTGCTCCTGGACGATCGGTGCGGGAGAGGCGATCTGCGGCTGCTCGTAATTCGGCTGCACCGCCTGCTGCTGCGGCGGCTGGCGATAGCCGGGGGCGACCTGGTTCGGTGCGATCTGGGCCGGCGGCATCGCGGCGGCATTGGGCGCCTGCCCGGGCGCGCCTTGCGCGCCGCCTTCGAGCTGGCGGATGCGATCCTCGAGCTGGCGGTTGCGATATTGCAGCTCTTCGTTCTGTCCGGTGAGCTGGCGCAGCTGGTTCTCCAGCCGCTCGATCCGCATCTCGGGATCATCGTCCGTCTGCGCAAAGACAGGCGTGCACAAGGGGAGCAGCGCGGCGATGGCCACGGTGCCGGTAAAGACCTTAAATCTGGATGACATCTTGCCCTGACGACGAAAGCGAAATGGCCTGCGACGGAACATGCGACGCGCCACACATTGAAGGGGAGTACGCCAAAACTGTGACTGCCACCAAGCGGTTTTAAATCACAGGTCGCTGAAACGAAACCGGCGCCCGTGAGGGCGCCGGCATATTCGGTTTCCAAAGATGAACGGCGCCTGAAGCGTCAGGAGCTCGCGTTCAGCACGGTCACAGCACGACGGTTCTGCGACCAGCAGGAGATGTCGTTACAGACCGCCACCGGCCGCTCCTTGCCATAGGAGATCGTGCGCATGCGGTTGGGATCGATGCCGCGGGAGGCGAGGAACGAGCGCACCGACTGGGCACGGCGTGCGCCGAGCGCGATGTTGTACTCGCGGGTGCCGCGCTCGTCGGCGTGACCTTCGATGGTGAAGGAATAGCGCGGATAGGTCTGCAGCCACTGCGCCTGCTTCTCCAGGGTCACGATCGCCTGCGGGGTCAGGTCGGTCTGGTCGCTCTCGAAGAACACGCGGTCGCCCACGTTCACGACGAAGTCCTGCTGGCTGCCCGGCGTCGCCGCGCTCGCATTGGCGTCCAGGCCCGCATTCTGCTTGGCGCAGGCGCCCATCGACAGCGCGATTGCGACCACTGCAGCCAGCTTCAATCCCTGGAGGATACGCATAGGATATTTCATTCCGGAGCCTCCACGCTCACGTTCGTCCACTGCCGTCCGGTCTACAGGGGGTTGGTTAAGCGAACGTTCCGTCAACCTTATCGGAACCTTGCCTCAGCCGGTCAAATGCCCCCAACCAGCGAAAAGCACCCGTCATGGTTAATGCGTTGTAAATGTGGCGCGAGGGTGAAGGCAAGCCGCATCGACAGGCAAAATGCCCGCTTTCGCGGATTTGGACGGCCGTGGAGAGTGGATGGCCTAATAGATGGAACCGAGTGCCGGAGCCGCCACATCGAGAGTCCGCGGGGTGGTCAGCAGCATCGGGCGGGGGGCTGCCTGGCGGGGACTGCGTTCAAACAGCATGCGCCGCTCGAACGCGCTGGAGCGCATGATGGGAAAGCGGGCCAGAACCCGATCCCGCTGCCTCCGGACGTCGGTGGCCATCAGAACCGCCTTCTTGGTCGGCCACCCCGGAAACCCCCGCGGCTCGGGCGAAATGGTCTCGTGCAGGAAGACGCGGCGGTAAAACGCCTGATGGTCGGTCCGTATCATCGCAAGGCCGGTGTCGGCATTGAAATGATCGCACGCGACAAAGGCGAGGCGCACCGTCAGATACGGCAATTCGGGAAAGCGCTGCTGCTTGTCGGGATCCGCAACAAACCGACACGGATCGACAAAAACCTCGCCGCGATCGAGGCGGGGGTGCAGGACGTCGCCGAAGACTTCGGTCGTATAGGACATCCGCCATTCGGACGTCAGAAGGTGGATGCGGACGGAGCTGCAGAGCTCTCCGTCAACATAGATCCCGAAATTCCAGGTGTTCGGCGTTTCGTCGAAGCGATCGGTGACGCGCAGTGAAGCTGACGGCTCGATCAAACCGGCCTGCAGATAGGCCCGGTAGCGCATCAGGTACAGACTGTCCTTGTCCTCGGGAGTCTCGATGAGCCGGTAGTCGATGCGGTCAAATAACGCGGCGCCTCGTGGAAGATGCGCCGCGTTCGGTTCGGCTCCGGACTTCATCTGGTACCTCAAAACTCCAAGCAACTTCCGCGAGTGGCCGAAGATTAATGGTTCCTTAACAGAATTGCAAAGCCTTAGAATCGTTAGGGTTAACCTTTGCGGCCCGCAAGACTACGGCACGCGAGAGCTGATTTTGGCGAAGGAGTGTCAGGAATGGATCAGGCGATTGATCGCGACGACACGATCGTGATCTGGTCGTCAGGCATGCGACGGCCATAGGAGGCGTTGAGCAACTGCCGGACTCGCACGGCCGGAACGGGCCGGCTGAACAGGTACCCCTGCCCTTCGGTCACGGTGCCGTCGGCGCTGATCAGCTCGAGCTGCTCGTTGGTCTCGATGCCCTCGACCACGACCGACATGCCGAGGTCGGCCGACAGCCGCGCCACGCCACGCAGCAGCGTCAACGGACGGTCCGTGTCGATACCCTCCAGGAAGGAGCGGTCGATCTTGACCTTCTGCATCGGGAAATTGTGCAAATAGCTGAGGCTCGAATAGCCGGTGCCGAAATCGTCCAGCGAGATGCGCACGCCGAGCGCATGCAGCTGCGACAGGATGTCGTGGGTGAGCTGGGTGTTGCGCAGCAGTGAGGATTCGGTGATCTCGATCTCGAGGCGATGAGCCGGCAGGCCGGAGACTTCGAGCGCATAACGGATCTCGCTCAGCACGTCGCGCTGATGGAATTGCTGCGGCGAGAAGTTGACGGCGACGCTGACGCCCTCCGGCCACTTCATGCATTCCATGCAGGCACGGCGCAGGATCCAGCGGCCGAGATCGACGATCAGGCCCATGTCCTCGGCAACCGGAATGATGTCGATCGGAGAGACGGTACCGCGCACCGGATGATTCCAGCGCAACAGTGCCTCGCAGGTGGTGATCTTGCCCGACTTCAGATTGACCAGCGGCTGATAGAACAGCTCGAACTCTTCGTTGGCGAGCGCCTTGCGCAGGTCGAGCTCGAGGGTGCGGCGCGCCTCGACCGTCGCCGCCATCTCGTCACGGAAGAAGCAGAAGGTACCGCGGCCGTCGGCCTTGGCCCGGTATAGCGCCATGTCGGCATTCTTGAGCAGAATGTCGGCGCTGGCACTCTCCGGCGACGTCAGCGCGATGCCGACGCTGGCGCCGATCTCCACCAGATGATTGTCGATGCGATAGCGCTCGCTGAGCCGCTCGACGATGCGGCGGGCGAGGCTCGCAGCGTCTTCGGGCGCATTGATGTTCTGCTGGAACACGACGAACTCGTCGCCGCCGAAGCGGGCGACGAAATCCTCCGGCCGCAACATCTCGCGCAAACGGTTGGCGACCGCGCACAGGAGCTGGTCGCCGCAGGGATGACCGAGTGTGTCGTTGACCTGCTTGAACTGGTCGAGATCGACGAACAGCAGCGCGGAGAGCCGTTCGGAATGGTTCGAGTGGGCGAGCAGACGCTCGATCTCATCACGGAAATGGACCCGGTTGGGCAGCGCGGTGAGATCGTCGTAACGGGCCAGATGCGTGATCTTGGCCTCGGCGTTGCGCCGCTCCGTGATGTCCTCGAGCAACACCACGGCGCCACCATCGGCCATCGGCTGCACGGTCCAGGACAGCGAGCGGTTTCGTTGCGGATTGAGATCGACGGTAACGATCTCTTCGGCCTGCGATCTCTCGATGTCCGCAACGATGCGTTCGCCGCTTGCAGCCGAGATGGATCTGGCGCCGACGCACGCCCCGACGACGTCGCGCGCGCTGGTGCCGTTCTGCGTGAGAACTTCAGGCAGGTTCATCATCGCGGCGAACCGGTAGTTCATGACCGCAAGCTGTCCGTCGACACCGAACATGCAGAGTCCGTGCGGCATGTTGTTCAGCGCCGTATCGAACTGTCCGGCGAGCGCGGCCTCGCGCTCACGGGCCACCACGGCCCCCATGAAGATCCTGTGCAGGTTCACCGAGAGCTGCATGATCGCCACCAGGAAGGCAGCGCTCACCAGGGCCATCGCGATGTAGTAGGGCGTTCCACGCAGCGCCAATGCGAGCACCGCTGGACCGAATATGAGCATGGCCTGAAGATGGAAAATTGCCGGCCGGCCGTACGCCCTGCCCGCGCCGCCCGCCGCGATCCCGGTCGTGACCGACAAGGCGATCATGTGGGCGACGGCATCGTCCGTGGCCAGAAGGGCGGTGGCGCACCAGATGCCGATCGCTGCCGCCTGAATCCTCGCGCCAATCTGGTAGCGCTTCTGCCAGCGCTCGGCCGCCTCGGCCGTCATGATCGTCTTGCGGGCCTGATAGCGATGCAAGTCGATGGCCCGCGCGGTACCAGCCAGGACAAGAAGCGCCACGCACGCCCAGATCAGCGGCTCGCCCGTCTTCAGCGCGGTCAGGCTCGCACCGATCGACACGAAAATGAGACCCGCCAGCAGCGGGCCAGGCGCTTCGAATAGCGAATCGATTTGCGCCGCCGAAGTTTTCGGCGGCCGCTGTTCCGGCTCTCCGCTATGGCTTGCGAGCTGCATCTGTTGTTTGTACGCGCGTCCTGTTTGGGACGTAGTCTTACCCAGACCAGATGAAGCCTTTCTGAGGGAACATCGTTAAAGTCGAGTTGTTTTTCGGCAATAGCGAAGATATTTCTGCTGAAAAATCAAGCAGCTAGGCAAGCCTTGCCGAGCGCAAGGTGAAGGAAACCTTGCTGCGTTCGCAGAAAGCGGAAAATCGGCTTTCTTTTTTCGAGAAGATCGCGCGTTGCGGCGCGCGATCGATCTACTGGCCCGCCGTCGCCGAGAGCAGCGGCGACCATGCCGGATCGGAGGCGAAGCCCGGCGTCGGAACCTTCTGTTCGAAGCGACCGGAGATATCGACGCTGAACAGCGACGGTCCGGAATTGCCGCCGGGATCGCGGAAGAACATCACCACGCGGCCGTTCGGCGAGAAGGTCGGGCCTTCATTGTGGAAGCCTGACGTGAGCAGCCGCTCGCCGCTGCCGTCAGGCTTCATGACGCCGATCGAGAATTGGCCGCCGCCCTGCCGGGTGAAGGCGATGTAATCGCCGCGCGGTGACCACACCGGCGTCGAATAGGTGGCGTTGTTGTCGTCCTTGGAGAAGGAGATGCGCTGCGCCTGTCCGCCGCCCGCCGCCATCACATAGATCTGCGACCTGCCGCCGCGATCGGATTCGAAGCAGATGCGGGTACCATCAGGCGAGTAGGACGGGGACGTGTCGATCGCCGGCGTGTCGGTGAGACGCGTGGTCGAGCGCGAGCGCAGATCCATCACGAACAGGTTGGAATTGCCGCCCTGCTGCAGGCTCATGATGACGCGCTGGCCGTCCGGCGAGAAGCGCGGCGCAAAGGTCATGCCGGGGAAGTTGCCGACGATCTCGCGCTGGCCGGTTTCGATGTTGAAGAGATAGACCTTCGGATCGCCCTGGCCGAACTCCATATAGGTGATCTCTTGCGAGTTCGGCGAGAAGCGCGGCGTGAGCACGAGGTCGGAGCCGCGGGTGAGATAGCGCACATTGGCGCCGTCCTGGTCCATCATCGCGAGCCGCTTGACGCGGCGCTCCTTCGGCCCGGACTCGTCGACGAACACGACGCGGCTGTCGAAATAGCCCTTCTCGCCGGTCATCTGCTCGTAGATCTGGTCGGAGATGATGTGAGCGATCCGGCGCCAATATTCCGGCGAGGTGAAATATTGCTGGCCCGCGAGCTGCTGGCCGGTGACGACGTCCCACAGGCGAAATTCGGCCTTGAGCCGGCCGTCCGGCTGTCGGGTCATGCGGCCGGTGACGAGGGCCTGGGCGTTGAGGGTTTTCCAGTTCTGGAATTGCGGCGCGACGTCGATGTTGCTGATGCGCTCGATGAAGGCGGCCTGATCGATCGGGGCAAACAGTCCCGAGCGCTTCAGATTGTTGGTGATGACCTGCGTGACGCCGTTGCTGACATCGCCGTCGGCCGGAGTGCCCGGCACGAAATTCGTGACCGCGATCGGGATCGGGCGGAACTCGGTGGGATCGATGCGAAGCCGCGGCTGGCCTTGAGCCAAGGCATGTCCGCCCCCGAGCATCGCGAGCGTCGATCCCGTCAGGGTCATGAAGCGGCGGCGGTTCATCGATCGGACGTCATTCATCGCAAAATTCTTTTGTTCGGATGTCACAACATGTCTTTAAGGCCGAAAGTCATGGGAATGACCTTCCAGCTGTCGTATTGCTGCTTCGGCAGGAACGAATAGACCTGGCACTGCACGATCGCGCGCTTGGCGCTCTCCGCCACCGCCTGGGCGATCGACCGCGACGGTCCGCGCACCGCGACAATGACGGGCTCGGACGCGAGCGATCCGTCGATCCTCATGGGAATGTCGATGTCGGCTTCGTACTGGTTGGCATCCTGCCCGTTATAGGTCGGCGTGAAGCAGCGCTTGACTGCGCCCTGGAACGCACCTTGCCAGGTCGCGACATTGGTAGCGGCTGTCCCTGAAGTCGAGCCCAGCGAGGCCGACGCATTCAGCGCCGAGCCGGCAAGTTCGTGCCGGGTCGCGGCCCGCTTGTCGAGGTCGCGGGCAATCTGCGCGGGATCGAAGGTACGCTCCTTCGGCTTCGGTTGCTGCTGCGGCTGCACCGCCGCGACCTTCTGCTCCACCGGCTTCGGCGGCGGCTTCTTGGTCTCCAGCTTCTTTTGCAGCTCCGCGATCGGATCTTCCTTGGCCGGATCAGGCTTCTTTTCCTGCGGCTTCGGCTCTTCCTTCGGCTTGGCCTCGGCGACCGGCTTCGGCGGATCGGGCTTCTTCTCGACCGGCTTTTCGACGGGCTTCGGCGGCGGCGTATCGGGGGTCGAGTTGGTCTTGATCAGCTCTTTCTTCTCGGTGACCTTGCCGACGGCGTCTTCCTCGGGCTTGGCCTCGGCGATCTTCTCGACCTTGGGCTTCGGCTCTTCTTTCTTGCCGGTCTTCTGCCCGTTGGTGATCTGCGCCAGCTGGTCGCTGGAGATGATGTCGATCGGAAGCGACTCTTCCGGCGCGATGAAGGCTTTGCTGCTGAAGGTCAGCAGCCCCCATCCCAGCACGAGGACGTGGAGGGCAATCGACGCAACGAGTGTCTTGTCGACGTTCACCTTCACCGGCTTAGGATCCCTGATCCGCTTCCGTGACGAGCGCCAGCTTCTTGAACCCGGCGCCGGACAACAGGCCCATCACCCGCGCCACCGTGCCGTAATCCGCCTTCTTGTCGGCGCGCAGATAGATGCGTTCCTCGAGCCCGCCACGCGCGTCGGTGATCGCCTTCAGCTTCGGGATCAGATCGGTCAGCGCGACCTCGGTGTCGTTGATGAACACCTTGCCCTTGATGTCGACCGACATCTGGAGCGGCTTCTGGTCGTTCTGGTCGAGGCTCTTGGCCTGGGTCTGCGGCAGGTCGAGCGGCACTCCCACGGTGAGCAACGGCGCCGACACCATGAAGATGATGAGCAGCACCAGCATCACGTCGACCATCGGCGTGACGTTGATCTCGGCCATGACCGGCTTGCGCCGGCTGCGACGGCCGCCGCCTCCGGACGAACTCGCAACGTTCATGCCCATGGCTTGGTGCCCAATCTCGCCTTCACACTACACATGCCGCATACATGCCGCCCGTCAGCCCCGCTCGTCGATCTGGCGGGACAGGATGGCCGAAAATTCATCAGCGAAGCCCTCGAGCCGCTGGGCCTGCCGGTTCACCTCGGAGGTGAACTTATTGTAGAAGATAGTGGCAGGAATGGCGGCGATAAGGCCGACCGCGGTCGCAAACAGCGCTTCCGCGATACCGGGTGCCACCACCGCCAGAGAGGTATTTTTCGACGCCGCGATCGACTGAAAGCTCGACATGATGCCCCAGACCGTGCCGAACAGGCCGACAAAGGGTCCGGCGGAGCCGACCGTCGCGAGCACCAGCAGCCGGCGCTCCAGCCGCTCGACCTCGCGGGCGATCGAGACGTTCATGACCTTGTCGATGCGCATCTGCAAGCCCGCGACCGAGCGGGCGTGGCTCTCGAACGAGCGCTTCCACTCGCGCATCGCGGCGACGAAGCAGGCCGCCATCGAATGGGTCGGCTTGGCCGAAAGCGTGCGATAGAGCTCCTCGATCGACTCGCCGGACCAGAATGCCTGCTCGAACCGATCCATCGAACGCCGCGTGCGCGCGTAAAGGAAGATCTTGTCGATCGCGATCGCCCAGACCCAGACCGAGCAGGACAACAGGCCCAGCATGACGCATTTCACGATCCAGTGAGCCTGCCAGAACAGCGCGATCAGCGACACGTCGGCGGAGGCGGCAACCGGAAGGGCGGACTGAGCCACGTCGGCCGGATTCATCTAAAATATCCTCTCAAGGCGATCGTTACCTATGTCCCGGTCGGCCAAATGGCGGCCGGTTCCCCTTTAGCCGCGCTAGAACCGGCGCGGCCGGCAAGCCCGCTCAAAGCCTTGTCTTTCTGGGATGCAGGGGCTCGTCCAAAGCCGCCGCCTGCATTCCCTGCCAAGATGTCAAAACTATGGGCCTCGACGACGGCTCCGGGCGCGATTGTCCATGAATACCAGAGCCCGGCGATAGTTAATGCCGGGTTACCAGGGACGAATTTGGTTCCGGGAAAGCAAAGCCGTCCAGAGGGATGGGAGAGGGCCCCGTGCCCCGGCTTTGCAGCGCATCGTCGAAGAGACGCTGCACTGCGTCCGGAGACCAGAGTTCCGCTTGCTCCCCGGCCCTTCCCCGCTCGCAGGAACCAGTGCTCCCCCCGGCAAATTATCCCGAAAATCACTTTTGGCGAGGATTTGCCATGAGCATCAACCCCAAGACGACCGCCGCCATCGGCGACCATCCACTCCACCCCATGATCATCCCCTTCCCCGTGGCGTTCCTGGTCGGCGCGCCCATTGCCGACCTGGCCTTTGTCGGAACCGGCGACGCCTTCTGGGCCCGCGCCGCGATGTGGCTGATCGGCGCCGGCATCGTCATGGCGCTGGTCGCGGCAGCAGCCGGCTTCACGGACTTCTTCAACGACGCCCGCATTCGCAGCCTCAACGATGCCTGGTACCACATGGTCGGCAACCTTGCCGCGGTCGTGCTGGCCCTGGTCAATTTCTATCTGCGCTATGCGCAAGGCACCGAGGCCGCGATCAAGCCGTGGGGCGTGGTGCTCTCGCTGGTCGTGGTCGGCATCCTCCTGTTCACGGGATGGAAGGGCTGGGAGATGGTCTACCGCCATCACATCGCCGTGCTGGACGCGCCGGGCCAGACCAGTTCGGAGCCGGTCACGCCGCATCATGGCGGCGAGAGTCACCGCCACGCCGCTTGAGCGAACAGCGCGTCAAGCGCAGCCACGGCACTGCCGAGAGCTGCGAATCGTTACGGGCCATCTGAGCTCCGTAAGGCTACGAGCTTGTATGCCAGACGTCCGCGACCATATAGTCCCGCAAATTCCCGGCTGATGCTGCATCGGCCGGGGATGCGCACGCAAACTATATCGTCCAGGCCCGCGGTGGTCCGCCATCCGCGGGCTTTTCGTACCCGATCGCCTTCGGCCCGGCCGAAGCAAATCCCAGAGACCGTTCCGAGGTTACGCCAACACATGCCGACCCACGCGCCCGCCGACGACCACCACGACGACATCATGTACCCCTCCGCCGTGCCGTTCCTGCTGGTCCATCTCGGCTGCCTCGCGGCGATCTGGTCGGGAATCACCTGGCAGGCGCTTGCGGTCTGCGGTTCGCTCTATGTCGTGCGCATGTTTGGAATCGGGGCCGGCTACCACCGCTATTTCTCCCATCGGGCTTTTGCGACCAGCCGGGTGTTTCAATTCATCCTGGCCTGCGTCGCACAGAGCAGCGCACAGAAGAGCGTGCTGTGGTGGGCGGCCAAGCATCGGCACCATCATCTGCATTCCGATACTGAACACGACGTGCATTCACCGCGTCACCGCGGCTTCCTCTACAGTCATGTCGGCTGGATCTTTCACCGGCAGCACGACGCGACCGATCTCGTCAAGGTTGGCGATCTCACGGTTTTTCCGGAGCTGATGTGGCTGCATCGGCTGGAGCTGCTGCCGGCCGCGACGCTTGCGGTGCTCTGCTTCCTGCTGGCGGGATGGCCCGGCCTGGTCGTCGGCTTCCTGTGGAGCACGGTGCTGCTCTATCACGCGACCTTCTGCATCAATTCGCTCGCCCATGTGCATGGACGCAAGCGCTACGTGACGGGTGACGATTCCCGCAACAACTGGCTGCTGGCGCTGCTCACCTTGGGTGAAGGCTGGCACAACAATCACCACGCCTACCAGAGCAGCGTCCGACAGGGCTTTCGCTGGTGGGAAGTCGACGTGACCTACTATGTGCTAAAGGTCCTGTCCTGGTCCGGAATCGTCTGGAACATGAAGGCGCCGCCCGAGCTGGTGCTGCGCAACGAGCAGCCGCTCGGCGCCCGCGTCATCAAGCGCGCCGCCCGCGACCTTGCCGGGCGATTTGATGCGCACGCTCTGGCGCACGCGATCTCGTCGGCGCTGCACCGGGCTGATCGCGCCCAACTCCAACTGCCGTCGCTGCACGATATCCTCAACCGGGCCCATGAAGGCGTCGACGCGCTGACGCATCTGCATCTGCCGAAGATACCGAGCCGCGAGGAGTTTCTCGCGGAGGCTCGATCGATGTTTGCGCGAACGCGATCGCTCAACGAAATCGTCGATCACGCCTACGAACATTTTCTGACCTCGGTTCGCGCCCGGGTGGCCAAGGTGATCTGAAAGGCCATCGCCCGGCCAAACGGCGCGCGCGTGAGTCTCACAGGCGCGCCTCCTCCCCCTCACCGTGCCGGCCCGTTGCTTTGATTGCTGTGATCGAGATAGGCCAGCGCCAGCTTGAGTTGCGCGTCGTCGGGCTTCCCGATCAGCTCCGCCTTGATCGGCGGTGACGAGATCGGCTTGGCCTGGCCGGTTTGCGCCTGCGCCGGGCTCCCGTTGAGCGAGCCCGGGTTGGCCAGTGCGCCGGTGAGCGAGCTTTCCCGCAGCACTGCGCCACCCGCGATCTGCTGATCCTTGGGCGCCTCCGCTACGACGTCGGGCGCAATCCCTTCATCTTGGATCGAGCGACCGGACGGCGTGTAATAGAGCGCTGTCGTCAACCTGACCGCACCGTGCCCCTTCAGCGGGATCACAGTCTGCACCGATCCCTTGCCAAAGCTCTGGGTGCCCATCACCGTGGCGCGATGACGGTCCTGTAAAGCGCCGGCTACGATTTCCGATGCCGAGGCGGAAGCGCCGTTGATGAGCACCACAACCGGAACCCCGGCAAGCATGTCGCCGTGGCCGGGTGCGGCAAAGCTGTGATTCTCGCTGGCATCCCGCCCACGGATGCTCACCACCGTGCCGCCATCGAGGAGGTCGCCCGCGACGTCGATGGCAGCCGTCAGCAGTCCGCCCGGATCGTTGCGCAGATCGACCAAGAGTCCTTTCAGCTTGCCACTGGACTCGCGTTGAAGACTTTCTAGCGCGCTCTTGAATCCGCTGGAGGTGTCTTCGCCGAACTGGCTGATGCGAACGTAGCCCACGCCGTCCGGCTCCAGCTTCCACTTGACCGATTCCACATTGATGATTTCCCGCGTCAAGGTGACCTCCAGCGGCTCCTGTTTGCCGCGGAGCAGCGTCAGTGTCACGCTCGAGCCCGGATTGCCGCGCAACACCGCGACCACCTTGCTCAGAGGCATGCCGCGCGCGCTGACGTGGTCGATCAGGAGGATCTGGTCACCCGGCTCGATTCCGGCACGCGCCGCAGGTGTGCCGTCAATCGGCGAAATGACCTTCGGCAAGCCGTCCTGTTCGCTTATCTGGATGCCCAAACCGCCGAATCGGCCCGCCATGTCGGCCTGAGACTGCTTGAATTCACCCTCGTCCATGTAATCGGAGTGCGGGTCGAGCCGGTTGAGCATGCCCTTGAGCACGTCCTTGGTCAGCTCATCCGAACCGATCGGATGGACATAGTTGCGATTCACGAGCTGGATGACCCCCCCGATCAAGCCGAGATCGGCGGCCTGAGACTCGTCGCCCTGCATCGCAATGGCGGCGAACAAAGGGAGGGCAACCAGGCAGGCACAGAGAGACGTCGCAATCAACAGACGGTGTTTTGTCATCGAGGCCTCAGTTCGCAGGAGCGGATGGCGAGGAGGCGCGGCAGGAAGCGCGCGGCGTTCAACGGAGAGGCCACACCTCCAATACATTGAACGCAAACAGGAGCCGGACGTTTCAGCCGGCGCTGACCGGGCGCCTTCAGCGATCTCGACCTGGTCCCCGACGAGCCACAAGGAGCGCGCAGATTCTGTCACCGAAAACCAAACCGCCCGCCTGCGCGGTGCGCGGGCGGGCGGCTCGGGGCCATCAGGACTTTGGGGGCATGCGCCTGAAGGCTTTGAGAGGTCTCAGCCTTGCTGCTGGTCGGCCGGCGGCGGCGTCGGACGCGTCTTGTGCTGGGCCATGAACTGGTCGAACTCTTCCTTGTCCTTGGCGTGACGCAGACGATCGAGGAAGTTCTTGAACTCGACCTGCTCTTCCTCGAGACGGCGCAGCGTTTCAGAGCGGTACTCGTCGAAGGCGCGGTTGCCGGAGGACGGCGGGCCGAAACCAAAGCCGAAGCCGCGGCGCTCCATGCGGTCGCGCATGCGGTCCATCTTGAACTGCATCCGCTCCATCTTGTTCTGCCAGCGATCCTGATTGCTCCAGCACGACATTCTTCTGCTCCCGAGTGTGAAAAAGAGAAGGGCAAGTCCGATCGGCCACCAGATGATGAAGCCGAGGATGGTCACGGCAATCCAGCCAGGATGCCAGGGCGTATCGAGCATGCGGGGCCGCTCGTAGGATTGGTATTGGTCCGAGGGGCCGCGCCAGCGATTGACATCAGCGGTGTAGGCCATTTCCCTTCTCCATCACGGCATCAGCGCCGTTGTGAATGTAAATAACATTTACATAGCTAGACCATCCCACGATTTTGTCAAGCTGGCCGCCAGACACGGTCTCGAGATTATTTGCGCAATTTTATTTCGGCTTGCCCCAAGGACCAGCCGGAGCGCCGCCGGGCGGCACGCCGGAACCGGAGGAGGCCTCCGGCGGCACCGGGGGCGGCTCGGCGCCCTTGCCCGCCGGCCGGCGATCGGTTGGGAAGCCGAGGCCGCGCAGATAGATCAGCACCTCGGCCTCGAGCAGCTCGTCCGGCGACATCGGCAGCTTTCGTCGCGCCGCATCGCCGCGCGAGAACAACGAGGCGACGCCGTGCGACATCGACCAGATGTGCAGCGCCATCATCATCGCCGGCGGACGCGGCATGCCCGGCGGCGCGAGCGCCGCGAGCCGCTCGGCGGCAGCGCGAATGATGTTAAAGGCGCGTTCGCTTGCGGCCTGCAGCGCCGGATTGGCATCGACCGGCAGGCCGGATTCGAACATCGCATTGTAGAATGCCGGCTCCTCGCGGGCGAAGGCGAGATAGGCCCGGCCGACGCGCTCGAACGCGGTGACGGTGTCGGGGCGCCCGTCGTCCCAGGCTGCGGTGAGACGTGCTTCGAACTGCTCGAACCCGCGCTGGGCGATCGAGGACAACAATTCATCCCGATCGCGAAAATGCCGGTAAGGCGCCGCGGCGCTGACGCCGGCCATGCGTGCGGCATCGGCAAAGGTAAAGCCGGCCGCGCCCTTCTCGGCGATCAGCCCGAGGGCGGCCTGCAGAAGTGCTTCCTTCAGATTGCCGTGATGATAGCCGCGCTCGGCGCGGCGCTGCTCCTTGCGCCAGCTCATGTGAACGACTTTTACATGAGCCGGCGGTGAAGGTCACTATCTCTCCCCCGTCATTCCGGGGCGATGCGCCAGCATCGAACCCGGAATCTCGAGATTCCGGGCTCAGTCCTGCGGACCACCCCGGAATGACGAAACCGCCTAACCGCCCGGGATCGGCAGCACCGGCATGATCTCGACACGCTCACCGGGGAAAATCGCGAAATGCGGATGGCTCTCGAACATCTTTGCAGCCGCTTCGTGCGAGGCGGCGCGGACCACGGTGAAGGCGCCCATCTCGTTGGCGATGTCGGTGACGCCCCCTCCGTCGACCTTCTTGGTCTTGCCGAGCGGACCGCCCATCGCCTGGATGGCGCCCTGGTGCTTTTCGACCCAGCTCTTCCAGGCCGCCATGCCTTCCTGTTCCTTCGCCTTGCGCTCGGCCTCGGACATCGCATTCCACGCAGCCCATTTCGGGCTGGTCTTGCTGCCGAGGAAGACAGCGAGATAGGTGTCGGTGCTCATTGGTTCTCTCCTTGTTTACGTCTTCAAATCGCGAAACCGGCGGCGGCGGCCTGCAGATCGGACGGGACGTCGGCCATTTCCTGCACCTGGCGGATCTCGATGATCTCGTTGGCCGCGGCCGGGCACTTCTTCGCCCAGGCGATGGCCTCATCGCGCGAGCCGACCTCGATCATCCAGTAGCCGCCCAGCACTTCCTTGGCTTCCGCAAAGGGACCGTCGGTCACGACAGGCGCGCCGCTCGCAAACGAGACGCGCGCACCCATCGACGGTGGATGCAAGCCATCCAAGGTGATCAGCACCTCGGCATTCTTCAGATCCTCGCTGTAGCGCATCATCGCGGCAACCCGCTCGGGATCGAACTGCACGTCCGCCGGCGCGGTCTCATAGCCGAGCGGGATCATCAGCATCATGAATCGCATGCGGTTCCTCACCAGCTTCGTCGTTCCCTTGTAAGACGAACGGCGTCCTCCAAAGCCGACATGCCCGTGAAATTATTTCGGACGCCACTGCGGCTCGCCGGCTCGGATCCGTGCCCGAGAGGGCGCCCATATCGGCACGCAATCGGTATCGGCCTCCCGATCGGAAAACGATTGCACAATCAATGCGTGTATGCCTAATTGAGCCTGGGGGCGCGGAAACAGCGAGGCAATTGCTAGCCATTCGCCGTTTGCCGCCGACTTGGAGCTGGGCGCTCCAATATGTGGGACGGGGGCATATGAAGTCGAAGGTCGGGGCGCTGGCCCTTTTGCTTGTCGGATTTTTGTTGGCGAGTTGCGCGAGCCCACGAGGCCTTGATGAACCGCCTCTTCAACTTCCACCGCTAAGGCCAGGTCTTGGCAGAGTCTACTTCATCCGGCCGGGCGAATTTGCCGGCTACGCTGTTCAACCCGAGATTCGGATGAACAACGAAGTGGTCGGCAGGTCGGTGCCTGGCGGGTTCACTTTCGTCGATCGTCCCCCGGGGAAATACGTCGTGACAACGACAACCGAAGTCGAAAACGCGGTGACGTTCCAATTGGCCGCGGGGGAGACGAAATACATCAAGACGGCCGTGTCGGCCGGCATCCTTGTCGGGCATGTCACGCCGACGCTTGAATTTCCTGAGCAAGGACAATCCGACATCGGCCGTCTCAGATATGTCGGCCCCCAATTCTGATCCCTGCGATCCCTTGCATGGGACCAACTAAACTGTCATGCCGCAGGTCCGAGCAAAGGACCGCGTCATGACCTCCTCCCCGGCCAAAGTTGCCCTCGTCACCGGTGCCGCCCGCGGGATCGGGCTGGCCACGGCGAAACGCTTCCTCGCCGAAGGATGGCGCGTGGCGCTGCTCGATATCGCCGGAGAGCAGCAGGCCAGCGCAGCAGCGGCGCTGCAAAGTCCCGACACCACGCTGGCGATCACCTGCGACGTATCCGACGCGGCCGCCGTGGCATCTGCGATGGCCGCGGTGATGAGCCGCTTCGGCCGGCTCGATGCTCTCATCAACAATGCCGGCGTCGCCGTGTTCGCGCCTGTGCTGGAAACCAGCGACGCCGACTGGAACAGGATCATGACGGTCAATCTCACCGGTCCTTTCCTCTGCACCAAGGCGGCCGTGCCGCTGATGCGCGAGCAGGGCGGCGGCGCCATCGTCAACATCACCTCGATTTCGGCCGTTCGCGCCTCGACGCTGCGTTCGGCCTACGGCACCAGCAAGGCCGGGCTCGCGCACCTCACCAAGCAGCTCGCGGTCGAGCTCGCCTCGCTCAACATCCGCGTCAACGCGGTCGCGCCCGGGCCGGTCGACACCGCGATGGCGAAGCAAGTGCACACCAGGGAGATCCGCGCCGACTATCACGACGCCATCCCGCTCAATCGGTACGGTCTGGAGGAGGAACTCGCCGAGGCGATCTTCTTCCTGTGCTCGGAACGGGCGAGCTACATCACCGGCCAAATTTTGGCCGTCGATGGCGGCTTCGATGCGGCGGGCATCGGCCTGCCGACGCTGCGCGGCGAACGAAGAAACGGGTAGGCACAAATCTCGTAGGGTGGGCAAAGCGTAGCGTGCCCACCATCGCGGGCGATTGAGAAACGACGTGGGCGCTTATGCGCCTTTGCCCATCCTACGAGATCGAGTTTGTGGAGACGCCATGCGACGCCTCGCTCTGTTCGCCATGTCGATAGCTTTGCTCGCCGCCACCTCGGCCCACGCCGAGATCCGCATCGTCCAAAGCCCGGGCGGACAAGTCGGACCGTTCCTCGACCTGTTCGAGAAGGTGCGCGAGAGCGGCGAGCGCGTGGTGATCGACGGTCCCTGCCTGTCGGCGTGCACGCTCGTGCTCAGCATCGTGCCGGGCGAGCGAATCTGCGTCACCAAGCGCGCCGTGCTCGGCTTCCACGCCGCGCGTTCGGTCGACCGGCGCGGGCGTTTCTATGCCGAGCCGGAAGCATCCGAAGCCGTGCTTGCGGCCTATCCCGGCCCGATCCGCGACTGGATCAGCCGCCGCGGCGGCCTCACCTCACGACTGCTCCTGTTGAAGGGCCGGGACCTCGCCGCGATCTACCCGCGCTGTCGATGACATTTCGGCCTCAGGCGGCGGCGTGACTGCAATGAATCCTCTGCTGTCCGACGATTAGGCAATTCTCCGCAATTCCGGCCTCGGCGGCGCGAAATCCGCTCAACAGCTTCGCAATGCTTGCCCAATTTACGCGATTTCCAGCTTCTCGGTGGCGATTATGATGATGTGGGCCACACCGAGAGATTCACGCATCGCAATGACTGCGACCGTCACATCTCGGCAGAGCGGCCGCGGACGAGAATGGTTCCACATTTTCAAGATCAGTCATTTTCAAATGGCCCGCATATGGAGGCCATCGATTTTTGCTACCGCCTGTCGGATCAGGGACGAATCGTCCTCGGCGCATTAAGCTCGGAAGAAACCCTCGAATTCGAGGATCTGACGCGGCGTGACCGCGAGGGCCTGATCGACCTGACGTCCGAATTGCGGCTGCTTGAATTGTATGTGAAGTACATCGGCTCGGACGCCAAGGCTTCGCTTGCACCATCGCAGCCGTCATCGCACGTGCGCGAGACGTTGCGACCGCGAAGCCCTCAGTCGCGTCGGCCGTCGCGACAGCGCAACCTTGTGGTTCCCATGATCGTCGTGATGGGCATGAGCTTCATGCTGATTGCGCTCTTCATCAGCTGAGGCACGGCGCCGCGTGCCGACGAACAGTCGTCACAAACTGGCCGTTCCACTAGTGAAAGGCAACCTGAATCATGGGCGCGAGCTTCACGCTCGCGCAGATGAGCATGCCCCACATAGCAAAATTGATTTGTAGCGCCGCCGCCATCGGTCGCTCCCTTCCAAGTCACGCCCGCCCTAATTTGTAGGTATTGTGAATATGATTAGCGATTCGGGCGCGAAGTTCACAGCCTAATCTTGCGCCAGTTGTTGTGCGATGCGATCCGCGCCGAATCACAGACGATCGCGCTGTTCTCAAAGACGAAAGCACGAATCTCGTTTCGGCCATGCCGGCGACGTCGTTTTCCCTCAAGTCCCGCTTAAGCGTCGCAATGCAAAGTTTCCACGCGGATTGGCGTGGCGTACCGCACAACAGGTCCGGCATGGCTCGACACATTCTCGTCTTGCTTAGTTTTTGCGCAGCGCTCGCGGGATGCGCAAGCGCGCCCGCGGCTGAGCGTCGGCCCATCGCGTGGGACGGACTCGGTCAGGACCCCAATCGTCCTGCGGTCACAAAACGGCGCCTCGCCAATCAAGCAGCCCCAGAGAGTGATCCCAATCTGGAGCGGCAAAAGGTGCTCTCCACCTTGCGTCCTTATTCCGACGCGTGGTGGGCGGTCCACGATGAGATCGAGGCGGAAAACGACCGGCAGCTCGGCTCGAAGCTCGTGATCTGCCGCATCTGCGTCACCCAGCCGCCGAGCGAGGACACGACCGGATCAATCCGCTGACAGAGCGAGCCTCCTCTCATGACAAGAGAGGAAGCCGCACCTCACTACATCAGGCGGCCGCCCGTCACATGCCTTCGGCCGGGCAGTTCACCATCCAGGGAATACCAAACTTGTCAACGCACATGCCGAAGCCCTTGGCCCAGAACGTCTTGCTGAAGGGCATGGTGACGCTGCCGCCGTCGGCGAGCGCGTTGAACTTGCGCTCGCCCTCCGCGGGGTCAGCAATCGTGAGCGAGATCGAAAACCCCTGCGGCTTGTGAAAATGCTCGCCCGGCGCGTCCGAGGCCATCAACACGCTGCCATCGGGCAGCGACATCCGGGCATGCATGATCGTCTTCTCGCGACCGGGCGTGGCAGGCATCTCCGGTGGTGCATCGGAGGCGCGCATCATTGCGTCGATCTTGCCGCCGAGAACCTTGGCGTAGAAGTTGAACGCCGCTTCGCAAGTGTCCTGATAAAACAGATAGGGGTTGAGCATCGTTTCTCTCCTTTTTGCTTCTCTGGGCAGTACGCGCATTACTTCTCGGTGAGCTTCTTCAGACTGGCGAGACCAGTTTCAAAATCCTTGCCGATCATGTTGTCCATGTTGACGAAGACCTGCATTACCTTGGACATGAACGGAGCCGGACCGTACATCGCCCAGGTGACCAGTGTGGCATCACCTTGCGGCACAAAGGTGAACTCGGCGGTGTTGTGCCCCTCGAAGGGGCGTTCGAAATCGAGCTTGATGCGGAGCTTCGATGGCGTGCTCGCCTCGAGGATCTCCATATGGCCGGCGCCGACATCGTTGTTGCCGTCCCAGCCATAGGCCGCGCCCTTCCCTGCCGCAGCTCCCCCGTAGGTCCGCTTCATTGCGGGATCGCGCCCTTCATAGGGCGACCAGCTGGTCCAGAAGTGGAAATCGGCGACGAGTGGATAGACGGCTTCGGCCGGCGCCTTCAGCGCCAGCGAGCGCTCCACCCGGAACGTGTCGGGCTTTGTCGATGCGAGAACGAGAACGCCCGCAATCCCGATCGCGAGCACGACAGCGACAATGGCAACAGCTTTCAGCATGAATGACTCCCTCGATACGGGATGAAGACGAAGGGAGATGGCGGGTGCCGACAGGTTGGAGATGATTTTTTCGCCGCATTGTCGACCGTCATTCCGGGGCATCGCGGGGCGATGAGCCGGGAAGGACACCGGCTAACCCGCCCTCGCCCCCTTCGGCTGGCTGTCCCGGATCAGGCGATCGATGTGCATGCGGATATGGGCGGCCTCGGCCGAGGTGTTGGCGAGGGCAATGGCGCGGTCGAAGGCAACGCGGGCTTCGTCGTTACGGCCGAGTTGCATCAGGAAGGCGCCGCGCACGCCGTAGAAATGGAAGTAATTGGCAAGCTTCGGCGCCAGCGGCTCGATCAGGTCGAGCGCGGCTTGCGGCCCGCGCACCTTGGACACGGCAACCGCGCGGTTGAGTGTCACCACCGGCGAGGGCTGCACCACCTCCAGCGCGCCGTAGAGCAGGTCGATCTGAGCCCAGTCGGTCTCCTCGGGCGTCGCGGCGCGCGCATGCAGCGCGGCAATCGCGGCCTGGATCTGGTAGGGACCGCTGCGGCGATGGCGGATCGCCTTGTCGATCAGCGCGAGACCTTCCGCGATCATGGTGCGGTTCCAGAGCGAGCGGTCCTGGTCGTCGAGCAGGATCAGCGAACCATCCGCGGCTATGCGCGCCGCACTGCGCGCATGCTGCAACAGGATCAGCGCCGTCAGGCCCATGATCTCCGGCTCGCTCTGGAACAGCCGGAGCAGCAGCCGCGCCAGCCGGATCGCCTCCTCGCACAGCGGCTTGCGGATCTCGGCGGTGTCGCCGCTCGCCGAATAGCCCTCGTTGAAGATCAGATAGATCATCGCGGCGACACCGGCGAGCCGCTCGGAGCGCTCGATCGCGCCCGGGGCTTCGAACGGCGTCCCCGCCTCCGCGACCTTGGCCTTGGCGCGGGTGATGCGCTGCTCCATCGCGGCCTCCGACACCAAGAAGGCGCGCGCGATCTGCTTCACCGTGAGGCCGGAGACGATGCGCAGCGCCAGCGCGATCTGCTGCGTCGCCGGCAATTGCGGATGGCAGCAGATGAACATCAGCCGCAGGATATCGTCGCGGTAGTGCGAGCCGTCGAGCCGCTCGGCGAGCGCGCCTTCGGCATCGTCGAGGTCGGAGATCGCCTGGTCGTCCTCGGGCAGCGGCTGCTGCTTGCGGGTGCGGCGGACCTCGTCGATCGCGACGTTGCGGCCGACCATGATCAGCCAGGCTGCGGGATCGCGTGGCGGACCGTTCTGCGGCCAGGTTTTGAGCGCCCGCAGGCACGCATTCTGAAAGGCTTCCTCGGCCATATCGAGATCGCGGAAATAGCGCAACAGTGCGCCGACCGCCTGGGGTCGCGCCGAGGTCAGCGCGGTCTCGATCCAGGCGGTATCGGTGTCGCTCACGCCGAAATTCCTCCGGGCCGGAACACGCCGACGGGACGCACCTCATAGGCGCCGCCGGGATTGGCAGCTCCGAGGTCGCGCGCGACGTCCAGGGCGTCGTCCAGGTTCTTGCAGTCGACGATGTAGAAGCCGAGCAACTGCTCCTTGGTCTCGGCATACGGACCGTCGAGCACCAGCGGCGGGTCTTCCTTGCGCAAGGTCGCCGCCGCGGTGGTCGGCAGCAGCCTGGCCACCGGCCCAAGCCGGCCCTGCTGGGTGAGCTTCTCCTGCACCACGGCGAGCTTCTTCATCACGGCCTCGTCCTGGTCCTTGCTCCAGGAGCCGACGAAGTCCTCGTCATGATAGCAAAGGATCGCATAAAGCATGGGCAGCACCTTCCTCGAATGCTTATTGTGAAGACGATCCACTATGCCCTGCCCCGACAGGGCTGCGGAAATAATTTGCGAGAAAAATCCGGCGGATCGTGCCAAGGAGGGCCTTCGAAACCGGAACCCCACGAGGCACTTCGAATGAGCATGGGCACACTGGCCGTCCTGATCAACAGCACCCAGCAGAACTGGCTGCCGGAGCGCTGGAAGGCCCGGTTCGACGCCATCTGCAGCGGCCGTCGCGTGGTGCTGCTGCCCGATGCCTCGCTCGATCCGGCCGAAGTGCACTATGCCGCGGTGTGGAAGCCGGTGCCGGGTGACCTCGGCTCATTCCCCAATCTGCGGGCAATCTTCAACCTCGGCGCCGGCGTCGATGCATTGATGGCCGACAAGAGCCTGCCTGATGTGCCGCTGGTGCGCGTCGCGGTGCCTGATCTCACCAACCGCATGACCGAATATGTCGTGCTGCACGTGCTGATGCACCATCGGCAGGAGCTTTACCTGCGCCACTGTCAGCGCGCCAAGCGCTGGGAGCCGAAATATCAATGGCCTGCGAGCGCGGTCGCGGTCGGCGTCATGGGCCTCGGCACGTTGGGTGCCGATGCCGCCGAGGTGCTGCGGCGGCTCGGCTTCCGTGTCATCGGCTGGAGCCGCAGCCCGCGCACGATCGAGGGTGTCGAATGCTTTCATGGCAGCGCCGGCATGGACGCATTCCTGCGCAAGACTGATATCTTGGTGTCGCTGTTGCCGCTGACGCCTGACACGCACGGCATCCTCAATCGCGACGTCTTCTCCAAGCTCAACCGCACCAGCCCGCTCGGCGCGCCCGTGCTGATCAATGCCGGCCGAGGGGGTTTGCAGAACGAGGCCGATATCCTCGCCTGTCTCGACGACGGCACGCTGGGGGCCGTTTCGCTCGACGTGTTTGTGCAGGAACCGCAGCCCGCGGACAGCCGGTTCTGGACCCATCCCAAGGTGGTGCTGACGCCGCACAACGCCGCCGACACCGATGCGGATGCGATCTCGGCTTATGTCGCCGAGCAGATCGCGACGTTCGAGGCGGGCGGCGCGCTGCAGAACGTGGTGGATCGCGGGAGGGGATATTAGGCGGGGCGGTTGCTCCGCCCAACTTTAGTGGTTCCCACCGTCCGTCTCCCCCCACAATTCTCGCTGCGCCGGTATCCCGTTCACCCTCTCTTAGCGAGAAGTTGATAGCCGTTGTTAAGCAACGCTCAACGAACGGGTCGGACATGCGGACCAGCCTTGGCCTCAGGATGCGGATCACGGTTGCGCTCGCCGTGACAGCGGCGGCAACCGCGCTGATCGCGGTGCTCGGCGCGATGTGGATCATTGCGGGCATCATCGACCGCGCCGACCAACGGGAACTGCGCAGTCATTATGATGCGCTGCTGTCGCGCATCGCCGAAGAGTCCCACCGCGCCGCCGCCATGAGCACGGTCGTGGCCGCGATGCCGGCGACGCAGGAAGCGATGGCCAAGCAAGACCGCGAGGCCCTGGTGCGGCTGTTCGGACCTGTGTTCGCTGCCACCAAATCGGAATACGGCGTCGAGCAGTTCCAGTTCCATACGCCGCCCGCGACGTCCTTCCTGCGCGTGCACCAGCCGGCGAAGTTCGGCGACGACCTCTCGAGCTTCCGCAAAACCGTGGTCGACGCCAATCAGGAACGCAAGGTCGTGGTCGGCCTCGAAGGCGGCGTCGCCGGTCTTGGCATTCGCGGCGTGGTGCCGATCGCGCCAGCAGGCAAGCATCTCGGCTCGGTGGAATTCGGCCTAACCTTCGGCCAGTCCTTCCTCGAGGATTTCAAGCTCAACCGCCACGTCGATATCGCCTTCCATCTCGCCGACAGTTCGGGTTTCAAGCTGTTCGGCGGTACGCTGAAGGGCAAAAGCTTCTTCGAGCCAGCCGATTACGGCCGCGCAACCGCCGGCGAGTTCACGCTGCGCCAGGGCAAGCTCGACACCACGCCGGTCGCCGCACTGCTCGGGCCGATCAAGGACTTTTCTGGAAAGCCGCTCGGCGCGGTCGAGCTGGTGATGGACAACGCCGATTATGTGAGCTCGGCCGACCGCGCATGGATGCTCGCGATCGGCATCGCCGTCCTCGGGCTGATCCTCGCCGCCCTCGTCGGCTATCTCATCGCCCGGAGCATCTCGCGTCCGATCCTGTCGATCACATCAGTGATGCGCGAGCTCGCCGACGGCCGGCTCGACGTCGCCGTTCCCGAGAGCAAGGCGAATGACGAAGTCGGCGCGATGGTGAAGGCGGTCGGTGTGTTCCGCGACAACGCCGTCAATTTCAGCAAGCTCCAGGCCGATCAGCTCGAGGCCAAGGTGCAGTCCGAGGCCGAGAAGCGGCGCGCCTTTGCAGCACTCGCCGACAATTTCGAGGCATCCATACGCGACGTCGTCACCACGGTGTCTTCCGCTGCGGTCGAGATGGAGCATACCGCGCGCTCGATGTCCGCCATCGTCGAGCAGTCGCGGCAGCAAACCCGCACGGTGTCGTCGGCCTCGGCCCTGGCCTCCGAGAACGTGCAGACCGTGGCGGCTGCGGCGGAGGAATTGTCCTCGTCGATGGCCGAGATCAGCCGTCGCCTGGCGCACGCGACCGAAGTGGTGGGCAAAGCCGCAAGCGACGGACAGGCGTCGAATGCGCGCGTCCAGAGCCTCGCGGATGCCGCGCAAAAAATCGGCGACGTCGTCTCGTTCATCAACGGCATCGCCGGCCAGACCAACCTGCTGGCGCTGAATGCGACGATCGAGGCGGCGCGCGCGGGCGAAGCCGGCCGCGGCTTTGCGGTGGTCGCTTCCGAGGTCAAGGCACTGGCGACCCAGACGGCAAAGGCGACGGAAGAAATCGGCGCGCAGGTGACGGCCGTTCAGGGCGAGACATCAGGCGCGGTGAATGGGATCCAGTCGATCTGCGCGACCATCCGCGAAGTCGACGAAATCTCCGCCGCGATCGCGGCGGCCGTCGGCCAGCAGGGCACGGCGACCCAGGAGATCGCGCAGAACGTCCAGCAGGCCGCCGCGCGCACCGGCGAGGTCTCGCAGAACATCGCAGGGGTCACCGACGGCATCGCAGCGACGGGCACGGCCGCAGAAGAGGTGCTGGTTTCGGCGATCGAGCTGTCGAAGCAGTCGCAGCGCCTGCGCGACGAGGTGGATCGTTTTCTCGCGCAGATCCGGGCGGCTTAGTCAGACCAAGGCTAAGGCTTAGCCCCAACCATCACGTCGATCGCGCCCTTGACGATCGCTTCCAGTTCCTTGCGCGGCACGCGGGCGCGGGAGCGGATGGCGACGGTGTGCACTGTCGCAGATGCGATCTGCGCCAACGCGGCCGGATCCGCGCTCTCGGGCAATTCGCCCTTCTCCTTTGCGCGGCGGAAGCAATTGGCGAAGGCCTTGTCCAGTTCGGTGAGACCGTCGAGCACCATGGCCCGGATCTCGGGATCGCCGACGGCTTCGGATGCCGCGGTCACCACGGTGAAGCAACCGCGCGGACCGGTGTCGCCGGAGAGATAGATGTCGAGCGCCGAAGCGAAGATGCGCTCGAGCCGCTGGCGCAGCGGCATCTCCTCGCGGAAGATCGCCGTCATCGAGGCCCGCGCATCCTCGCGGTAACGTTGGTAACTCTTGATGTAGAGCTCGCGCTTGTCGCCGAAGGCGCCATAGAGGCTCGGCCGATTCATGCCGGTCGCTTCACTGAGATCGTCGAGCGAGGTCGCGGCAAAGCCCTGACGGCGGAACAGGTCGAGCGCCTTGCCCAAAGCGACATCAGGCTCGTAGGCGCGCGGCCGCCCGCGGCGCTTGGGCTCGACGCGGCGCTGAGATTGGTCGGCAGTAGATGGCGGCTTCGATTTTTGTACCATATCGCAATTTAATCCTTGACCCGCTCCATATTATGCAAGATGGTACAAAAATCAATCTGGCCAGGTTGAGCGACACTCCAGAGAGTCACAGGAATTGCCCAAGGAGACCCCAGATGGATCTTTATTTCTCGCCGCTCGCCTGCTCCATGGCCACGCGCATCGCGCTCTATGAAGCCGGCGCCGAGGCAAATTATCTCGAAGTCGATCCGCCGACCAAGACAGTGCTGAAGGACGGCGCCGACTTCCGAACCGTGAACCCGATCGGGCTGGTGCCGACGCTGCGTACCGACGAGGGCGTGGTGCTGACCGAGAACGCTGCGATCCTGCAATACGTCGCCGACCGCTTTCCGCAATCCGGGCTCGGCGCCACGCAGGGCATCGATCGCACGCGGCTGCATCAATGGCTCTGCTTCATCGGCACCGAACTGCACAAGGGCCTGTTCATCCCCGTGCTCGACCGCAAGGCGCCGCAGGAAGCGAAGGCCTATGTGCTGGAGAAGAACCTGTCGCGGCTCGACTATCTCGACAATTACCTGAAGGGGCGCGAGTTCCTGCTCGACCATTTCAGCGTCGCCGATGCCTACCTCGTCACGGTCATCAACTGGACCATGGCGACGCCGCCGATCGAGCTCGCAAAATGGCCGAACGTGAAGGCCTATTACGAGCGCCTGCGGCAGCGGCCGTCGATCGCGAGGGCGATCGCGGAGGAGTTCGAGCTGTACAAGGCCGAGCAGGCGCGGAAGAAGGCGGCGGCGTAAGCGATCCGCTCAAGAACGTCGCCCCGGTTTCAGAGCCGGGGCGGCCGACATCTATCCGTACAGCACCCGCGGCAGGATCGTGACGATGCCGGGCCAGAGCGTCAGCAGCAGCACGAAGCCGATCATGATCATCAGATAAGGCATCGTCACGCGCGCGATGTAGCCGAGACCGTCTTCAGTCAGACCCTGGATCACGAACAGGTTGAAGCCGACAGGCGGGGTGATCTGCGCCATCTCGACGGCGAGCACGAGGAAGATACCGAACCAGATCTCGTCGAAGCCGGCGCCTTTCACGATCGGCAGCACGATCGGCAACGTCATCACGATCATCGAAAAGCCGTCGAGGAAGCAGCCGAGGACCAGGTAGAAAATGACCAGCACAACGATCAGCATGAAGGGCGAAAGGCCAAGCCCCTTCACGAAGGCGGCGACCGCCTGCGGAATGCCGAGGAAGGCTGCGGCATTGCCGAGGATCGAGGCGCCAAGCACGATCAGCGCGATCATCGAGCAGGTCACGACCGAGCCGATCAGCACGTCGCGCATCACCTGTTGTGACATCGAGCCCTGCGCCCAGGCGACAAGGCCGGCGCCGAGCACACCGACGGCGGCGGCCTCCGACGGTGTCGCCAGCCCGCCATACATCGAGCCGAGCACGCAGGCGATCAGAAACAGCGCGGGCGCGAGATCCCTTAGCGCGACGAAGCGCTCGCCCCACGACACCTGCGAAAGCTTGGCTTCCGTTTCCGGCACCATGCTGGGCTTGAGGCTCGTGTGCAGCATCACCCAGCCCATGAAAGTGGCGGCCAGCAGCAGGCCGGGCAGCACGCCGGCGGTGAACAGCTTCAGGATCGAGACGTCGCCGAGCACGCCGTAGATGATCATGATGTTGGACGGCGGGATCAGGAAACCGAGCGTGCCGGCGCCGGCGAGCGAGCCGATCGCGATGTCGCGCGAATAGCCGCGGCGCAAGAGCTCGTTGAGCGACATCCGGCCGATCACCTGCGTGGTCGCGGCCGAGGAGCCGGAGATCGCGGCGAAGATGGTGCAGCCGATCACGTTCACATGCAGCAGGCGGCCCGGCAGAAGACCGGCCCATGGCGCCAGCCCCTGGAACAGCGAGCGCGACAGGCGAGTGCGAAACAGCAATTCGCCCATCAGGATGAACAGCGGCAGCGCCAGCAGCTCCTGCGTGGTCAGGATGTTCCAGGCATATTGCGGCAGCAGCTTGTCGAGCGGGATCGAGCGGAACATCGCGAGCAGCAGCGTCGCAGTGAGCGCCAATGTCAGGCCGATCCAGACGCCGCACGCCAGCAGCGCAAACAGGATCGAGAACAGGGCGACGACTTCGATGCTCATGATCCGATATCCGGCGCTAGCGCGATCATTCGACGGGAGAGGCCTTCATGCGGTGATCCTCCAGCGGCAGGCCGAGCACCGCCTGGATCGCACGCGCCAGGAACTGGAGCGTGAGCAGCAGCATGCCGAAGGTGACGACGCCTTGCGGAAACCACAGCGGCGTATCGCTGGAGGTCGAGACCTGGCCGCGCACATAGGCGCCGAAGGCGAATTTCGCCATCGCCGAGGTCAGGAACGCCATGAAGGCGAAGCCCGCGGCAGCCGAAACAATCTCGAGTGCGCGTTGCACCGGCGCTGGTGCGTTCTTCAGCAGCAGCACGACGCGGATGTGACCGCCGACCCGCAAGGTCATGGCGGCGCCGAAGGTGAACGAGGCCGCCATCAGATAGGAGGAATATTCCCAGGCGATCGAGATCGTCGGCGGGAAGAACGACAGGAAATTCGAGAGGAAGCGGGTTGCGACCTCGCACAGCATCAGCAGCGTCAGGGTCAGGAGGCACCCGCCGCCGATCCAGCCGTCGAGCCGGCCGAGCCGGTCGATGGCATCGAGCAGGATGCGCAGCGGCGCCGGCGCCGCCGCGTTGAGGCTCTGCGGAGCTTCGGGCGAGACGCTCACCACGGCTTCCCTCAGCCGCGCTTCATTTCGGCGAGATAGGCCCGCACCGGCTTGTCGGCGGCAGGCACGTGCTTGAGAAACGCGTCGAGCTGCGGCGCGGTCTTGCTGCGAATGTCCGCCATCATCGCGTCCGAGACCGGCACCACCTCCATGCCGCCCTCCTTGAGGCGGTTGAGGCTGTCGACGTCGGCCTTGAGCGAGTTGGCCCAGAAGCCCGGCTCCATCTTGGCCGCGATATCAGCAACGAGCTTCTGCTGGTCGGCGCTCAGCGCCTTCCAGGAATCGAGATTGACGGTGAGCATCTGCGACGACCAGACGTGATTGGTCGGGTAGACGTATTTCAGGAATTCCCAGAACTTTCCGTCGACACCTGACACCGCCGAGGTGGAGACGCCGGCGACGGCGCCGGACGCCAGCGCGGGGATCGTCTCGCCCCAAGGAATCATCACGGCCGCCATGCCGATCGCATTCAGCATGTCGACGGCGTTCTTGTCGGGCACGCGAATCTTGATGTTCTTCAACCCGTCGACGTCGGCAACCTTGACCTTGAGATGCAGATACTGCGTCGGCCACGGCGTGATGTAGAGGATCTTCTGGTTGTTGCGCGCGGCAACCTTCTCGTATTCCGGCCGCACATATTTGTGCAGCACCTTCAATTCCTCCATCGAGCCGCAGAGGAAGGGAATGCTCTCGACGCCCATGAAGGGCTCGTCGCCGACCTGCTGGATGTTGAGGACATCGGCGAGCGGCACGAGGCCATCACGCACTGCGCGCAGATGCTCCGGTCCCTTGAAGCCGAGCTGGCCGCCGGCTTTCACGGTGATGGCGACCGCGCCGCCGGTTTGCTTCCTCACTTCGTCCGCGAACGCCATCGCGTTCTGGGTGTGAAAATTGCCTTCGGGCCACACCGTCGACATGTCCCAGCTCACGGTCGCGGCCCGCGCGCGGGTCGAGAAGTGGCCGGCGGCGAGCAACGTCGCAGCGCCCGTGGTGAAGCCTCGTCGCGTGATCATTGAGCCCCTCCGTCTTACCCAGCGTGCGACGCCTTATGCGTCACCGCGCATACCCATAAACCTTAACCGCATTCTCTGAAGACACGAGGCCGCTCGCGACGTCGTCGTTGACGGCGGCGCGATCCCGCTCCGTGGGGTTGCCGATGCCGGCGCCGCCGGGCGTCATCACCACCAGCCGGTCATCGGGCGGCACCTGCTGAAAGCCTTTGCCGCGCAGCTTCTTGCCGGATTTCAGGCCGACATAGCCGGCCTCTCCATTCCTGCCTCCATCGCGCCCGCGCGGCGGATGATCGATGCGGTCGAAGGCGGCGAGAATGTCGAACGGCGCATCGACGCCGCTGCCGACCTCGATGATCTGGCCGAGGCCGCCGCGGGTACGTCCCGCCCCGCCGGAATCGGGTCGCAGCTCCTTGCGCCAGAAGATCAGCGGGGTCTGCGTTTCCGCGATCTCGACCGGGGTGCCGCGCACGCCGCTGGGATAGGCGGTCGCCGACAGCCCATCCTTCGTAAAGCGCGCGCCGGTGCCGCCATTGGAGGTCACCGCCATCGAGAATCCGTAATTGCCTCCGACGCCGCTGCGGGTCTGGCCGCGCACGTTCAGATTCCACAGGCACGAGGTGCCTTCCGCGGGGACGCGCTCGGGAATGATCTGGCGCAGGCAGCCGAACACGACGTCGGGCAGCATCTGGCCGATGATGTGGCGCGAGGCGACCGGCGCGGGCATGGACGCATTGAGGATCGCGCCTGATGGCGCCGACACCGTCAGCGGCGAGAGCGAGCCCGCATTGTTCGGGATCTGCGAGGCGACGACGCAGCCGAGGCCGAACACGGTATAGGCCGTGGTGTAGGACAAGGGCACGTTGATGCCGAATTTCGAAGCGGCGGAGGTGCCCTCGAAATCGACGTGAATGCCATGCTCCGAGATCGTCAGCGTCGCCGCGAGCGTCACCGGCGCGTCGTAACCGTCGACCACCATGGTGTTACGCCAGCTGCCCTTCGGCAGCTTTGCGATCTCGGCCAGCACGGCCTCGCGCGAGCGGTCGCAGATGTAATCGCCGAGCTCGTCCAGCGTATCGATGCCGAATTCGGTCATCATCTCGACCAGACGTTCGCAGCCGACGTCGTTGCAGCCGGCGAGCGAATAGGTATCGCCCTCGGTGTCAATTGGGAGCCGTGTGTTGGTGCGGATCATCGCCATCAGCGTCTCGTTGACGACACCCTGGTCGATCAGCTTCAGCATGGGGATGTAGAGGCCCTCCATGAACACGTCGGTGGCATCAGGGCCGAAGCCGATGCCGCCGATGTCCATCAGATGGCTGGTGCAGGAGAACAACGCCACCGGCTTGCCGTCCTTGAAGCACGGCGTGGTCACGACGAAGTCGTTGAGATGGCCGGTACCCATCCAGGGATCATTGGTGATGTAGGCATCGCCTTGCTTCATCGTCTCGATCGGGAAATGCGCAATGAAGTGCTTGACCGATTCCGCCATCGAGTTGACGTGACCGGGCGTGCCGGTCACCGCCTGCGCCAGCATCCGGCCCTTGAGGTCGAACACGCCGGCCGAGAGGTCGCCGCATTCGCGCACGATCGGGCTGAACGCCGTGCGCAAGAGCACCTGCGCCTGCTCTTCGACTACGGCGATCAGCCGGTGCCACATGATCTGAAGATCGATCAGGCTCGCGCCGCTCGGCTTGCTCATGATCAGGCCGCCTTCCGTTCCATGACGATGCTGCCGGCACCGTCGATATGGGCGTCAAAACTGGTCGAGACGAAGGTGGAGGTCTCGTCCTCCGCGATCACGGCGGGGCCGGCAATGGTCGCGCCGGGCGCCATGTCCTCGCGCCGATAGAGCGGGATCTCGATCACTTCCCCTGCCCGTCCGTCGAAGAACTTGCGGCTGCCGGACGCTTTGCCCGCGGGCTTGCGCGCGACGGCAGCAACCGTCGGAGGATTGCGCGCCTCGGTGGTCGCGAGCACCGACCAGCTCAGCACTTCGATCGCTGCGCCCGGGATCGGACGTTCGAACATCGCGGAGTAATCCGCTTCGAATTTCTGGCGGAGACCTGCGAGATCAGCCGGGGTCAGCGGCCGGTTCGGCAACTCGACCGAGATCTCATGGCCCTGGCCGACATAGCGCATGAAGGCGGCGCGGCGCTCGCGCACCGGCGCACCGGCAGCGCCCGGCTCGACCAGCGCACGGGCCTCGGTCGCCATCTCCTGCAAGAGGTCCGAAATCGCTTCGGTGTCGAAATCGTCCAGCCGGACGTGACGACTGCGCACCAGCTCATAGGCGATGGGCGCCGCCAGGAATCCGACCGCCGAGCCGACGCCGGCATTCGACGGCACGATCACGCGGGAGACGCCGATCTTCTCGGCGACACGCGCCGCATGTAACGGCGCCGCGCCGCCGAAGGCAATCAGCGTGTGTTGGCCGACAATCTCGCCGCGCTCGACCGCATGCACGCGCGCCGCGCTCGCCATGTTCTCGCAGACGACCTCGTGCACAGCGTAGGCTGCCGTCTCGGCCGACAGGCCCAGGGGCTCGCCGACGCTCCGCAGCAGCGCCTGCTTCGAGAGCTCCGGATCGAGCTTGATCGTGCCACCCGCAAAGGCGCCGGGATCGATCATGCCCAGCGCAACGTCCGCATCCGTCACCGCCGGACGCTGGCCGCCGCGACCGTAGCAGGCAGGCCCGGGCTCCGACGAGGCGCTCTCGGGGCCGACGGTGACCCGCTTCATCGCGTCGACATGCGCGATCGAGCCGCCACCGGCGCCGATCTCGACCATCTCGATCACGGGAATACGTACGGGCAGGCCCGAGCCTTTCAGGAAGCGCGCCGCGCGATCGACCTCGAATACGCGCGAGGTCTCGGGCTGGAACTTTTCGATCAAACAGATCTTTGCGGTGGTGCCGCCCATGTCGAAGGAGAGCACCTTGCTCTCGCCGAGGCGCGCGGCGATCTGCGCCGAGAAGATCGCCCCGCCGGCAGGACCGGATTCGACGAGCCGCACCGGAAAGCGTCGCGCCGTCTCGATCGAGGTGACGCCGCCGCCTGATGTGACGAGATAGATCGCACCACGGAACTGTTCGACCTGCAAGGCATCCGCCATGCGCGCGAGATAGCCATCGATCAGCGGCTGGACATAAGCATTGGCGACGGCCGTGGACGTGCGCTCGTACTCGCGGATCTCCGGGCACACGGCTGACGACATGGTCACGGAGATCCCGGGCATTTCCTCAGCTATGATCGCCGCCGCGCGGCGCTCGTGTTCCGGGTTGGCGTAGGAGTGCAGGAAAGCGATCGCAACGCTCTCGACATTCAGCGCGCGCAATTTCGGCGCGAGTGCGCGCACCGCCGTTTCGTCGAGCGGGAGGCGAACGGCGCCATGCGCATCGACGCGTTCGGGCACGGTGAAGCGCAGGCTCCGCGGCGCCAGCGGCTTCGGCTTGTCTATCGTAAGATCATACTGGTCGTAACGGCTCTCGGTGCCGATATCGAGGACATCGCGAAAACCGTCGGTCGCGATCAGTGCAGTCTTGGCGCCGCGGCGCTCGATGATGGCGTTGGTCGCGAGCGTGGTGCCGTGAATGAAGACGTCGATATCGCTGACATGCGCGCGTGCATCGGTGAGAATGAGACGCATCCCATCCAGCACCGCCTGCTCCGGGCGCTGGGGCGTCGTCAGCACCTTGCGGGTTTTGCGCACCGTACCCACGTCCAGCACGATGTCGGTGAACGTGCCACCGATATCGACGGCAAGCCGCACCTCGGCTCCCTCAAGCATTCCAGAAATCTCCGTGCTGATCGTCAAGACTCAAGGCGAAAACGCAGCAATTTCCATGCCATCGAGCATGCTGAAATGCTGTGCCAAGCTATTCTGCGCGGCACCTATGCAATACGCAAGGCATGTTCGCCTGGCGTGAGATCAGAGCAGGAATGCAAGCGCTGCTTCGCAGCGCGCCTCGACCTTCAGCGTCAGAAGATCATCGGCGCGGGTGCGTCCGAGATTGACCGCGGCGATCGGAATGTTGCGCTGCGCCGCAGCCTGCACAAAGCGAAAGCCGGAATAGACCATCAGCGACGAGCCGACGATCAGCATAGCGTCGGCCTGCGATAGATGGTCTTGCGCAACAGCAACCACGTCGCGAGGGACGTTCTCGCCGAAAAACACAACGTCGGGTTTGAGGATGCCGCCGCAGGCTTCGCAGGCAGGCACCTTGAACGAGGAGAATTCCGCGTCCTCCAGATCGGCATCGCCGTCGGGCGCATCCGCAGCTTCGAGCGCGAGCCATTCGGGATTGGCGCGGCCAAGCACATCCTGGAATTCGCTCCGGGGCGCCTTCGCGCCGCAGCCCATGCAGCGGACCAGGTCGAGCCGCCCGTGCAGATCGATCACCTGACGGTGGCCCGCAGATTGATGCAAACGGTCGACATTCTGCGTCAGCAGCATCCCGCAGCGCCCGTCGGCCTCGAGCCGGGCGAGCGCGTGATGCGCATCGTTCGGCCGGGCCTGTCCGAACCGCCGCCAGCCGATCAGACTGCGCGCCCAATAGCGTTGGCGCGTCGGCTCCTCCGACATGAAGGCCTGGAAATTAACCGGCTGGGTCCGCTTCCAGTTGCCGTCCCTGTCGCGATAGTCGGGAATGCCTGAATTCGTGCTGACACCGGCGCCGGTCAGCACGAAGAGCTTTTCGTGCCGTTCGACGAAATCCTGGAGCAAATGGTTTGCCATGAGGCAGATGTAGTCCGCGCCGGCGCGTTTTTCCAGATCACTCCTGCGTCGGCGGCGCGAAGCCGGCGATCAGCTTGACCAGCTCGCTCTGCCGCGCGGTGCCGGTCTTGCGAAAGACGTTGTGAAGGTGCGTCTTCACAGTGGCCTGGGTCAAGCCGAGCAGATCGGCCAGGGCTTTCACCCCACTGACCTTCATGACCGCATCGACCAGGCGGATTTCGCTGGCGGTGAGTTTGTAGAGCTTTGCCAGCGCCTCCAGCGGCGGCGGGCTTGCCGGCGAGGTCCTGCGGACAAAGACGGCAGCCACCGCGGAATGCAGCGCTCCGGTACGCTGCCGGTCGCCCGAGGTCAGCGGCAGCACATTGGCGAACCAGCCGGCTTGCGAGGTCGCGAGCGGAATGGGTCCGCTACCGTCCGCTGCGGCGTTGCCGGTCTCGGCCGCGAGGCATGCCTCGCGCAACGCGCGCTGCGCATCGGGCGCAACGGCGAACAGCAGCCCGTTTCTTTCGGTGAACAGTGCGGCCTCGTCCAGCACCGTCCGCCCCGGCGCGTTGGCGAAGACGAGCCGCCCATTGGACCCGACCAGGAACACGGCAGCCGAGACGTGGTCGAGCGTCTGGGTCAGGACCGCCTGCGCGGTCTTGCTCTGATCGAACAGCCGCCCGATCGACACCGCGCGTTGGAAATGCGGCACGAGCAGCGCAAAGCGGCGGCGATCATCGGCATCGACAAGCCCGTCATTCCCATGCATCCGGACACTGACGATCGATGAATTGGTCGCTCCCTTTTCCAGATTCGATCCGAGCGCATCGACCATGCCCTGCGGTTTCATCCACTCTTCATAAAAGCGCGTCTGCGCCATTTCCTCGAATGGGACGAAATCGCTGGATGCATAGACGAGACCGGCCTCGCAGAACGTTGCGGCCGGAAAGCACGGATTCAAGGCAAGGTACTTTTCAAGATAGAGTTTTGTGTATTCGGGTCCTTCATTGAAGAGATGCAACACCGCGGTCTGCTCGGTCGCCGCATCGTGCCAGAACAAGGCGCCGGAGGAGCCGCCGACGAACAGGCAGGCTTGCTCCAGGGCACGTGGCCAAAGGGTGGGATCGAGCGCGGCGTCGTAAACGAGAGCAATCAGCTGCGAAAGCAAGGCGGCTTCAGACGTCACAATCAACTCTTCATCATCTTGAATGGTATGCAGGCATGGATGAATTCAGTAACATTCTACCACAAGATTGATGACGTCTGCAAAACATCTTGCACGCGAATTTTGAGAAGCAGGCCGCAGGACGAAGCAGCAGGCGATCTCCAATGTGCGAAGGCCGTAGCTCGGCGATCGTCGCAATGAAGACGCATCGGCTATTTCGCAGGCACGGCCGGCTTCGGCGCCGCGACCTGCTTCTGCGAGACCACGGCCTTGGCGGGCGGAGGCTCCGGAGCAGACGGAGCCACCGGCGCGGACTGGCCGACCGACAGCGACACACCGAACACGCGCCACTGCCCTTCGACCGGCGCAAACAGCAGTTCGAAATTCACCTGGGAGGGCACCGACGGAAAAAATCCTGCCATGTGCAGCAGCCCATTCGGCTCGATCTGCGGCAGCAGCGACAATTGCGGATCGATGACCGCCACGCCGGAGAGATCCAGCTTCTCGCCGCGCTGCTTGGCGAAGATCTCCGCGAGCTTCGCCGCGGTGTTGACTTGGAATCCGGGTGCGCCGAGGTCGCGCAGCACAGTGTAGTTCCCGGTCCTGTTGGCATGGTCGAGTGCGAGCAGGGTCGAGCGGACCAGCATCAGCACGCCGTTACGATCGCTATTGGCCGGCTTGGCTGCCTGCTGCTGGGGCGCCTGATGCGACTGCGGTGGGGTCTGCTGCGCAGATGTCGTCACCGCGCCAAAAATCAGGAGCGCGACGACGAGGAGAACCAGTCCTGCACCCAGCCAGCGCAGTCCGATGGTAAGCACGTTCTTCCTACCACTGGATCGAAACGGCGCCGCGGCCGCCTGCAAAGCTGCGTTCGAGCCCGACGCCGCCGCCGGCATTGGCGACGACCGCGTAGCTCTTGCCGTCATAGACCAGCGCTGTCGCGCCAAGCGCGAAGGCATTGGCGCCCTCGAGGGCACCGCTTATGCTGTTTGCGATACTGCCGCCGCCCATCGCGGTGCTGCCGACACCCGCTGCGTTGCTGAGGACTCCGGTCGCCGTGCTGGAGTCGCCAATGGCCTTGGATTCGGAGCCTGTCGCCGTGGTGTAATCCCCTGTTGCTTGGCTCAATGAACCGAGCGCCGTGGCCACTCGACCGTCCGCCTCGCTTTGAAAGCCGATCGCCGTGCCACCGTTGCCAGCCGCCGAGCTGAGACCACCACAAGCGAGCGCGAAAGAACCTGTCGCCGAACCAAGAGCCGTGCCCGTCCCGGCCTGGCCGCACACCGTCTGGGCGATGACCGGCGCTGGATCAAGCGCCATGCCGAACATTGCAAGTGCCGCGGCGACTGCGACCGATCTGACTAAAGGAAGCATCTTAGACCCCGCGAGTTCCGGAATGACGGCCGATCCTGGCCGATCGGCCCGGATACGAGAGACCCCGAATGTGGATCAAGGCGACAAGGCGGACATCAACCGTTCGGTTGAAGTTCGGCGGGGGGTGGCGGTGGAATGTTACTTTTTGCAGACTGTTGCTGAACGGCATCGGAACGCAGTGAAAGAATAGCGGCGACGCCCACCAAACAACATTCAATCTGTCACAATGCCCCCAGAAGCGGCAGGAGCGGCCCACCGACAATCCGGTCCTCACGATCTCGCCGTCTTGAACTTCGAAAATGTTCTGCAATATTTGGCGCAACTATCAGCGGCTGCAGTTTCGTTGCTGCAGCCAGGCGCAAATGCCGAGACGATCGGGAATGCACGTTCGATACAGGTTGGGTTCGTCGTGACGTCCGAGGGGTCAATGCTCTCTGGGCTGATCGGCGACATCTACGACGCCGCCCTCCATCCTAGCTTGTGGCTGCGGGCGCTGGAACGCTCCTGCGATTTCGTCGGCGGTTCTTCGGCCGTGCTGTATTGGCACGACGTCGCCAGCGAAAGCTCTGCGGCGCTGCATTTGTTCAACGACGACCCACATTACACGCAGCTCTATTTCGAGAAATACATGCCGATGAATCCGGTATTCCCGGCGGCGACCTTCATCGAATCCGGATTGATCTACACGCCGACCGACATCGTTCCCGAGGCGGAGCTGGTCGAGACACGCTTTCACCGGGAATGGGTGGAACCGCAAGGAATTACCGACGTGGTCTGTGTCAACCTGGAAAAGGGCACAACGAGCTCGTCGGTGCTCAACATCCGGCGCGACCACACGCACGGAATTGTCGACGAGGCGGCGAGACAGCGGGCGGCGCTGATCGTGCCGCATTTTCAGCGCGCGGTTGCAATCGGCCGGCTGTTCGATCAGCGCAAGACGGCGCAGGCGGTCCTCACCGAAACGCTCGACAACGTCGAGGCCGCCATCTTCCTGCTGGGGCCGAACGGCCGGCTCGTCTTCGTGAATGAACTGGCGCGCAGCATGCTCGACGAAGGCACGCTGCTGCAAGAGCGGCGAGGCGCGCTGGCGGCCGTCGCGCCCGATGCGCAGCGCATGCTTCGCGATCTCGTGACGGCGGCCGAGAACGGCGACCTGACGGCGCGAGGGCATGGCGCTGCAATTCCGCTCTCTGATGCACCCGCCCGCCGCTGGTTCGCCCATGTCCTCTCGCTGACGGCGGGCGACCGCCAACGGGCCGGCGCGGTGCATTCGGCGGTCTCGGCGGTGTTCGTTCACAGGACATCGCCGGTCAGCCCGCCGCCGCTGGAAACGCTGGCAAAGCAATACGGCCTCACGGCCGGCGAGATCCGCGTGCTCGACGGCATCATGAAGGTCAGCGGCGTGCAGGCTCTGGCCGATCTGCTGGGCCTGTCTCAGGCGACAGTGAAAACCCACCTGCACAACCTCTTCCGCAAAACCGGGACTGCACGCCAGAGCGAGCTGGTGAAACTGATCGCCGGCTTCGAACGGCCGACGGCCGGTTGATCGGCGCGGGCCTTTAGCTCGCCCAGTTCTCGCGAAACTCCGGAAAGAGCGTCAATCCTCCACAGGCGTAGATGGTCTGCCCGGTAATGTAGCTGGCATCATCGGAGGCGAGGAAGGCGAACACGGCTGCGATCTCTTCCGGCGTGCCGACGCGCCCGAGCGGAATATGGCTGGTGACGGTGTCCCGCTTCCTGGCATCGCCGGTCCAGGCCGCGTTGATCGGCGTATCGATTGCGCCGGGACCGACCGCATTGACGCGAATGCCGCGGCCGGCAAATTCCAGCGCCAGCGTGCGGGTCAGATTGGCCATGCCGCCCTTGCTGATGGAATAAGCGAGATAGCCCGGCTTCGGGATGATCTGGTGGACGCTGGAGCAGTTGATGATACTGCCGCCTCCGCCGCGGGTGACGAAGTGCGCGAGCGCCTTCTGCGCACACAGCACGGCGCCGTTGAGGTTGACGTCGATGATGCGGCGATAGGTTTCGATGTCGAGCGTCTCGCTCGCCGATTCCCGCTGGAAGCCGGCATTGTTGACCAGACAATCGAGGCGCTTCCAGCGCGCCAGGATGGTCTCGAACATCGCAGCGACTTCCTGCTCGTCGCTGACATCGGCCTTGACGATGACATGATCGAGCTTGCCGTGACCGCGATCGCTCGATCCCGTCCTCGCGAGTGCCAGCGTCTCCTCCGCCTTGCCGGGATGATCGACATAATTGATGGCGACGGTCGCGCCTTCCTGAGCGAGCCTGACGGCAACGGCGCGGCCGATGCCCTGGGAGGCACCGGTCACCAGCGCATGGCGGCCGACGAGGCGCGAAGGAAAGGTGGTCGAGAGATCGGTCTGTGGCATAGGGTTTCTCCGGGGATGCTTCATCATGGATGGAACCGATGTTTTGTTCCATCCCGCTGGTGCATCGCCGGGATTCATTCCGCGCGTCGTGCGATCGGTGAGGTCAGGATCTGATAGAGGATGATGGCGCCGAAGGTCGCAGTGCCAATCCCGCCGATCGTGAACGCGCCGAATTTGAGCGTGAGATCGCCCGCCCCAGCAGTCAGCGCCACCGCGACGGTGATCAGGTTGGCGGGATCGGCGAAGTCGACCTTGTTCTCGACCCAGATCCGGCCGGCCATCGCCGCGATCAAGCCGAACAGCACGATCGAAAGGCCGCCGATGACCGGACCCGGGATCGACAGGATCAGCGCGCCGAATTTCGGCGAGAATCCGAGCAGGATCGAGACCGTGGCAGCGAAGGCGAACAGCAAGGTCGAATAGACCTTGGTCGCCGCCATGACACCGATGTTCTCGGCATAGGTGGTGACGCCGGTGCCGCCGCCGCAGGCAGCCACGATCGTCGCGAGGCTGTCGGCGAACAAGGCGCGGCCGAGATAGGCATCGAGGCTTCGGCCGGTCATGGCGCCGACGGCCTTGATGTGACCGAGGTTCTCGGCGACGAGGATGACCGCGACCGGCGCGATCAGAAAGATCGCGTCGGCACGAAAGGTCGGCGTCATGAAATTCGGCAAGCCGAACCAAGGCGCGGCCGAAAGCTGCGCGAAATCGATCGGCTTGCCGAAGCCGAGGCCGTTCGCAAACAGCAGATACAACAGATATCCACCGATCGCGCCGAGAATGATCGGCAGCCGGCGCCACAGGCCGGGCGCGGCGACGGCGACAACGCCGATGATGAGGACGGTCGCAAGCCCGATCCAGGTGTCGAATCCGTTCGCGCTCACGGCCTTGACCGCCACGGGCGCGAGGTTGAGCCCGATCGCGGCGACCACGGCGCCGGTGACTACAGGCGGCAGCAGCCGCTCGACCCAGCCGACGCCCGACCACATCACGATCAACGCGATCACGCCATAGAGCACGCCGGCCCCGACGATGCCGCCGAGCGCAACCGAGATGTTCGGGTTCGGCCCATGCCCTGCATAGCCGGTGGCAGCGAGGACGACGGCGATGAAGGCGAAGCTCGAGCCGAGATAGCTCGGCACGCGCCCTGCGACGATGACGAAGAAGATCAGCGTGCCGATGCCGGAGAACAGGACGGCGACATTGGGATCAAACCCCATCAGCAGCGGCGCGATGATCGTCGAGCCCGACATGGCGACGCAATGCTGAAGACCGGAGACGATGGTCTGGCCCAATGGCAATCGTTCCTCCGGCATGATCACGCCCGAGGTCTTGAGCTTCCAACGCGGAAAATAGCTATTCGCCTGCTCGCCGGCGCCCGTCCCGTTCGACATGTTCCCCCCATTGCAGTGCAGCGATTGATCTTCGCGCGAACAGACAAAACGTGATTGTTGCTTACGCGGCCGTCATCACATGATGTAAATCACGCAAGCTCAAACGCATTTCGAGACTCACTTTATGACACAGATCGCGATCCAACCAGCCCGGCGGCACCAGCGCTGGTACAAGATCCTCTACGTCCAGGTACTGATCGCGATCGCGCTCGGCGTGCTGATCGGCTATTTCTATCCGGATCTCGGCAAGGCGCTGAAGCCGCTCGGCGACGGTTTCATCGCGCTGATCAAGATGATGATCGCGCCGGTGATCTTCTGCACCGTGGTGCACGGCATCTCCTCGATGGGCGACCTCAAGCGCGTCGGCCGGGTCGGGCTGAAGTCGCTGATCTATTTCGAGACGGTCTCGACCGTTGCGCTGGCGGTCGGCCTTCTAGTTGGCGAGATTCTGCAGCCCGGGAACGGGTTCAACATCGACCCTGCCACGATCGATCCGAAGTCGGTGGCGACCTATGTCACGAAGGCCAAGGAGGACGGCATCGTCGCCCATCTGATGGGGATCATCCCCGACAGCTATTTTGGTGCGATTGCACGCGGCGACCTGCTCCAGGTGCTCCTGGTCTCGATGCTCTCCGGCTTCGCGATCGCCTTCCTCGGCAAGGCCGGGGAACCGATCGCGGAGGCGGTCGACAAGGCCGCGAAGATGTTCTTCGGCATCATCCGCATCATCGTTCGCGTGGCGCCGATCGGGGCATTCGGTGCGATGGCCTTCACCGTCGGCGCCTACGGACTCGGCTCGCTGCTCAACCTCGCCGCCCTGATCGGCACGTTCTATCTCACCAGCATCCTGTTCGTGCTGATCGTGCTGGGTGCGATCGCGCGGCTGGCCGGCTTCTCGATTCTGCGCTTCATCGCCTACATCAAGGACGAGCTTCTGATCGTGCTCGGCACCTCCTCCTCAGAGACGGTGCTGCCGCAGATGATTCAGAAGATGGAGCATCTCGGCGCCTCGCGTTCGGTGGTCGGCCTCGTGGTCCCCACCGGCTACAGCTTCAACCTCGACGGCACCAACATCTACATGACGCTGGCGACGCTGTTCCTGGCGCAGGCGACCAACACGCACCTCACCATCTGGCAGGAGCTCGGCATTTTGGGCATCGCCATGATCACCTCGAAGGGCGCCTCCGGCGTCACCGGCGCCGGCTTCATAACGCTGGCCGCGACGCTCTCGATCGTGCCTGATATTCCGATCCAGTCGATCGCGATCCTGGTCGGCATCGACAAGTTCATGAGCGAATGCCGTGCGCTGACGAATCTCGTTGGCAACGGCGTCGCCTGCATCGTCATCAGCATCTCGGAAGGCGAGCTCGACCGCGAGGCGCTGCACGCGACCATGGCGCATCCGCTGGAGATCGGCGAAGCGCTGGAACCCGGCGGCAGCGCCTGAAGGCGGGGCGCGCAAACAGGCGCAGCCCGGTTCCAACGCGGTAGTTTCCCGGAGTGGCCAATTGGCGCGGCACGCGTCACAACACCAGCGTTGGGATCACCGATTGATACTCATTCATTCCACCCGACGCGCTGGGGGCAGAGCGTCGGGTTTTGTAGAATTGTCACCATGGCCTGCGGAGCGGGATCAAATGATCCCGCCATTGGCGCGCAGCACCTGACCATTGATCCAGCCACCGTCGGGGCCTGCAAGGAACGCAACCGCGGCGGCGACGTCCTCGGGCTGGCCAAGCCGTTCCAGCGGCGCGAGCCTGGCGAGGTGATCGACCAGCTCCTGCGACTTGCCGTCAAGAAAGAGCTTCGTTGCAGTTGGCCCGGGCGCGATCGCGTTCACGGTGATGTTGCGGCCGCGCAGTTCCTTGGCAAGCACATGCGTCAGCGCCTCGACGGCTGCCTTGGTGGCGGCATAGATGCCGTAGGTCGGAGACAGGATGCCGGCCTGGCTCGACGACAGATTGACGATGCGCCCGCCGTTGCGCAACCGACGCGCCGCCTCGCGCAGCGTGTTGAAGGTGCCTTTCAGATTGATCGCGATCTGGCTGTCGAAGGCAGCATCGTCGGCGTCCGCAATCGCGGCGAGCCGCATGACACCGGCATTGTTGACGAGCACGTCGATGCCTCCGAGCGCACTCTCCGCTGCGTCGAACATCCGAGACACCGCGGCCACATCGCTGACATCGGCCTGCGCCGTGATGGCCCGGCCGCCGGCCTGCGCGATCTTTCCGGCAAGCGCTTCTGCCTCAGCCGCGCTGCCGGCATAGTTGATGACGACGGCAAAGCCGTCGGCGGCGAGCCGTCCGGCGATCGCCGCGCCAATGCCGCGTGAGCCCCCGGTGACAATGGCGACTTTCTTGCTTGCGTTGGACATCTGCTTCTCCGTGAGTCCCGACCGCTATCTGCGGCTGGCACGGACGGATTTGCCCCTTTTCCCGAGAGAGATAATCAGCCGCCGGCCGGCATCATTGTTCTACGGGGTCGAACAATCGGCCTGACCGCCGAGATCCAGCCGGCGCGTGATTCCAATGGCCTCCAGGAAGGCTTCGTCATGACTGACGACGAGCAGCGCGCCGTCATAAGCCCGCAGCCCCGCTTCGACCGCTTCGATGGACTCCAAATCCAGATGATTGGTGGGCTCGTCCAGGATCAGCAACGATGGCGGGATCGATCCGCCCAGCACGCAGGCGAGTCCCGCCCGGAACAGCTGTCCGCCGCTCAGGCCGCCGACTACTTGCAGGGCGGCGTCGGCGCGAAACATGAAGCGCGCCAGGGCGGCGTGGCATTCATTCACGCCTGCTCTCGGATTGAGGCGCCTGAAGTTGTCGAGGATCGAGACCGCGGGATCGAGCAGGCTGACCTTTTGGTCAAACAGCGCGAAGTCGGGCCTGACCCTCACGACGCCCGACACGGGGCGCAGTTCACCCGCGATCAGCTTCAATAGCGTCGTCTTGCCGGAGCCATTGGGCCCGACAATTGCGACGCGCTCCGGTCCGACGATGGCGAGTGAGAGATCGCGCAGGACCGGCCGCTCCGGGTGATACCCGCCATTGACGCGATCAAGCCAAACGACCTCCCGCCCTGCCGGCAACTGCGTCGAGGGCAGCTTCACGGACAGCGGCTGAAGAATCTCGATCCGCCGGCGCGCCGCGTCGACCGCATCGAGCGCCTCCACGCGCCGCCTCTCGGTGATCTGCGCAGTCTTGCCGCCACTGTCCTCGCTTCGATCCCGACGCGTGCCTGCCAGAATCCGCGGTATGTCGCCTTTGGCGCGCTTCTTCTTGCCGCCGCTGTCCTTGCGCGCTTTCCGCTCGGCCACCTCCTGCGCCTTATCGTCGATCTCGGACAGATGCTTTTCGGCGTGCGCGAGGTCGTGCCTGACGGCGGCGAGTTCGATCGCCTTCTGCGCGCGATAGCTGCTCCAATTGCCGCCATAGCGCGTCGCGCCGAGCGAGGTCAGCTCGACGATCGCGTCCATGGTCTCAAGCAGGGCTCGATCGTGGCTGACGACGATCGCGCCGCCTCGCCAGGCGGCCAGGAGCTCGATTACGGCCTTGCGCCCGTCACGATCGAGATTGTTGGTCGGTTCGTCCAGCAGCAGGAAGTCCGGCTCGCCGAAGAGCAGCGCGGCGAGACGAACACGCGTGACCTGCCCGCCGGACAAGCGGTCCAATTCCGTGTCTGTCGCGATATCAAAGCCGACGCGGCCAAGCGCTTTTGCGAGCCGCGCCTCGAGGGTCCAGTCGACCTCACTGAGCTCCTCGGCCGAAGCATCGCCGCGCTCGGCCTGGTGGAGCAGGTCCAGCGCAGCGCCCGCGCCGAAGAGGTCGACGACCCTCAGGCCAGCACGAAGCTGGGCGTCCTGGCGCAGAAGCCCGACGGTGCCGTTGACAACAACGCGTCCCGACTGCGGAACCTGCTCGCCCGTGATCGCGGCGAGCAACGTCGTCTTGCCGACGCCATTGCGGCCGACGAGGCCGGCACGCTCTGTGCCGAAGGTCAGATCAAGGTTGGAGAGAAGCGAGCGACCGTCAGGCGTGGACAGCGACAGGCGCGACAGGATGATTGAAGCAGGCATGGAATCCCCCGTGAGCAAAGCGGATGAGCATTGCGGTCGGGGTAAAATCCATGGCTGCGGATATCCTCATTGAGAGCCTGCTCATAATACCGCCGGGCGGCGAGATCAAGCCGCATGTCCGGCGACGCCCCAATGCCTCACGAACTCGTTGATGGACGCTTCGCATTGCGCGCGATAGAGGCGAACAAAGCCCGGATCGCAACCAAGAGGCCAATTCGTGAACGGCAGGCAGAACAACGCCTTCGCCCAACTGCTGCAACAAGCCTTCATGGCGCTGCGCGCCAAGCAATTCGACGTCGCAAGGCAGCTCGCCGGCGAAGCCCTCAAATCCAATCGCAGCGACCGCAATGCGGTGATGATCCTGGCGCATGCGCTGATTGGCCTCGGCCGAACGGACGAGGCGATCACGCCGCTCGAGCGGGCGGCCAAGCGCAATGACGATCCGGAAATCGAGACACTGCTCGGCCACGCATTATGCGGCGTGGGCCGGACACCTGACGGAATCGCGCAATTGCGCAAGACCGCCGCCCGCCGCCCGCCCTATCTGCCGGCGTTTCAGGAGTTGGCCGGCCAGATCGCGAATTGCGGCGATATCGGCGCCGCGGTCGGGATCATGGAGCAAGCCCTTGCGCTCGCGCCTGCCAGCGTCGATCTGCAACTCGACCTCGGCCGCATGCATTTACGCAACAACAAGCGCGGCGAAGCGCGCCGTGTCCTGACGGCTGCGCGCTCTGCCGCGCCCGGACGCACCGATATCCTGACCGAGCTCGCCCGGGCCGCGCTTCTCGATGGAGCCTACGCGGAGGCTGCCGACACCTACCGCCACGCGCTCGGGCTTCGCCCCGACGACCTGCTGTCCCGCGCCAATCTCGCGGTCTGCCTGATGGAGCTTGGTGAGCGCGGCAGCGGCGAGGCCGCGCTGCGCGCGGTGTTGCGGGGACGGCCGCATATGCTCGGACGCGTCGCGCTGGCGATGGCGACCTCCTCGCGTGGCCGCTTCTTCTTCCGTCCGAGCGCGGCGGCGAAATTCCTGGAACGCGAACCCGAGCGCGTCGCTACGCCCTGAACTTCCGCCGATACAGGCCCGGCTCGCGCTTGAGCGCGGAGCGCAAGGCATGAACCTTCTGCGCCTCGTCCTCAGTGAAGGCGGAAGTCTGCCCGGTCCAGTTCTCGCGCTTGACCGGGATACATTGCGCGATCGGCGTGCCCTTGGGCAGCACGCCGCGAAAGCCGGTGTTGTGCCAGTGCGCGGGAAAGTGGATCCAGCTGTCGTGATAGCGATCGCAATCGACGAGGCCGCTCAGCGTCGTGAACGGCAGATCGAAGCGGTTAACCGGATGCGTGAAGAACAGCGCATAGCCTTCCGGCGCCTCGATGGTCCAGAGATTGTGAAACTTGATGACAAAGCGATCGCCTTCGAACAGCGGGGAGCCGGTGAGCTGGCCCTCATCGTGGAAGCTGATCGGTGAGCGCGGAAAATCGATCTCTCCGCCGGGCGGGATGTCATTGTCCCAGACGATCTCGCCGTCCTCGACCTTGAGATCGCAGATCAGGGGGATCAGGAAGCCGCAGGTCATCGCGTCGATGAAAGGCGGGCAGCGCTTCACGGTGTCGTCGTCCTGCTGGTTGAGAGCGCTGAACGCCGTCGTCGGCATCAACTTGAGCCAGTCGGGAACGCCAACATTGGCCGGCATGGGATGCGGCAGCAGCCCTTCCAGCTCCCGAGGGCAGCGAAATCTAATCGCCAGCTTGTTGTTGTTCGTCTGCGAGGACATTGGGCATTCCAGCCGTGTCCCCTACTGATAAACGGAAACCGCCGTGCGTCAAAGCGCCGCGGCGCCCCCCAATCATGACATCTTCGTTATGTTTGCAGCGGCGGCGCTATGCCGCCAGCCTGTCGAACTGGACCCTCCCCGCCTTCATCACCAGCGGGATGTGCTCGCCCTGGCCGAGCAGGCACGTGACGTCGCGCAGCGGGTTGCCGCCAACGACCAGCAGATCCGCAAACGCCTCGGGCACGATGCGGCCGAGCTTGCCCTCCATGCCGAGCACCTCGGCACCGATGACGGTGGCGCTGGCAATGACGTCGCGCGCGCCGAGAATCTCGGCCCGGATGCGGAATTCGTCGCTCTGGAGGCGTTGCGACGGCCCGAGCAGATCGCTGCCATAGCCCATCTTCACCCCGGCCTTGCGATAGATCTCGAGCGAGCGCAGGCCGGCATCGCGAACGTCAGCGATCTTGGCGACGCTTTCGGGCGGCAGGCCGTATTGCGCGCCCTCGTTGGCCAACGCTTCGTAGGTGACGAGCGTCGGCACCACATAGGCGCCCTTCTCGGCCATCAGTCGCGCGGTCGGCTCATCGACGAGATTGCCGTGCTCGATGGTGCGGACGCCGCAGCGGACCGCGCGCGCAATCGCCGCGGCGGTATAGGCGTGGGCGAGCACATAGGTCTGGCGGCCCTGCGCTTCCTCGACGATGGCGCGGATCTCGTCCTCGGAGTAGCCGAAGGCCCCGACCGGATCGGTCGGCGAGGCGACGCCGCCCGAGGCCATGATCTTGATCTGGTCGGCGCCCATCTGCAGCTCTTCGCGCACCGCCTTGCGCACGCCATCGACACCGTCGGCTACGCGCGCTAGCGCACCGACGCGCACGCAGCAAGGACAGGCCGTATCGCTGGCGAGGTAATCCGAGCGCACCCGCATGTCGCCGTGGCCGCCGGTCTGGCTGAGCGCGCGGCCGGACACGAACAGCCGCGGACCGTCGGTCAGGCCGGTCTCGATCGCCTGCTTCATCGCATGGCCGGCGCCGCCAGCATCGCGAACAGTCGTGAAGCCGCGGCGCAGCATGCCGCGCAGCAGCAAGGTCGAACGCAGCGTCACCAGCACGTTGGGAATGTGCACCTGCTGGGCCAGGTTGAGCTCGATCGCGATGGTGTGCACGTGAAGGTCGATCAGGCCGGGCATCAGCGTCTGGCCTTTCAGATCGATGGTGCGATCCGCGGTCGCCTTGATCGGCCGATCCGAGACCTCCTTGATCATGCTGCCCTCGACCAGCACGTCATGGCCGGTCAGCAGTTCCGGCTGCAGCGGATCGAGCAAAGCGGCATTCTGGAAAAGGATGCTGGACATGATGATTTCCTGTCAGGACGCCGGCGCAAGCAGCGCCGGCAATGTAAGCTGGGCAAAGGGAAGACACGCGGCAACGTCGTCTTCGCCGTACCAGTGCGCTTCGTGCAGCAGATTGAGCGAGCCGAGCGTGCGCCCGCGCCAGCGCACGGGCATGTTGAGCACGCTTTCGCAGCCGAGAGAGACGATCAGCTGGTGGTCGGAGAACACGTTGCGCAAATCGTCCTGCGTGCGGCCGATATAGGCTTCGCCGCGGTCGAGCACGGCTTCGGTCCACGGACCCGGCGCCAGGCGCTTGCGTCCTCCCGTGGGATAGGGGCCGGGAAGGTTGGAATAGACGCGTGCCGCTTCGCCGGTAGCATCCTCGTAGGTCAGGATCGTGAACAGCTTGTGCCCGATCGCCGACTTCAGGGCGCGATCGAGCGCCGCGAACAGCGCATCCGGCTGATCCATCTCGCTCTGTGCCGCCGCAACGCTAACGAGCCAGGGATCGGCCTTGGCTGTCGTCCTGGTCATGCGACCTCGCCCGCTGCGATCTCTTCCAATGACCGCCCTCGCGTCGGCACGCCCATCAAGACGACGGTGACCGCGCCGAGCAGCAACACCGTGGTGGTGACACCGAACACGCCGGCGAAGCCGAAATTGGGATAGAGATAGCCGACCAGGATCGGCGAGACGATGGCCCCGATGCGGCCGATCGCCGAAGCAAGCCCGGCACCAGTGGTCCTGATCGGCGTCGGGAAGACTTCGGCGGTGTACGCATAGACGCCGGCATAAGTGCCGTTCATGAACAGCGACAGCAGAATTCCCGCGAGCATGATGTGCTGATCGGTCTGCGCGAAGGCGAGGCCGAGCGCACTGGCGCCGCCGAGCAGCATGTAGGTCGCAATCGTCGCCTGCCGGCCGATGCGCTCGTTGAACCAGGCCGCGCTGAAATAGCCGGGGATCTGTGCGCAGTAGATCGCGATCGAATAGCCAAAGCTCTTGGTGATGCTCATGCCGTTCTGGACCAGCAGGCCCGGAATCCAGACGAAAAAGGAATAATAGCTGAAGGTGATCGCAAGCCACATGATCCAGGTCATGATGGTGATGCGCGCCTGCCGGGCAGCGAGAAGCGCCGCGAAATTGGCGAGCAGCGTTCCACCGGTGCCGGTGGGCGCCGCAGCTTCGATCACCGGCGGCGGCAGGACCCGGCCCTCGCGCGCAAAACCCGCTTCGATCTTGTCGAGGACGGCTTCGGCTTCCTTCTCGCGGCCGCGGGCTTCCAGCCAACGCGGCGATTCCGGCAGCGCCCGGCGCCACCATAGCAGCATGACGACCGGCACCGCCGTGATGACCAGCACGATGCGCCAGCCGTTATCATACGAAGGCACGATGAAATAGCCGAGCAAGGCCGCCGCAACAAAGCCGAAGGAGAAAAAGCCGGCCAATGCGCCGGTGAAACTGCCGCGGTAGCGCCGCGCCACGAATTCCGCGAGATAGGGCGCGATGATCGCGCTCTCGGCGCCCGTGCCCATGCCGGCCACGATGCGAGCGACGAAGAAGGCCGGCCAGGTGTCGACCAGTGCGCTGACGATGGAGGCCACACAATAGAGCGCGAGCGCAGACATCATCACCGCGCGGCGCCCGATCAGGTCGCCGAGCGTGCCGGCGAACAGTGCGCCGAACAGGAAGCCGATATAGGTGCTGCTGCCGAGCACGCCGATCTGAACGCTCGACAGATTCCACGCCGTGCGCAGCACCGGCAGGATGAAAGCGAGCACCGCCGCGTCCATGGCGTCGAACATGTAGCCGAGCCCGCCCATCAGCAGCAGGTGCGTGTGGAAGCGTGCGAACGGAAGGCGCTCGATGCGCGCCGATATCATTGACATGGAAGTCCCCCTCGATTGCGGCCCGGCGCACCGCGCGTCGTTCGGGAGGGAACCATAGACAAAGTGACATTATCGTCATAATTTATAATCTTGATCTAATATATCACAACGGTGAATGTGTGTCGTTCCGCGCCCTCGACCTCAACCTGTTGAAAGTCTTCGAGGCGCTGATGACCGAGGGCAGCGTCACGCGCGCGGCGAGCGCGCTGACGATGACCCAGCCTGCCGTCAGCAACGCGCTGGCGCGGCTGCGCGATGCACTCGGCGATCCCCTGTTCGTGCGGTCGGGCACCGGCATTCGCCCCACCCAGCGCGCCGTGGTGCTGTGGGAGCCGATCGGCGAAGCGCTGGAGACCGTGCGCGGCGCGCTCGACGAGCAGGTATTCGATCCCGGCCGCGCCCAGACCGAGTTCATTCTGTCGATGTCGGACTATGTGGCATCCCTGGTGATGCCGAACTTGCTGAAGCATCTGGACAAGGTTGCGCCGAAGGCCCGCGTTCACACCGCACCCAACACTGTCGTGGAGATCGCCGACCAGCTCGAGGACAACAGGGTCGACTGCGTGCTGAGCGTCTATGTCAACGAGGCGCAACAACCGGCCGCGATCCGCTCGCGCTCGCTATGGACCGTCGACTATGCCTGCTTCATGCGGCGCGGCCATCCGCTCGCCACGGGGAAGCGGCTGAGCACGCGCGCTTTCCTCAACGCGCGGCATATCGATGTGAGTCTCGCGGGCAAGACGCAGCCGTCCTACGACCTGTTCCTCGCCTCACGCGGCCTGTCGCGCAATCTGGTGGCGACCGTCAACCATTACAGCGCGGCCTACGAGACCGTGCGGCAGTCCGATCTCATCGCGGTGCTGCCGCGCGATCTGCGCTCGGAGTCCCGCCACGCACCGTTCCTGCACGCGATGCCACTACCGCTCCAGGCACCGCCACGCATCGTCAGCCTGTTCTGGCATCAGCGCAACGACACCGTGCCCGCCCAGCGCTGGCTGCGCGAGACGCTGGTCGGCATGTTCGCCAAACCGAAGTAAGCGGATCAGCCCTTCAGCGCAGTTACCACCACTTCGATCAGCGCGCCTCCGCCGAGATCGGCGACGCCGACGGTGGCGCGGGTCGGCAGATCGTCGCCGAAGAACTCGGTCCAGGCTGCATCCATCTCCTTCTTCCTGGAGAGATCGGTGACGAAGATCGAGGCGCTGACGATGCGGCTCTTGTCGGTGCCGGCCTCCTCGAGATAGCCGGCGATCTTGCCAGGATGTTGCGGGTCTGCTCGCCCATCGAGACCGAGGTGTCGTCGGCAATGGTGCCGCCGAGGAAGACGAAGCCATTCGCTTCGACGGCGCGGTGCATGATGGGCGTGCGGATGCTGCGGGTGATGCTCATGATATCCTCTTGTTCTTAGAGCGTGGAGGGATGAAAGCGGTCGATGCCGAGATCGCTGATGCGGGTCTGGGTGCCGCCATTGACGATCAGCTCTGCCATCACGGCGCCGGCGCCGGGGCCAAGCTGGAAACCGTGCAGCGAGAAGCCGAACTGGTGATAGAGCCCCTTGTGGCGGGAGCTTGGGCCGAGCACGGGAATATCGTCCTTCATCCTGGCTTCGATGCCGGCCCAGGCGCGGACGATGGTCGCACTACGCATCACCGGAAACAGCTCGAACACGGTCTGCGCGCTGGTCGCGAGACTCTTCCAGTCCAGCACCGTCTCGTTGCGATCCTGGTAGGGCGTGGCGAGATGGCCGCCACCGATCAGCACGGTGCCGTTCTTGAACTGCTTGAAGGACAGCTTTCGCCCGCGCAGGATCACGACAGGGTCGATGAAATGCGGTACGCGCGAGGTGATCATCAGCATCGGGGCCACGGTCTCGACCGGAACGGGCTCGCCGAGATCAGCAGCGATCTTGCCGGCCCAGGCGCCGGCGGCGTTGACGAGGACCGGGCCTGCGAAGGTCTCCGTGCCGGCATCGACATGCCAGAGGCCGTCACTGTAGCGGATGTTGCTGGCGGCGACGCCCTCGCGCACGATCGCGCCGAGCTGCTGGGCCTTGCGGCGGAACGCCGTCGTCGTCTGCGCCGGATTGGCGGCGCCGTCACGCCGCGACACCACGCCGCCGGGACAGGTCTCGGCGACCGCCGGCACGAGGCGCCGGAGCTCGACAGCATCGATCAGCTCTTCGTGGGTGAAGCCGAGCGCGTTGAGCTCGGCAACACGCGTGCGGCAGACCGCGAGCTCCTCCTCGTTCTCGGCGACCAGGACCTGGCCGTAGCTCTCGAAGCTGCAATCGTCGTCCAGGAGATCGTTGATCTTCTCCCAAATCCCCATCGAGCGGATCGACAGCGGAATCTCGGGGATATGCCGCGCGAGCTGGCGCACGCCGCCGGCATTGACGCCCGAGGCGTGGCGGCCGGCATAGTCCTTCTCGATCAGCACCGGCTTCAGGCCGGCGAGACACAGATGCAGCGCGGTCGAGCATCCGTGGATGCCGCCACCGACGACGATCGCATCCACGTTTAAGGTCATCCGCGCACCACGGCCTTGACGTCGTCCTCTGTTTTCGGGACGGCGGCAAGCTCGGCCAGTGTGATCGGCTTCACCGGCGCGCGCAGCCGGTAATAGCCGATCTCCTGCGGGGTCTTGCCGCGCGCCTGCGCCATCAGCTCGGTGACGGTGAGACCGCAGAGACGGCCCTGGCACGGGCCCATGCCGGTGCGGCGATAGGCCTTGAGCTGGTTCGGCCCGGTCGCGCCGATTGCGACGGAATCGAGCACGTCCTTCGCGGTCACCTCCTCGCAACGGCAAACGATGGTATTGCCTGAGGGAATGCGGAACTGCGTTGCAGGGCGAAACAGCGTGTCGAGGAAGATGCGACCGCGCTCGGCCTTGGCGAGATCGGAACGGAGCGCCGTCATCGTGGCAAGCTTCGCAGCAGCCGCGGGCGCGAGTGCTTCCACCGCCGCCCGCGCCGCGATATGGCCACGCACCACGGCAGCGTTCGCACCGCCGATGCCGGCACCGTCGCCGGCGATCGCAATGCCCGCGACCGACGAATTGCCGCTGCCGTCCAGCACGGGCGACCAGCACAGCTGCAAGTCATCCCAACGATGCTCGACTCCGGCCGCCATTGCCAGGTTGACGTTGGGCACGACACCCTGATGTAGCAGCAGAAGATCGGCAGGAATGGTCTCGCGCTTGCTGCCCGCAACGTAGCTGACACTGGCAAGCTGGCTCTCACCGGACGCAGAGAGCTCCGTCACGCCGGAGACGACCTGCACCTTCGCCTTCACTTCGCGCATCATGGACAGGCCCTTGCTGAAATAGGGCGAGGTCAGGAACGCGAAGGCATGTGGCAGCGCCGCGAAATAATTGCCGCGCTCGGTGGTGTCGAGGATGCGATCGATGCGACCTCCGAGACGCAAGATCTGCGCGGCGAGCAGCCAAAGCAGCGGCCCCTGCCCCGCGATCACGGTGCGTCCATCCGGCACCAGCGCCGACGACTTCAACATGGTCTGCGCCGCGCCCGCGCTCATCACGCCCGGCAGCGTCCAGCCGGGAATCGGAAACGGCCGCTCCAGCGCGCCGGTCGCGAGGATCACGCGCTTGGCCTTGACGAAGGCGGACGCGCCGCCGATCGAGACGGCAATGTCGAGATTGCGGTCGAGGCTCCAGACCGTGGCGCGATGGATCACCTCGGCATGGCTTGCACACAACGCCTGCACGAGATCGGCACCAACCCAATAGTCGGCACCGAGCTGGTTGCGGTCGGTCACCGGCGTCGAGGAAATGGCGCGAAACACCTGACCGCCGGGGCCGATGTTCTCGTCGAGCAGCAGCGTGGATAGGCCAGCCTCGGCGGAGGTCGCGGCGGCGGCAAGGCCGGCCGGGCCGGCGCCGATCACCACGACGTCGTAATCTTCGCGCTTGGGAGCCACACTCATCTTCCGATCTCCCGCTTGCCCTTCTGGATTTCGATCTGCATGCCTTCCGCGACGGGCACGAGGCAGCCCTGGCGGTTGCCGACGCCATCGATGGTGACGAGACAATCGAAGCACACGCCCATCATGCAATAGGGCAAACGCGGTGCACCGCTGACCGCGGTCGAGCGCCGCGCATCGCGGCCCGACGCCAGCAGTGCGGCGGAGACGGTGTCGCCCTGGCGCGCCGCAACGGCGACGCCGTCGACGAAGATCTGCACCTGCGGGCGCTTGTCCTGTTCGGATCGTCTAAACATGGGATGCCTCTTGGCTCCTTCAGTAACTCTAGTAGCCGCTGCTATTCGCGGCGCCTGCGCGACCAAACCGGCTGGCGGAGAACGCGCCGACCAGCTCCGGCTCGAGCGCGCCCTGCGCCACCATGCGCGCGATCTCGAAGGCATGGTTGGAGGCGAGCGTCACGCCGGAATGGCAGCAGGCGACGAAGGCGCCGGGATGCGTCTCGGACTGGTCGTAGATGGGAAAGCCGTCCTGCGGCATCACACGGATGCCGGACCAGCTCCTGACGACGTTGAGCCGCGACAGATGCGGGAACATGCGCTGGGCGCGATCGGCCATCACGCCGCTGATCGAAGGCTTCAGCGTCCGATCGTCGAGCTCGTCTTCCTTGCTGTCGCCGATCATCACCGTGCCCTCGTCGGTCTGGCGGATCGTCGTCAGCGGATGCGGCAGGAAGGGCATGGTGCGCTCGGTCACGACGACCTGGCCGCGGGTCGGGCCCATCGGCGCGTAGAGGCCCACCATCTGCGCGAGCGTCTGGTTGGCATTGCCGGCGGCGAGCACGATCTTGGCGGCGCGGAGTTCGCCCTTCGGCGTGGTCAGCCGGAATTCGCCGCCGCTCTTGCCGATCGCCGAGACCGGACGTTCCGGAAAATAGTCGATGCCGAACGCCTTGAAGCCGGTGTGGAAGGCGCGGAAGGTGCGCAGCGAATTGACGTGGCCGTCAAGCGGGCAATAGCTGCCGCCGGAAACCTCGGGACCGATCAGCGGCAGCGCGTTCTTGATCTCGGAAGGCCGCAGCATCTCCATCTTGTAGTCGGCCGCACCGGTCTGATTGTGCATGCGCTTGACCAGTTCGGTGCGCTGGCCGAATTCCTCTTCGCCAAGGGTGAGATGGAAGCCGCCATTCTGCTGGAGCGCAACATCAAGTCCGGTCTGCTGCTTCAGCTCGGAGGCAAGCCGTCCCCACGCCTGCGAGGCCTGCACGGTCCAGATCGTGTAGGCCGGCATGCCGAGCCCCTTGCTCTGCACCCACACCAGCGCAAAATTCGCGCGCGAGGCTCGCTTGGTGATGTCGCCTTCGTCGAGCACGGCCACGCGCTTGCCGAGCCGGCCGAGGCCCCATGCAATGGCGGAGCCGAGCAATCCGCCGCCGACAACGGCGACGTCGTATTCAGTTCGCATGGGTTCTCCTATCGTCCCGGATCGCCCTTGCCGGCGAGTACGCGGTCGAGCCCGTAGAAGCGGTCGAGCAGAATGAGGGCGGTCATGGTCACAGCGATCACGCAAGCCGAGACCGACGTCACCAGCGGATCGATGTTGTCCTGGATGTAAAGGAACATGCGCACCGGCAACGTCTCCGTGCCGGGCGCCGCGAGGAAGACGGTCATGGTGAGATCATCGAAGGACTGGATGAAAGCGAGCGCCCAGCCGCTGATGACGCCGGGCAGGATCAGCGGCAGCGTCACGCGGCGGAACAGCGTCCAACCGCCGGCGCCGAGCGAGACCGCGGCCATCTCGACGGTGCGGTCCATGCCGGTCGCTGCGGCCAAGGTCAGCCGCAGCGCGAACGGAAACACGATGATGACGTGCGCGATGATCAGCGCCGCAAAACTTCCGCCGAGACCGACCGATGTAAAGAAGCGCAGGAAGGCGATACCGAGCACGACATGCGGGATCATCAGCGGCGACAGGAACAGCGCCGCGAGCGCATCACGGCCACGAAAGCGGTAGCGCGCGATGGCCAGCGCCGCCGGCACGGCAAACAGCAGCGCTACGAAGGACGACAGCGCCCCGAGGCCGAGGCTGACCCAGAAGGCATGGATGAACTCGGGATATTGCGCAATCGTCCTGAACCAGCGCAGCGAAAAGCCGTTGGTCGGCAGCGAGAGAAATCCCTCGGGCGTGAAGGCGACGAGACAGACCACCAGGATCGGCGCCACCATGACGATGACGAAGATGGTGTGGAAGACCAGCGCCAGCGGCCCATTCCGTCTCATCGGAACACCTCCGCATACCGCCGCTCGATCAGCGCGTTACTGCCGACGACGATCAGGACCAGCGCGACCAGCAACAGCGTGGCGACGGCGGCGCCCAGCGGCCAGTTCAGCGTGTTGAGGAATTCGTCATACGCGAGCGTCGCCGCGACTTTGAGCCGGCGGCCGCCGATGATCGCGGGCGTCGCAAAGGCGCTGGCCGAAAGCGAGAACACGATGATGGCGCCCGACAGCACGCCCGGCATGATCTGCGGCATGATGATGCGACGGATGATGGTGACAGGGCCGGCGCCGAGCGACATCGCGGCATTCTCGATCTGCGGATCGAGCCGCTGCAGCGCGGCCCACACCGACAGCACCATGAACGGCATCATCACATGCGCGAGCGCGACGACCATGCCGGTTTCGGTGAACATGAAGGGAATGGGAAAGCGGATCACGCCAAGCGACATCAGAAGCTTGTTGACCAGGCCATTGTTGCCGCCGAACAGCAGCGCCCAGCCGAGCGTGCGCGCCACCACGGAGATCAGGAGCGGTCCGAGAATGACGAGCAGGAAAAAGCTCTTCCAGCGGCCGCTCATGCGGTTGAGGATGTAGGCTTCGGGTGCTCCCAACAGTGCGGTGAGCAGCGTGGTCAGGATGGCGATGCGAAACGTCCGCCAGAACATTTCGGCATAATAGGGATCGGTTGCGATCTCGCGCCAATTCTTCAGGATGAAGACCGGCTCGATGCCCTTGTACTGGCCCCAATCGTGAAACGACAGCATCACGGTCATCGCGAGCGGAATCAGCAGCACGCCGACGAACAGCATCAGGGCGGGCGCGGTCAGCGCCCAAGGCGCACGCGCGCCGCGCTCCTCGGCGACCGCACTCATGCGCCGGCCCTCGCGCGCACGCTCATGTCGTCGGGCCGCCAGGTCAGGCGAACCGCCTCCCCCTCGACCGGCTGCGCCGCGCCGTCATTCTGGCGAATGACGATCGCCGGGCCACATTCGCTCTCGCACTGGAACAGCCAATGATTGCCCTGGAAGATCCGCGTGACGATCTTTGCACTGAGGCCGGCATCGCCGAACCCGATTCTTTCCGGACGAATGCTAATCGTGACTGCACCGTTGAGCCCGGCCGGGGCCGGCGCACTCCAGGAGCCCGCCACTAGCTGCGAAGGCGTCGCGGCAGGGTCAATCGTGCCGGCAAAGTCATTGGTCTTGCCCAGAAATTGCGAGACGAACGCCGAGGCCGGCCGCTCATAGGTCTGTTGCGGCGTGCCGATCTGCTCGATCTTGCCCTGGCTCATCACCACGATGCGATCCGATAGCGACATCGCCTCGTTCTGGTCATGGGTGACCAGGATCGTGGTGGTGCCGATGGTGCGCTGGATCTGACGCAGCTCGATCTGCATCTCTTCCCGCAGCTTCGCGTCGAGATTCGACAGCGGCTCATCGAGCAGCAGCACGCTCGGCTTGATCACCAGCGCCCGCGCCAGCGCGACGCGTTGCTGCTGGCCGCCGGACATGCGGCGCGGATGCCGATCCTCATAACCGGCAAGCCCGACCATCGCGAGCGCGGCACGGACGCGCTCGCCCCGTGCGGCGCGTGGCACGTTGCGCATCTCGAGGCCGAATGCGACATTCTCCGAAGCGGTCATGTGCGGAAACAGCGCGTAGCTCTGGAACACGATGCCGAGCCCGCGTTTGGCCGGATGGATCGCAATCAGGTCCTTGCCCTCGAGGCGGATCGCCCCGCGCGTGGGATCGAGGAAGCCCGCGATCATCTGCAGCGTCGTGGTCTTGCCGCAGCCGGACGGGCCGAGGAACGAGATGAACTCCCCCTTCCCTACGGACAGACTGAAGTCGTCGACCACCGTCTGCGCGCCGAACTGCTTTGCGACCCGATCGAGCTCGAGAAAGGCCATGGGCTGTCTCCGCTACCAATGATCAGGTCAGCGCTCGACCTCGCGATTCCATCGCTTGGTCCACTCCTCGCGCTTCTCGTTGATGGTGGTCCAATCAGGATTATAGAGCTTGGCCGCGCGCTCGCCGATCGGCGCCATCTTGCCGAGCTCCGGCGGCACCTTCAGCGATTTCAGCACCGGGCCGTAGCCATAATCCTTCAGCATTACGAGCTGGATCTTGGGATCGAGCAGCATCTTGACGAAGCTGGAGGCCAGCGGCGAGGCATTGGGTTTGTTGATCGGACAAGCCGTCGTCAGCAGCGTCGCCGCGCCTTCCTTCGGATAGACGAAGTCGACCGGGAAGCCGGAATTGGCGAAGCTCTGCACGCGGCCGGTGCCCCACACCGCGATCACCGCCTGGCCGGACTGGAACAGCTCGGTCATCTTGCCCGGCGACGGCTCATAGGCGAGCACGTTCGGATTGATCTCGTCCTTGAAAATCTTGAAGCCGGAATCGACGTTGGACTCGCCACCGCCGTTCATCTTCGACAGCATCACCAGTGCTTCGAGGCCGTAGGTATTGTTGATCGGCGGGATCACGAGCTGCTTGGCGTATTTCGTGTCCTTCAGATCGTTCCACGAGGTCGGCGGCGCCCAGCCTTTCTCCTTAAACACCTTGGTGTTGTACATCAGGCCGGTAGCGACAATGCCGATCGCGACCGCACGATCGTCCTTGAAGCGCGCGTTGTCGTAGAGATCGGCGGCTGGCAGCCCGTCGAGCTTGCCACAGAAGCCGAGCTGGATTGCCTGGTACATCGGGCCGTCATCGACGATGGCGACGTCGATCTGCTGATTGCCTTTCTGGGCCTGAAGCTTGGCCAGCGTATCGGTGGAGTTGCCGGCGACGTATTCGACCTTGACGCCGTTCTCCTTCTCGAAGGCCGGGATCACCTCGTCGCGGATGGTCTTCTCGAACGAGCCGCCATAGCCGGCAACGTAAAGAGTCTTTTGCTGGGCCGAGACGGCCGAAGGGACCGCGACGAGCGCCGCGATGCTGACCGCTGTGAGAAGGCTGAAAGTCTTCATGTGGTCCGATCTCCAATCTGCCGAAAAAGCGGGCTGTCTTCAGTCCTGATGAAAAAGATCGCAAACCTATACTTCCATCGTCCAATGAATAATGGCACCATCTACATGCCAAAATGTTATGAATGGGAATTAGGATGGCCCGGATCAATTCGCGGCAAGTAGAGGCCTTCCGGGCGACGATGCTGACCGGGAGCGTGACCGAGGCAGCGGCACTGATGAAGGTGACGCAACCGGCGGTCAGCCGGCTGCTGCGCGACTTGCAGGCGCTGCTGAAGATGGAGCTGTTCGAGCGGCGCGGCACAGGGCTGGTGCCCACCGCTGCGGCGATGGCGCTCTACACCGAGGTAGAGCGATCCTTCGTGGGCCTCGAGCGCATCACCGCTGCCGCCGAGGAAATCCGCGGCCGCCGCACCGGTTCGCTGCGGATCGCAGCACTACCTGCGCTGTCGAACGGCTATCTGCCGAGGCTGACCGGTCACTTTCTAAGAGAGCGGCCGAATCTCAATCTCGCCTTCTTCGGCGTGATCTCGCCGATCGTGGTCGACTGGGTGCTGAACAATCAGTGCGACGTGGGCTTTGCCGAGGTGCCGATCGCGCATTCCGGGCTGCCGAGCATGAAGTTGCCGGCGCCCGCCCGCGTCGCGGTGCTGCCGACAGGTCATCGCCTCGCGGAGAAAGAAGTGCTGGAGCCGCGCGACTTCGAAGGCGAGACATTCATCTCGCTATCGGCGGGGTCATCGAGCCGACATCTCGTCGACCAGGTCTTCCATCATCACGATGTGCGCCGCGTGCTGCGGGTCGAGACCGCCTTGTCGGAGATCATGTGCGGCCTCGTCTCATCAGGACTTGGCGTTGCGATCTGCGATCCCTTCACCGCGCAGGAGTTTTCCACCCGCGGCGTCGTCGTACGCCGTTTCCTGCCGCGCATCGACTTCGAATTCTCCGCGGTGTTTCCGGCGCAGCGCAGCCCCTCGCCGGTGGCGCTCGATCTGGTCGAAATGATGCGCAAGTCGCTGGCGGAGTTCGAGAGCTAGCCGTTGAACGCCGCCTGTGCCTCCGGCAGGTCCCAGATCTTGCCGATTGCGGCGGTCCCTGCTGCCGTGATCGCCGCCTCGTCAGCGGCAAGATAGCGCCCCTCGTCGACCAACATGCGGCCATCAACCATCACCTGGTCGATGTTGGCCCGGTTGGCGAGCGCGATCAGCGCGCGGCGCGGGTCGAACAGCGGCTGGAGATGCGGATGAGTGAGATCGACCACCGTGAGGTCGGCGGTGGCGCCCGCCTCGATCCGACCGAGATCCGGCCGTTTGATGACGTCGGCGGCGACTACCGTGTTCGCCTCGATCAATTCAGGCGAGTTCGCGACGTCGGCGCGCTGCGAGGTGACCTTGGAGATCAGCGAGGCCGCATTGAGCTCGCCAAGCAGGTCCATATTGTAGCCGTCGGTGCCGACCACTGTGCGCACGCCGTGCTCGGCAAAGCGGCTGAATGCCGCGGTGATGCCGGCGCGCGCGAACACGCGCGGGCAGTTGAGAACGGTCATGCCGCGCGCGGCCATCAGCTTGAGATCGTCATCGCTGCTGAACATGCAATGCGCCGCCATCAGGTCGGGCGCCAGAAGACCAAGCCAGTCCAGATACTGCGCCGGCGTGCGGCCGCCATAACGCTTGCCGATAGTCTCGACCTCGGCGCGGCTCTGCGCCATGTGCGTGGTGATGGGGACGTCGAGTTCGCGCGCCCGCTCGGCGCAGGCCTTCAAGAGATCCGGGCCGCAGGTATCGGTGGCATGCGGGCTCATGGCGAGGCCGATGCGGCCATCGCCGCGATTGTTCCAGCGCTGGTAGAGCGTGTCCCACGTCGCCATGTCGGCGACGCCATCGTCGCCGGAATATTGTACGATACCGTCCGGCCCTGCCTTGGCGTCGGAGGTGGAGAACAGATACGGCGCGCCGTAGAAGCGGATGCCCATCTCTTCCGCGGCGTCGAACATCTCGGGGATCGAATTGCGGAACGGCTCCATCACCGTGGTGGCACCGCCCTTGAAAAGTTGGAGGATGCCGAGGCGCGCCACCGCGAGCCGCTCCTCTGCCGACAAGATGTCGGCGCCGCGCCTGGTCAGCGGCAGCAGCACCGTATAGACGATGCTCTGGTTGTTCTTGCGGCCGTTGCCGTCCTCGGTGTGACTGCGCGCGACAGCTTCGGAGAAGCAGTGATTGTGCAGGTTCAACAGACCCGGCAGCACGAAACGGCCCGGACGATCGTAGACTTCATCCGCACGCGGCCTGTCGCGCGTGATCGCCACGATTGTCTTGCCTTCGATCAGGACCCAATGGTCGCGCAAGACATCCTGCGCGCCGTCCTTGCGTGACAGCACATAGCTGCCGAAGATTGCCTTGGTGCTCATGCGGGACGTACGTTCCAGAACACGGCGGTGCCGTCGAGAATGCCGGTGATGTCCTTGCGGTAGGCGGTCGGCTGCTTGTAAAGGCCGATCGGAATATAGGGGATTTCCTCGAACGCGACCGCCTGGATCTCGCGGCAGATGCGCTGCTGCTCGGCGAGTTCGGAAGCGGCGAGCCACTGGCTGCGCAAGAAGCCCATCTTCTCGCTCTTGTACCAGCCGGCGACCTTGCCTTCGCCGCGGATGTTGGTGTTGCCGGCCGGATTGAGCCAGTCGATGCCCTGCCAGTTGCCGACCGCCGCGCTCCAGCCGCCCTGCCCAATCGGATCCTTCTTGAGCTGGCGCTGCAACACGACGGCGAAATCGAGCCCGGCATATTCGACATTCATACCGGCCTTGCGCAACGAATCGACCGCGATCTCGCCGAGCGGCTTCTGCGCCAGCGAATTGGTGGGGACGAGCACCACGATCTTCTCGCCGTTGTAGCCGGCGGTCTTCAGGTCGGCCTTGACCCTGTCGTAGTTGCGCGGACCGCGGAACACATCGAGGCCGACGTCGCTCGCCATCGGCGTGCCGGGCGCAAAGAAGCCGACCGGCGACACCTGGAACGCGGGATCGGTGCCGGCCACTGCCGTCATGAACGCGGACTGGTCGATCGCACCGAGCAGGGCGCGACGGATCGCTGGATTGTCGAACGGCGGCTGCAGATGGTTGAGGCGGAGCATGCAGGCGTAGCCGCGCGGATCAAGGCTGCGCGTCTCGATATCGCCGGCCGCCTTGATGATCGGCAGCAAATCGTGCGGCGTGGTCTCCTGCCAATCCTGCTCGCCGGTCTGGAGCGCGGCGACGCCAGTGCCGGCGTCCGGCGTGGTGGTCCAGACCACGCGGTCGTAGTGCACGATCTTCGGGCCAGCGGTCCAATCCGGCTTGCCGTCGCCGCGCGGCCGGTAGCGCTCGAACTTCGCGTAAGCATTGCGCGCGCCTTGCACGCGCTCGTCGGCAAGATAGCGGAACGGCCCGCTGCCGATCACTTCCGTCAGCGGCTTGAACGGGTCCTGGCTCGCGAGCCGCTCCGGCATCATGAAGCAGGCATTGATCGCGGCTTTGCCGAGCGCCTGCGGCAGCAGCGGGAACGGACGCTTGAGGCGGAAGCGGATGGTGCGGTCGTCGGCCGCCGAAAGCTCCGCGGTCGCCTCCATCAGCTCGCCGCCAAAGCCGTCGCGGGCCGCCCAGCGGCGGATGCTTGCAACGCAGTCGCGCGCCAGCACGCGCTCGCCGTCGTGCCAGAACAGGCCGTCGCGAAGCGTGAGGTCCCACTGCAGCTGATCGCCCGAGATGACGTGGCCCGACAGCATCTGCGGCGAGACCTGAAGCGACGAGCTCATGCCGTACAGCGTGTCGTAGACCATGAAGCCGTGGTTTCGCGACACCTGGGCCGTCGAGTAGATGGGGTCGACGAAGGCGAGATCGATGACCGGGATGAACCGCAACGTGCTCTCGGATTCGGCGCGCACGATGCCCGGCAGCGACAGCGCCGGCATTGCGGCGGCGGCCTTGAGAAGCGAACGGCGAGAAATGGGCATTACCAGAATCTCCGGAAGAATCTTACGCGTTCAGCAGAACCGCGCCGATCGCGACTGCCACCGCCTGTTGCGCCGGCTCGACCACGAGCACACCGATCGCCTCCTCGATCGCGGCACGATGCGAGGCCATGCCGGCGCACCCCATCACCACGACATCGGCGCGGTATTGCGTGACCAGCGCGCGGCCGGCCTCGATCAGCCGTCCGCGAATGTCGGCGCCTGCGGTTTCCGCAGCGCTCGCACCGACCGACCAGCTTCCGGCGTAGCGATTGTCGACGCCCAACACCCGCGCCATGCGTTGCTGGCGGCGAATGCTCGACGGCGAGAGCGCGATAATACCGAAGCGTTCGCCGAGCATCAGCGCACGAAAGATGCCGCATTCGGCGATGCCCATCACAGGGCGGCCGCCGGCGGCCTCGCGCACCGCATGCAGGCCGGGATCGCTGAAGCAGGCGAGCACGAAAGCATCCGCATCGTCGCGCGATACGCGACTCACCAACGGCATCACCACGCTATCGGCGTCGCGCTGCGAGCTGATGCTCGGCGGCCCTTCGGCGAAGCCGACCACCTCGATCACGGGACCGTCGGCGATGCGCAGCGGCGCGATCGCCTCGTCGATCGCCGCCGTCACCGACGCCGAGGAGTTGGGGTTGATGACGAGGATGCGGCGGCGGGTCATGGCGTGGCTCACTGGCATTGCTCAACAGTTGGCGGCCTCGTGGCGGAGGAAGTTATCCGCGATCCTCTCGCCGGTGGTGATCCAGACGTCCGGGCACGACTTTGCGTAGGTGAGGAACTCGCGCAGCAAACGCAGCCGCATCGGACGGCCGCTGCATTGCGGATGCAGCACCGTCGTCACCATCGCGCCCCAGTCGCGGACTTCGTCCAGTTCGTCCTTCCAGATCGAGAGCACGTGCTCCTTGGGGAAGATCGAGCGCGGGCTGAAGCGGGCGGACAGGCCGTGCATCCAGTCGTCATAGCTCGCGGTCACCGGCAGCTCGATCGTGCCGGGCTTGCCGTCGGCGAGCCGGTGACGATAGGGCCTGACGTCGTCGCGAAACGACGAGGTGTAGATGATGCCGTGACGCACCAGCGCGACGCGCAGCTCCTCGGTGAACTCCCCATAGGGCGCGCGATAGCCAGTCGGCTTGACGCCGAGCCGGCGCTTCAGCACCTCGAAACCGCGCTCCAGCTCCTCCTCGATCCAGAGGTCGCCGGGATCCGGCAAGAGATGATGGTAGCCGTGATGGCCGATCTCGTGGCCGGCCTTGAGGATGGATTCGGCCATCGCGGGATGGGCATCGACCGACCATCCCGTGACGAAGAACGTCGCCTTGAGATCGAGCTGATCGAGCAGTTCCAGAAGTTTCGGCGTGCCGACGCGCGCCTCGTAGCCGCCGTAGCTCATCGTGATGAGGCGCTGCGCGTGCAGCGCGTCCTTGCTGGTCCACGCGCTCTCCGCGTCGACGTCGAACGACAAAAACATCGCCGAGGTGTACGGCTTCGGCCACGGATAGTCCGGCGCAGGATCCGCGGTGTTGGCCGGGGTGAGCGGAATGCTCTTGAGGGCTTTACTGTCCAGCATTGATGGTGGCCTTCTCGATCGCGTTGTCGCTGAGTTTCCATTTCGCCAGGAGCGTACGATAGGTGCCGTCCGCGATCAGCGCATCAAGCGCCTCGGCTATCGCCCGCTGCAAGGCTTTCTCCTTGACCGGCAGCGCAATCCCCGTGAACTGCGTCGCGAATGGATCGCCGACCGGCGCATAGGCGCCCGGCTCGAGATCCATCAGATAAGGCAGCGTCTCGTTACCCTGCACGGCGGCGTCGATACGGCCCTGCTTGAGCTGGGTGCGCGCATCGGCCGAGCCGTCGGTACCGACGAACTGGATCGGATTGCCTGCGCAGTTCTTCTGGCTCCATTTGTCGATCTCGGCCGGAAACATCGTGCGGCGGCTGGCCCCGACCTTCTTGCCGCACAGCGCCGCCATGTCCTTGAACTCGGACGCACGGGACTGCTGCACGAAGAATTTCGGACCGCTGCGCAGATAATCGACGAAGGACGCAATCTCGTGCCGGCTCGCATAGTCGGTGAAGCCGGACAGGATCGCGTCCACCCGGCCTGTCGAGATCGACGGCATGAACTCGGCAAAGCTGGTCTCGGTCCATTCGATCTTGACGCCGAGCTTGCGCCCGAGCGCCTCGCCGAGATCGATGTCGAAGCCCGAGAGCGCGTTGGTGGCGGGATCGCGGAACTCCATCGGCGGATAGTTCGGTACCAGCGCGACCTTGATGCTGCCGCGCTTGGCGATGTCAGGCGGCAGCTCGACCGCCAAGGCCGATGAGATCATCGTCGTCAAAAGCGCCGCCGCAACGAAAAGTCTCTTCATCAACACGCCCCCTTTTCAGATCACCGCCGAAAGAAATGCCCTGGTGCGCTCCTCGCGAGGCGCAGCCAATACGTCGCAGGCACGGCCCTGCTCGACGATACCGCCCTGGTCCATGTAGACGACACGGTCGGCGACCTCGCGGGCGAAGCCGAGCTCATGCGTGACGACCATCATGGTCATGCCGCTCTTCGCCAGTTCTTTCATGACGGCAAGCACTTCGCCGACGAGCTCCGGGTCCAGCGCGCTGGTCGGCTCGTCGAACAGCATCAGCATCGGCTTCATTGCAAGCGCGCGCGCGATCGCCACGCGCTGCTGCTGGCCACCGGAGAGCTGTGCGGGATACCAGCCGGCCTTGGCCGAGAGCCCGACGCGCCGCAGCAGCTCAAGCGCCTCGGCGCGCACCTCGTCGGTTTTGCGCCCCTGCACCTGAAGCGGGCCCTCGGTGATGTTTTCCAGTGCGGTCTTGTGCGGAAACAAATTGAAGCGCTGGAACACCATGCCTGTCTTCAGCCGCTGCCGCCCGATCTCGCGCTCGCTGAGGCGATGCAGCCGTCCGCCTTGCTCGCGCACGCCCAGAAGTTCTCCGTCGAGCCAGATGCGGCCGCTATCAACGACGGCAAGCTGATTGATGCAGCGGAGCAGCGTAGTCTTGCCGGAGCCGGAGGCACCGATCAGGCACATCACCTCCCCGGGCCACACATCGAGCGAGACGTTCTTGAGAGCTTGGAACTCTCCAAAGCTCTTGCTGACGGAGCGAATCGCGACGAGGGGTTTTGTCATCGCGCGAGCCGCAATGTGCCGCGGGCAAAGCGGCGTTCGAGCAGCATCTGAAGCGGCGTCAGGATCGAGACCGCGAGCAGGTACCAGAGCCCGCGACGATCAGGAGCTCGATGACGCGGGAATTTGCGTAGTAGATATTCTCGGCATTATGCAGCAGCTCCGGATACTGGATGACGCTCGCGAGCGAGGTCGCCTTCACCATGCTGATGAACTCGTTGCCGAGCGGCGGGATCACCACCCGCATGGCCTGCGGCAAAATGATTCGCCGCAGCGCGCGGAGCCGTCCCATGCCGATCGCCTGCGCCGCCTCATATTGCCCGATATCGACCGACAGCATGCCGGCGCGCATCACCTCGGACGTATAAGCGCCCTGGTTGATGCCGAGCCCGAGCAGCGCGGCGAGGAACGGCGTCATCACATCCACAGCGCGCGCGGACCAAAGGCCGGGAACGCCGATGGTCGGAAACACCAGCGCGAGATTGAACCACAGCAGCAGCTGCAGGATCAGCGGCGTGCCGCGGAATAGCCAGGTGTAGCCTGCCGCCACCGTCTTCAGCACCGGATTGGGCGAGAGCCGCATGATCGCCACGACAACGCCGAGGACAATGCCGAGCGCCATCGCCAGCACCGCCATCACCATGGTGTTGACGATGCCTTCGCGGATGACCTTTGCGGTCAGGAAGCGGCCGACATAGGACCATTCGATCTGACCGCCAGCGAATGCGCGCACGATCGCCGCCAGCACGAGCACGATCAACACCGCGCCGATCCAGCGAAACCAGTGCGGCTCGCGCGCGATACGCAATCCCGACAGATCGGGAAAACCTTCCGCGAGTGCCGGCGCCGGCTTCATTGCGGCGCCGCGTTCAGCATGGGCTGGGCGACAGCGTTCGCCCCGAGGCCCCATTTGTCGAGAACAGCCTTATAGGCGCCGTCGGCGATCATCGCCGCGAGCTTCTCCGTTACCACTTCACGCAAGGCGGCATCGTCCTTGCGGAACATGATGCCCTGATATCCCTTGGCAAAGGCCTCGCCGATCACGCGGTATTTGCCGGGCTCCTGCGTCTGCGCATAGGGCAGCGTCTCGCTGCCCTGCACGGCGGCATCGATGCGGCCCTGCTTGAGCTGGTTGCGGACGTCGATGGAGTTCTCGCCGGGAACATATTGGATCGCCGGCTTGCCCACCGCTTCGCAATTCTGCTTGCTCCACTTCTCGATTTCGGCCGGGAAGCTGGTGCTGCGGGTGGTGCCGACCTTCATGCCGCAGAGATCGGTCGCAGCCTTTGCCGCACTCTCCGTCATCACGAAAAACTGCGGGCCTGTGGTGAGGTAATCGACGAAATCGGCGGTCTCGCGCCGCGAGGCGCGATCCGAGATGCCCGAGATGATGAAATCTGCACGCTTGGTCTGGAGTGACGGGATCAGCTCGGCGAATGGCGTCTCGCTCCAGACGATCTTCAGGCCGCCGAGCCGCTTGGCGAGCTCATTGGCGAGGTCGATGTCGAGGCCGACCAGCTCGTTGGTCGCGGGATCGCGATATTCCATCGGCGCGTAGGTGGAGTTGACCGTGAGCTTGAACCCGCCCGCCTGCTTGATGTCCGCCGGGAGCTCGGCCGCCTGCGCGGACGTCATCGCAGCCAGCGCTGCGAGGGAGAGGAAGTGCGAGAGGCGTGTCATGTCAGCTCCTTTGCCAGCGCCTTGCAAAACTCAGTCCGCATCGAGCACGGCCGGTTCGACGACGCCGGCGCGTTCGGTGATCACCTGGTATTGCTCGGGCCGCCGGTGGGCGGCGAAGTTGAACATCTTGTCCTTACCCTGGCGGCAGAGATCGAGATCGATGTCGGCGACGATGACCTCGTCGGTCAGCGTCTGCGCCTGCGCGACGATGCGGCCGTTGGGATCGACGATGCAGGAGCCGCCGATCAGGCCGGAGCCGTCCTCTTCGCCTGCTTTGGCGACCGATATCGCCCAGGTCGCGTTCATGTAGGCATTGGCCTGCGTCACGAGCGTCGAGTGGAAGGTGCGTAAGGAGGCGTCCTCGGTCGTGCCGCCGTTGGGATCATAGGCCGCCGAATTATAACCGATGCAGACCAGCTCGACGCCCTGCAGGCCGAGCACGCGCCAGGACTCCGGCCAGCGGCGATCGTTGCAGATCATCATGCCCATGATCGCGTGCGCCCAACTCGAGCCGGCACGGAACGCGGGAAAGCCGAGATCGCCATATTCGAAGTAGCGCTTCTCGAGCTGCTGATAGCGTGCGCCCTCTCGAGGCTCGACCGAGCCCGGCAGGTGCACTTTTCGATAACGGCCGAGGATTTCGCCGTCGCGATCGACCAGGATGGCGCAATTGTATCGCCGCCCCTCCGGCGTCAGCTCGGCATAGCCGACATAGAAGCCGACGCGCAGCGCCCGCGCGCGGTCGAACAGCTTTGCCACGGCCGGATTCGGCATGCCGCGTTCGAAATAGCGATCGAGCGCCGCGCCCTCCAGAAGCCAGCGCGGAAAGAAGGTGGTGAAGGCAAGCTCGGGAAACACCACGAGGCTGGCGCCGCGGCTCGCCGCTTCCTCCAGCATGGCCAGCATCCGCGACAGCGTATGCTCACGCGTATCGGCTTTTTGCGTCGGCCCCATCTGAGCGGCGGCGGCGCGAAGGACACGAACCAAGATTGCCTCCAATCTGTGCGCATGCTGCCTCAATGGGCGAATGAACCCCTTGATCCAGCACGCAAATTCCAAGAAATTAGGCGCAAGCAGGGCTGCAAAAGCAATTCATCGTGCTATGATGTTTTGGCTCAGACTATAACCGGCAGTGATATGAACCTGCGCCAGCTCGAGATCCTGCGTGCCGTCATCCGCCACCGCACCACGGTCGCTGCGGCGGACGAGCTGGCATTGTCGCAGCCTGCGGTCAGCAACGCGCTGAAGACGATGGAGGCGCAGGCGGGCTTTGCGCTGTTCGAGCGCGTCAACAACCGGCTGTTTCCAACTGCGGAGGCGATGGCGCTCTACAAGGAGAGCGAGGCGATCTTCGCGCTTCACGCCAAGCTCGAAAGCCGCGTTCGCGATCTGCGCGAGAACCGGGCCGGTCACCTCGCGATCGTGGCGACGCCACCGCTCGCCTACAGCATCATTCCATCCGCGCTCTCGAGCTTCCTGCGCCGCCGCCCGGAGACGCGCGTGTTCTTCGACGTGCGGCGCTATGAGGGCATCATCGAAGGTGTGCTCAGCCGCGTCGCCGAACTCGGCTTCGCGCTTGGCCTGACGCATCATCCCGGCATCGCGCATGAGGTGGTGCATACCGGCGAAATGGTCTGCGTGCTTCCGCCGCTGCATCCGCTCGCCGACAAACCGATGATCTCCGCGTCCGATCTTTCCGGCCTGCCCTTCATCGGGCTCGAGCGCGGCACGCGGCTCGGCGAAGCGGTGCGCGACAGCTTTGCCCGGGACGGCGCGCCATTTCGACCGACTGTCGAGGTGCGTTACTGCAATACGGCCTGCGTGCTCGCCGCCGCCGGCGTCGGCGCCGCCGTGGTCGATCCGTTCTCGCCGCGCCAGAACAGCGGCAGCGGCCTCGTCGTTCGGCCGTTCGCGCCGACGACGCATGCGGTCGCCTATATGCTATGGTCGGAAGCCGAGCCGCTGTCGCGGTTGGCAAAAGCCTTTCTCAACGAGGTACGCAAAGAGAGCACCTTGCTGGAACGCGTAGCGCCACACCGGCAACATCAGACAGACAGCGACTGAACGTCGCAATCTCTTTCGGAAGCAGCATGACCCGCATCACCATCATCGAGACCGGACAGGTTCCGCATGAATATCGCGAGCAGCACGGCTCGTTTCCGGACATGTTCGAGCGCATGGTCCGCGCCGAGGATCCGACGGCGACCGTGGACGTCGTCAGCATTCCGAATGGCGACCCTCTGCCTGATCCAAGCAAGCTCGAGGCCGTGCTGATCACCGGTGCGGCCGCCGGCGTCTATGACGGGCTCGACTGGATCGCGCCCCTGGAAGAATTTGTGCGCACCGCCTACGCGAACAAGACGCCGATGGTCGGCGTCTGTTTCGGCCATCAATTGATCGCGCAAGCGCTCGGCGGCACGGTGCGCAAATCCGACAAAGGCTGGGGCCTGGGCCGGCATGTCTATCAGGTGTTGCCGGAGAACGGCGTCGTCGAGGGCGAAGCGGTCGCCATCGCCTGCTCGCATCAGGATCAGGTGATCTCGCCGCCTGATGACGCTCTCACGATCCTCTCGTCCGAGTTCACCCCGCATGCCGGCCTGCTCTACGCCAACGGCGCGACGCTGACGGTGCAGCCGCATCCGGAGTTCGACGTCGGGTTCGCGCAAGTGTGCTGCGAACTGCGCGACGGCAAGGCGCCGGATGACGTCGTGGCCGCGGCAAAGGACTCGCTGGCGCAGCCACTGGATAATGCGAAGCTGGGTGGGGCAATTGCGAGGTTTTTGGCAAGGCGTGCACCCATTTAGTTGCACGCTCCTCTACTCTCTCCTCTTGAGTGTCGCCAATGACGAGGCATAATCGCCCTCTGAGGCTTAAGGCTGGACGGGAATGAACCCAATTCGTCGCACGATAAGCCTGATGCTTGCACTCGCCCTAATCGTCATCGGGCTGGTGGCTCTCATATATCTGTTGTTCTTTGCACTTCGGTGGAAGGGCTGGATGCTGATAGCCGCCGGTTTCGTGACGGCCTTGGGCGCCATGTGGTTCTGGGAGGACCTCCCAAAAGCAAAGAGCCAAAAGCAACGAGGGCAGTTAGATAATCAGAACGGCTCTGTCCCCAGCCCCGGCACGTCCGCCGGCCGCGGCCCGGGCGCAGCCCAGTGAAACCGACGGTCCCTCTCCGCAATCGCAATGTCGTTGATCGAGGCCTCGCGCCGCCGCATCAGGCCGTGCTCGTCGAACTCCCACTGCTCGTTGCCGTAGGAGCGATACCACTGGCCGCCGGCATCGTGCCATTCGTACTGGAAGCGCACCGCGATGCGGTTTTCGTCGAAGGCCCAGAGGTCCTTGATCAACCGGTAATCCTGCTCCTTCTCCCATTTGCGGGTGAGGAACGCGACGATGGCCTCACGGCCCTGAAGCACTTCCGAGCGATTGCGCCAGCGGCTGTCCTCGGTATAGGCGAGCGAGACGCGCACCGGATCGCGCGAATTCCAGGCGTCCTCGGCCATGCGCGCCTTTTGCGCGGCAGTTTCTCTCGTAAACGGCGGAAGCGGCGGGCGCGACATGATGGCCTCATCGGTTTTGGGGGCCGCAATCTATCCCTGCATACGATGGAGTCGAGAGGCGATCGCCTATCGCCCGATCACGAAATCAGATCGGCCTTCATCAGTGCGCGGATCGATTTCGGGATCGGCTGCGCCCGGCCGCCGCTGACGAAGGCGACGCGCACCTCCGCTTTCACCAGCACGTCCTCGCCGCGGCGCACCTCTTGCGCCAGCATGATGGAGGCACCCTTCACGGCAATGGGCCAGGTTACGACATCGAGAACGTCGTCCATCCGTGCGGGCTTGAGGAAATCCAGATGCATCGAGCGCACCACGAAGGCAAAGCCGGCGCCTTCGGTTTCAGGCTGGTCGAACAACGCCTGCTGCTCGGCGCCCATCAGTCTCAGATGATTGGTGCGACCGCGCTCCATGTAGCGCAGGTAATTGGCGTGATAGACGATGCCGGAAAACTCTGACTTGACGATATCGCAACAAAAGGCCAACGCATTGATTTCATTGGGTCGCTGGAGCGTTAAAGCGTGAACGAAAGGCAGATTTATCTGTGCTCTTCCATAGCAAGCCTCAGAGCCTTTGGGATGCGCTGCGCTTTTCCGCCTGAGATAAACGCGACCCGTACACGCGCCGAGACCAAGAGATCACCCCCGCGCCTGCACTCCTGCAGCAAGGCAATCGACGCGCCTCTCACCTCTTGCGGGACCGTGACAATGTCAAGCAGGTCGTCCAAGACTGCCGGTTTTAGAAAATCGATTGTCATCGAACGGACAACGAAGGCGAAGCCCGGCGCATCGTTCCGCGTTTCCTCGAGCAGCGCTTGCTGATTGGTGCCGAGCAGGCGCAAGTAATTCGTTCTGCCACGTTCCATGAAACGCAAAAAATTCGCGTGATAAACAATCTGGCCGGAATCGGTATCTTCGAAATAGACGCGGACCTGCATGTAATGCCGTCCGTCTCGAATTTCGCCGTCAAGAGAGAGTGTCACAGCGCGGTTTCCTCTTATTGCGCGTACAGGGACCCATTGTCTTGCACAGAGGCGGTTTTCTGAGCAATCGTCTTGAGCTTGGCTCCTGCTGCCGGAAGCTGAGGCAACCGCCTGAATGCGGCAGGCGTCGCGCTGCTGCCATCGACTTCGGATGAATATGTCGGAGATCTATCGTCAACGCGTACCCGGCTTGAGGACGACGTTCATGAATGCGCCTCCGGCTCATGAACCTAGGCGAGCCAGTCCTTCGCCGCAATCGCTGAACGAAAAATCGCCGAGGCCGGCGAGGCCGTAAATGGCCTTGCCCTTGGCGATGGCCTCGTGCTCGCTGCTGGCGAGCACGAGGGGTTCGTATGTCATCCAGCTTTTGAAGCCGACGTCGTAGCCCCGCGTGGCGGCTGGGCTCATTGCCCCGCCTCCGCGTCGGCCTTGGGTTCGCGAACCACGAGGCGGCCGTTCAATGGCAGGCAGCTCAACTGGATGTTGAAGCCCTTGCCGTCCTGTTGCCAGGCCGCGCGCCGATCTTGGTCCAGAAGGGTCTACAAGGCGACAAAAGCAGAAGACCTCACTCAACTGCCTGCGAGGAGCGGGCTTGGCCTGACGCACATTGATGGCGGAAGCATCGAGCCTGTTCTTGATGTGCGCCGCATAGAACTTCTCGATCATCTCCACTGAGGTTCGGCAGTTCTTCGCTATCTAGTAGCTGTCCGCCCCTTCCATCAGGCGCATGCAGATGTAGGTATGCCGCAGGCTGTATGCGGTCCGCCGATTGCCATCCCGATCCAGCTTCAACTCGCTCCTATCAAGCAGGGCATTGAACATCTTGATGTGATTGCCCGGAAACACGTGGTCGGTCGGCTTGGGCAACTGCGGCGGCTCGTTAGAGGGCGGCAGCTTCGCCAGCACCCGCGCTCTGCCCTGCTTCACGTATTTCGCGCGGCCTAGCAGCCGCTCATAGGGGTCGCACCGCGCTCGGCATGCTCTTGCAGTAGCCGACGCCCCGCTTGCCGCGCACCTCGATTTCCAGGATGCGCTCGCCGCTACGTTCGTCCTCAACAATGGTCACGTCGCGATGCTGGAGGTTCTTGGCCTCATCCGGCCGCAAGCCGGTGTTGGCCAAGAACAGGACGTAATCATGCAATTGCTCGGCACTCCAACGGTGGTGGATCTGGCTGGCCTTCGCGTGCGCCCGCGTGGTTTCGTAGAGCTGCTTGTATTCCTCGGGGCTGAACCACGGCCGATGCACCACCTTCCCCGAAGTCTTATAAGGAGGAGAGAAGTCCGGCAGGTGCGCGAGCCATTCATGGCGAATGGCAGTCTTCAACACCTGCCGCAACGTCACGACCTCGTCGTGGATAGTGCTGCGCGCGGGCGCCTTGCCGGTCTTAGACGTTGCGATCCGGTGTAGGCGATATTCCTGCACCTTGCCTGAAGAACGGCAACAGGTGCAGGCGAAGCCTGATCTCGTAACCCTGGACCCAGCGCTCGCTGCGCTGGCCCTCGGTGATCACCTCATACTCTTTCAGGAATTGGTCAGCGGCTTGGCGAAAGGTCTTCTCATTCACCAACAGCCCCTCCCGCGCCTTCCCACGAAGACCGATAAACGAGTCCTCCGCAAACTGCTTGGCGAGGGAGAGATCTTCCTCTCCGGTCGTGCTGCGGTGTTGGCGGCCGTCGATGGAGGCCGAACAGTGCCAATACCGGCCGTTTCGCCGGTATACCTGAATCAGACCACCTAGAAGCTCGTGCCTGGCCATCATGCACCTCCACGTGCATTTTAGCGCAGGGAACCAAAAAGTCGAATTTTGTGCTAGGCGCGTGCTAGGCCATTTACGAAAAATTAAAGGGTTAGGCTTTCGCCCAACCCGTTGTATTACATCAGAAATTTGGTTGCGGGGATAGATTTGAACCTATGACCTTCAGGTTATGAGGCCGAAGGTCTGCCGGGCTGGAACCGGTTCGTCCTATTTGTACGCCACAGCTACCCAGCAACCATACCTGCGCACTTGGTTTCTTTCTTGCCGGAGCAGCCTACGATCTTATTGCCCAGACCGATCATGGTTCGGGGCGGAGGCATGCGCGGCAAAGACGAAAAGATTGGGATCGAGGCATTTGGGTCGGCAGGTTCCAGCAAAATACCGCGGGCGAATCGCCGTCGCAAGAACCGTGGCATGCCGCCGCCCGCGACGTTCGATATCGATACGCTGCCGGGCAGCTCTAATTTGACGGCATTTGAGGCGGCCGCGGTCATCCGGCGTACGCCCGGCGCGTTGGAGCAGTGGCGGCGCAATCCGAGCCACCCGCTGAAATGGCGCTACGTCGATGGCCGCCCCCTCTATCGTGTCGATGCGGTACGCGACTATCTGGCCAAGTGCGATAAGACCACTAAGATGCCTCAGCCGCATAATGCTCACGGAGACGGCCGAGGAGCTCGGCCTTGATCGGGTCAAGCGGATTCGTCCGCTGCAGGCGCACGATTTTGCCGACCCGTTTCGCGCCGACCAACTCCGCAATGTAGTCGTGAGCCGCTTCGAACGCCATTTTGCGGATGATCCACTGTTCGTCGTGATTGTAGACCTGATCGATTCCGCTTGGCCTTTGCCCGACACACAGCCGCTGGATTTCGTTGTCGTAGCCGCAGCGAGACATGACGGTTCGTAAGCTGCGCCTTAGGTCATGCATGGTAAACTTGGCAACACCCGCTTCCTTGACCAGGCGGTTGACCATCTTGGTGAACCCGGACATCTGGCCGCCGGTCTTTGGTGACGGGAAGACATAGTCGGACGTTGCGCGCTGGAAGTGTTTGGCGGCCGCGAGCACCTCGTTTGCGAGGTGGGTGCGCGGCACGTCGTGGTGCAGGCCCATCTTGGTCCACGCCGCATCGAAGGTGATACGGTCATCCATGATGTGCTTTCGCCACTCGATCATGGTAGGCTCGCTGCGGCGCGGGCCACCGAGCAGGCACATGCGAGCCAGGAGACCAAAAGCCCCGAGCTTGCCGGATGCATCCCAGACTTTGATGATTTCCTCATCGGTCAGCGCGCGGCCCTTCGTTCGGCGTCCGACCCTTTGCGCGCGGGTTTCCTTGGGCGCGCGATAGCCGGCGAGCACGTTGTGCTCGACATAGCCCTCACCGACGCACCATTCGAGCAAAGTATGCACGTGCTTGCGCAAGTCCTTGGCTGCACCACGCTTGCCGGTCTTGGCAATCTTATCGACCGCAGCCATGATCTGCCGTCGCGTCAGGTCCCCCACGCCGCTCTCGGCGTGATCCTTGAGCCCGCGCCGCAGCGCCGACATTGCTGGCTTCCAGTTGACGACTTGACGTTCGGTCATAGACGTCTGGTAAGGACCATCTTCAACAATGAGGGTCGCGAGCGTGGTGCGCTGCTTCTCGGCTGCCTGTTGCCGCCTCGCCTCGCGCTTCGCGTCGTTCGGGTCCAAGCCCTTGACGACTTCGCCTGCGGCGATGGTGGCGGCCTTGCGGGCGGCCTTCTCATTATATTTGGGCCACGCGCCGAGGGTCTTGCGCTGGGTCCCCCTCACCCCCGGCTTGGTGAAGAGGTAGACCCAGGTCCGGCCGCCGGTGGCGCGCATGCGCAAGGCGAGGCCGGGCAGCTTGTCGTCGTGGAGATAATGCTGCGCCTTACCCGGCGGCAGCGTTGCGTTGCGGATCACCGCATCGGTGAGTGTCAGCTGGTTGGCCGGCTCCGTCATGATTCCTTCCCTCTCTCTGTGCCCCAGTGTGCCCCGCAAGAAGGGCGGTGAGCCTCGAACAGAACCGGGTCTCAGACCTCCCCCGTTTGTGTGCCCCAAGGGAATATCCGCGGCGGGCACAACGGGGGCATACAAAATGTAGTAAGGTCAGGTATGGGCTCTTATAGCCGTAGTAGGCCATAACTCTCATTAATTTAAGGAGTTTTTACACCTCAACTATGGCCGGATTTGGTTAGCTCGGGTCTACGGATTGTGGTTCACACGGGAGAGGTCCAAGGTTCGATCCCTTGTGCGCCCACCATTCTTCGCCAAGAGGCTTGGCGTGGCGCAGCCACGCCCAATGATGGCGAAGCGTTTTCGGCATAGCTCGAAGAGTGTCGACGGACTCGGCCGTCTTGCTCCCGCGCGATCAAAATGTCGAAAACAACCCCATGCACAGTAGCCGACCTCCATCGGGTCAAGGCTTGCGATTTTTCCGAAATTGACTTGCTCCGTCGGGCAAAACAGGGGCATGATGGCATTGTCCGAGGAAAGAAAATTGCTCCTCGGGCGCTCAAACGCGCTTCCACGGGCGAGCCCTGGTCTCTCCCACCAGGATCAATCCTTCCGCCCCTCGTCCAAGAAAGCCTGGACGGCCTCGAACAGCTTGAGGCGATTCTTTTCCATGATGATGGTGTGTGTTCCCTCGGCGAGCTGGACGTAGCGTTTGCCGGGCGAGTTCGTCAGGAGCGGGAAGAGCGCTTGCGCCATATAGGGCGGAGTGTCCTTGTCCCATTCGGCATGGACCAACAGCGTCGGCACGGTGATCTTCGCGGGATCGTAGTAGGGTTTGCCGGCGCCAGAATATTGCTGGCCGTCCTGAACGACGCCGTTCGGCGCACGCAGGACCGGCGGCGTCATCGCGGCGCCGACCGGATCGGTCGCGAACGTCGCATCCGCCCATGCATCGAACCAACCTGCCGGAATGAGGTCTCCCTTCTTGTCTTCGGGAACGCCCGTGTACCACCTCTCCCTGGCCTGCTCTCTCGTCACGGTACGGTAGGCGCCGAGCCTGCCTGGCCCCGCCTGCACCAGCGATGCGGTTTGCCGTATCCAGGAAGGCGCGTACAGCACCAGACGTTCCACCTTGGAGGCGTTTTGCGTCGTGTACGTGGCCATTAGCGTGGTGCCCCACGACCAGCCCAGCAGGTTGACGCGCGGAATGTTGCGACGCTGGAGCACGAAATCCACCACCGATCCGATGTCCTTGACCGCGGTCTCGCCCGTCACAATAGGCGCATTGGCGTCAGGCTTGTCCGCCATCTCCGCGGGACGCGTCGACCTGCCGTAGCCGCGGAGATCCAGCAGCCAGACGTCATAGCCGCGCGATGCGATGTACTCCATCCAGGACAGACCATCGAGCTTGAGATCGAAGGCCGTCTCGGAGGGATAGGTCGCCCCGTGGACATAGATGATCGTCTGCTCGGGCCTGAAGCTCGTCATGTCGGCGGGCCGCTTGTTACGGACGTAGATCTCGATGCCGGGATCGCTCGACTTGACCATCGCCTCTTCGGTCACAAGCGCCTTCGATTGAGCGAGAGCGGAACTGCCGAAGATCACGGCAGCCAGAACACCAAACAGCGCCGAGGCCTGCATGTCGTAACCCTCCCTGGCGCCGGCACCCTCCGGCGCGGTCGGGCGGAAGCTTAGCCGGGAGCAGGCGCGGTTCAAGCGCCTTGTCGCCCTTCGGCCTGAAATCGAAGCGAAGGACCATGAATCGCCCCTCCCCAAGAAGAAGCGCTTAAACCGTCGCTCCCGTTACGCCGCTGCTCTCTCGCCTTTATTGAGGAACGCATCGGGGGATCGGGGGTTGACCTTACGGCCGGTGGCAAGCGCCAGGTCAGGCCAAATCCTGCAACGCTGGGCTCGATGAAAACACCGAAACACAGCGGTCGTCCTGCTCACACTGTCGGCTTTCGCCCCTCGCAATCGCTGTCGAGAGCCATCACGGCTTGGATGGCTCGTCAGAACGACGTCTCGACCCTGACTGAAGCGATCTGTCGCCTGGTGGAGCTGGGACTCGCAGCGGACACCAACCAGGATCGGCAGAAGCGGCGCGCGAGGAAAATAGCTGGCGATACGCTCGACCGCATCGGCGATGTAACGACAACGGCGGATACGCGGGCGCTCCGCAAGCGGGATTTACTCGACGGCCCCGAAGAGTTCGGCCGCGTACGAATTGACCGGCCGAGACGCAACAAATCGGTCAGGGACTGAGCTGATCAATCAGGAAGTCCCGACCGAGGAATTTCGATCATGAGAGACACAGAGGACAAGAGATGAGACAGCAGTTTCGATCGCCTGCCGCAAAGGCGGCAAACAATTATTTCAAGCAGCCCCCGGAAAAAGTCGCGACCGATTACGAGAAGGCGCAACAGGCTTTCCACGCGAACAGGGAACGGCTGAAAGCTGAGCGCCTGGCGCGGGAGGTGGAGCAGCGGAGCCCGCGCGACAGGAGGGCTTAGCCGTCGAGATCATATTTGGCATCCGGGAGCGCGAAAGAGCTCACCGGATCGCGAACCTCGCAGAACCGCCGGTCTAGGCGAGGCCGAATTGATCAAAGCATCGAAAGCACGACGACGCCGTCCTCGAGCTCTCCCGAAGCAAGGCGCGTGCGCGCCATCTGCTCGAACTCCGTTCGATGCTTCTGAAGATAACTGAACGCCTGCTTCTGGGTGTCGAAGGTGGTCGCAAGCCGGCACATCTGCCTGACCGCGCCGAACGCGACGAAGAAAGTGATAGTTCCGTGGTCCGATTTGACTCTGCGCACGGCCTGCACTCTCCGGAATGGGATCGGCCTTCAATGACTGCGACGATTCTGAGGACGGCTATCGCGCCGTTTTGCTCTTACGCTTCTTAGTCGTGGGTGAAGGCAGCGTGGCTTGAAGAGCGGCGTCGGCCGCCTGCTTCTCGCGTTCCTTGGCCTCGCGGATGGCTCGAAGCCGCGCCATGTTTTGGCGCACTTCGATGGCCTGCTTTTCGACGTCTGCCAGTGCGCGCAGGCTCTCTTCAGCGGCGAGGCGCTTACGATCGGAACGCGCGAGGCCCTCGGGTGACAGCTCGGCCGCTTTCCTGGCGCTCATGCTTCACTCCGTTTTGGACGCGACGAAACCCGCTCAATCCGGGGATCGAGCGGGCCAAGTGGCCGTTTCAGTACATCCGTGAAACGGCGCCACGATATCAAGCCAGCGAGAGATTCTCAGCGCTGACCTTGCCTCGCATCTTGTCGGTCTTGGTCTCGAAATTGATCTTCTGGCCTTCTGCAAGACCCGCAAGACCGGCGCGCTCGACGGCGCTGATGTGAACGAACACATCATTGCTGCCGTCGTTCGGCTGAATGAATCCAAAGCCCTTTTGGCCGTTGAACCACTTCACGGTACCTGTCGTCATTCTCTTCTCCAAAGCGCACGAGCGCATCCATGCCGCGCGACAATCACGCGGACATTTTCAACTTCGTCGATGTCTTTGGAAAAGGAGCCCGCGGGCGCATTCAACAAGGCACAGCGGCTGATCGAACAAATTCAATATACACCTCTCGCGTTCTTTTACAAGGGCGGAAGCCGATTTAGTTTTCGGCCACTCGTTGCTGCGGAGTCTGCCGAGATGCGGCAGGCCTTAGCGATTGACTTGTCGGCGCGAGAGTGTTCACGTGACGGCCGAGGCTGCATCGCGCGTGAAAGAGCGTCGACCGATGCGAAGCTCGCGACAAATGTCGCGTCTACCATCCTGAAAAATCGCAATGAAGCTCCTGCGCAATTGGCTGCTTGCAGGACGCGTGGCATTTGCAGCCTCAAGCGAGGGACATCAATGCAGGTCGTCGTCAGAGACAACAACGTTGAACAGGCGCTTCGCGTTCTCAAGAAGAAGATGCAGCGCGAAGGCGTCTTCCGGGAGATGAAGCAGCGGCGCTCCTACGAGAAGCCGTCGGAAAGAAAGACGCGCGAGAAATCCGAAGCCATTCGCCGCGCGCGCAAGCTCGCGCGTAAGCAGGCGATCCGGGAAGGGCTGTTGCCCGCACCACCGAAAAAGAAGCCGTTCGAGCGCAAGCCCCCCTTGCCGGAAATCAAGGCTCCTACGGCCTGAAATCGATTCCGCGCAGCACGATCCCGGGCGGAGTGCCTTCGAACTCGGTCGCGCTGTATTTACTCGCCGCCCGTGCTTCGATGCGGTCCCGCAGGCGGGTGAACTGTGCTTCCCGCTGCTCGGGCCTGACTCGCGGGCCAGGCTCGAGATCATCCATCGCGGAGGTCGAGATCGCGCAAAGAACCTCCCTGGCACTGTCCTGCATCGAAAACCGGACGATCATCCGATCAGCAGCCGTCGGCGGCGCATATCAGATCGGTCAAGCGATCCAGCCAAGGCCGGCGCAAAACCATCGTCTCAGAGAAGCGGAGCCTATTCGTGCGGAGGTGGAATCTGATTCAGCAACTGCGAGATCGCAGTCACGATCTGGGCCGGGGCAAAGGGCTTTTGCAGCAGCACGCTCTTGGGCACGCCATGCGACGGCCACTCCTCCGCGGCAGCGCCGGTCATGTACACGACCGGGATATCCGGGCCGAGCTCCCTGGCCCGTTTGGCAACGTCCCACCCAGTAAGCTTGCCTTGTAAATTGATGTCCGTCACGAGCGCCCGGTATTCAGAATGCTTGTCTTCCAACAGCGGAATAGCTTGCTCGCCCGAGGTCACCACCTCCGATTGGAAGCCACCCTCGGCCAAGGCGGTGCGGACCATTTCGGTGATGAAGAAATCGTCCTCGACGATCAGGATCGGCAACAATGGATTTCTCAAAACCCTGCCTCCAGCCGCGGCCTGCGGTCGGGGCTAAGTTCCCAACTGGAATTAGGTTCCATGACACCGAGTCCAGCAACAGGACCTGGCCGGCAAAAACATATCCCAGTTAAGTTTCCGACCGGGGAATATCGGCTAGAAGTTGCCCCGTTCGTGACAGGGGATCGCGATGCCACATCGCAAGTACCGCGCGCTGGAAAGCGACTGCCGTGTTCAGGCGGCCATCACCGGGCACAAGAAGACCAAAGCCGAGCTCCAGAAAATGGCTCGCGAATACAAGGTCCTGGCTGATTGGCTGGAAGCGCACCCGCAAGAGCACGAGGGATCGCCTGCCACGGACCAGCCCACTGACTAACGGCGCCTTTGACAGGCGCCGTCGTCCCTCCGGGCTCTGTGCCTGCCCGGCCTCACGCCGACGGAAACGGGTTCGCCGCCCTGGTGTATTTCAGCGCGCCGATGCCAAAGCCTTCCTGGCTGCGGTTCTGGATGAATTCCCTGTGCTCGTAGTGCGGCGACAATTCGCGCCATAGCTGCGGGACACCACCAGCCCAGGCGCTGGTGTTGCCGCTGGATTCGCAGATGTCGTGAAACAGGATGATACCGCCTTCGCGAACGAACGGCCGGTAGCACAGGAAGTCCTGCTTGACGCCTTCATAGCGATGATCGCCATCGATGAACAAGGCGTCGATCTGTCGACCGTCCAGAAATCTCTCGACGCGCCTGACGCTGTCGTCCGCGTAGGACGGCATGTCGAAGAACGTCCAGTGCTGCTTCGGTGTGGCCAGCAGCTTCAGCATTTCCTTGTTCTTCACATGCAGATCGATGCAGATCATCGTCTCCATGGTGGGAAGAAATCGTCCGAACAGGAGCGACGTTCCGCCGTTCAACGTGCCGATTTCAACGACGGTCTTGGGAGCGGATGCGGCGATGTAGTCGAGCGCCGACGAGATCTCCGTCTCGATCTGGCACGAGCCGGTGCCCATATGATGCTTGGTGAAGTCGATGATATCCTGCACGCTCGATCCGCGCTTGTACTCGCCGATTATCTCGTCGCGCTTCTGGGTATTGAACTTGAGGCGCAGTGCAGGTCCGCTATCGGCCAGACGCTTCTTGATCTGTCTGACCGCGAGAACGGCAGGATGAAACTTCAGTTCCGTCAATCGCTCATTGAAGGCCTTGCTCAACGACATATCAACCTCGCTCCAAGCAAAGTTTTGCCGACCGCCCCGAAGGCGAGGATCATCTCCAATTTTGATCAACTTACGGTTTTTGCTTGACGGAGCGATGACCGCGCCGGCCTGGCTCGCTAAGCGATTGCGACGATCTCGAGTTCCTGGGCCCCCGCGCCGACCACATCGCCGACGGCTTTTCCCATCAGGCATCTTGCAACCGGCGAGACGAACGAGATCGAGCCGGCCTTCGGGTCGGCTTCGTCCTCGCCGACGATGCGGTAGGTCTGCACGCGGCCGTCGGCGCGGCTGAAGGTCACGGTGCTGCCGAAGGCGACCGTCTCGCTGGAGGACGGGGCGGCAACGAGCTGCGCGGTGCGCAGGCGTTCGGCGAGATATCTGATATCGCGCAAGGGTGCCGCCGATTGCCGGCGCTTCTCGTTGACGTCGTCGATCGCTTGCGCGGCTTCATAGGCTTCACGCGCGGCCTGCAGCTGGCCCTGCAATGCCTGCAAGCCCGTCTCCGTCACGAGGTTCGGATGCGGCGAGATCGGACGATCCGGCAGCAACGTTTCGGAGGCGGTCTCGGCGCTCTCTTCTTTGGTAAAGGCGACGCTCAATTCGAAAATCCTGTCGAAAGATTTTAGGCGAGGCCGAAACCCCTCACCCGGATCGCACCTTCGATGCGATCCGACCCTCTCCCTCCGGGAGAGGTGGACGAGTTCTCGGCTCGCGCCGATTCAACTGACTGCCGTCGAAACCTTATATCTCAAGTTCGACGAAACGGCGGAGCTTGAGGACGAGGTCGGGCAAGGCCTGGCGGAACCGGGTGGCGTTCTGGAAGCTGGTCGAGAACGGCGCGAAGGTGAGCATCGCGTTCCAGTTCCGGTAGCCATAGACCGTTACCGAGACGCCCGACGCCGGAAAGTCTTCGAGCTTGCGCAGCTCGCCCAGCACGAGCTCGGCGATCGCCTCCGCCGGCAGCAGTCGCTTGCCGTCCGGCGTCAGGGATTGAGCGGCAGGCGCGACCGCCTTCGGGGCCGATACGGCATCACCGGATGCATCCTGGAGCTTCGGAGACTCCGCCTCCGGGATTTGCGCGACGTCCGGCACGGGTGCGGCCGCTGGCGCGACGTCGGCAAGCGGCGGCGGGCTGGCAGGCTCCGCGCGCTTGTTGCCTCCCAGGATGCTGCTGATCATGGCCACAAGGCCAGCATCCTTTGCGTCGTCACTCATCACGGCTCCCCCCGGCTGGCACCAGTCTAGCACCGGCACCGTGGGCTGCCACAGGGTCCGCCGGTCAGATCGAGCCCTCTCTGCTGCATGGCTCCCGACCGGGTTCGTCGCGGCGCAAGGCGGGCGCGCCTCGCGCCGCGGCGCGACCGGTCACTGCTTCTCGAACGGAATATATTGCTGATATTGTTTCGGCACGGAGCTGCGATAGCGCGCAGGGACGGTCCCGGTGTCGATCGAATGATCGATCTCCTGGCGCCGCGTCATCTTCTTCGGCTTCTTCTGGGCGCTCTTCTTCGACTCCGCTGGCGGAGCCGGATTGTCGGTGGACGCGGCCGGCGCGGTGGTCGCGGCCGGCGTCGTGGTGCTTGCCGCCGCCGGCGTGCCGCCCGCAGCTGGCGCCGTCTGCGCCAGCGCCAGCGGTGTTTGCATGACAAGCGGCAGTGCCGCGGCCGCAGCCAGCAAATATGATTGTCGCATCCGAACCTCCAATACCTGATCCCCGATGACGGAAGCGTCAGCCCGGGGAATCATGCGTCCAAGTCCACCGACGGTAGGCGGGACCAGGGCTGCAAACTGTGGCCGAGATCACGTTGTCACGACGGCTTGCCGCATCATAGGCGCAAGCCCGACGCAGCGCACGCTCCGCGACCAGGACGCGCACGACAACCGTGTCGGGTGAGTCCCGGAACACGTGAAGGCCTCGCGGGGAGAACGCTGCAATTTTGACGCGAGCACGATATTCGGCACCGGAATCGTTTCGCCTGACGGGCTGGCGAAGCTGGCCTTGCTTGGCGTCCGAACTTCCGATGACGAGAATGTTATTCGGCGTCGGCACGCGAAGAATTCGCAAAGCGCATCCGCAGCTTGATCGCAACGCTCGCGGATGGAACCGGATCGACATCGCGCAATGTGTGAAGCAGCGCATAGCGACGCCGGATTCCGCCATCTAGCCTCACATGCATCTCTTATGACGAACAACTTCAGCTCTCATTGCCTGCCGTCGTCAGTTTTCATGGAGGATCTTTATGAGCAGTCGTCACGCCATTGCGCCCCGCGGTCTCAACGCCACCCGCTCGCCGCTGTCACAAGGCCGCTTCGGCCGCATGTTCCGCACCCTGACGCCGGCGAAATTCGGCCCGAACGATGCCGACAACATCGCAAATCTCGCGGCGCTCGCCGACAACATGGTCGGCGATTTCGATGGACCGAAGGACAGCCCCGACGCCGAGGAGAGCGGAATTCCCGCGCTCTACACCTATTTCGGCCAGTTCATCGATCACGACATCACCTTCGATCCCGTGAGCTCGCTGACCAAGCAGCAGGACCCGGACGGCCTCGTCGATTTCCGCACGCCGTCGTTCGACCTGGACAATCTCTATGGACGCGGACCGGGCGACCAGCCCTATATGTACGACAGCAACGGCAAGTTCCTGCTCGGCGAGACCTTGACCGGCACCGGCGTATCCAACGCCTTCGACCTGCCGCGCTTCAAGGGCCGAGCGCTCATCGGCGATCCCCGCAACGACGAGAACAGCATCGTCTCGCAGCTGCAGGGGCTGATGCTGCGCTTCCACAACCGCATGGTCGACGACAATGACACGCTCTCCTTCCAGGACGTGCAGCAGCGCGTGCGCTTCCATTATCAATACGTCGTGCTGAACGACTTCCTGCCGCGCATCGTCAATGCCGGCGTGCTGAACGATCTCAAGACCGGCGGGCGCTACGACCGCAGCAAGCTCGCCTATTATCACTGGAAGACGTATCCCTACATGCCGGTCGAGTTTTCGGTCGCAGCCTATCGGCTCGGACACTCGATGATCCGGCCCGGCTACCGGCTCAACGACGCCGACAACATGCTGCTGCAGATATTCCCCGATCCCAACAACCCCGACAACAACGCGCTGACCGGTTTCCGCAGCATGGGACCGGGGCGCGCCATCGATTGGGGACGTTTCATCGACATCGACACGCGCCCCTACGGCGTCGAGGACGACGGCACCAATCCCGACAACAAGCGGCGGCTCCAGCTCGCCTATCGCATCGACACCTCGCTGGTCGATCCCTTGCGCAAGCTGCCGCCGGAGGTCGCCTCCAATCCGTCGTCACTGGCGTTGCGTAATCTCGAACGCGGCTGGCGGCTCGGCCTGCCGTCGGGCCAGGCGGTCGCCAGGGCGATGCACGTGACGCCGCTGACCGACGAGCAGATCATCATCGGCCGTGCCGTCGACGTCCCCGGGGCGGCCGATCCGCAAGTCCCGATCGCCTCGATTGCCAACGGCGTGTTCAAAGGCAATTGTCCGCTCTGGACCTACATCCTCGCCGAAGCGCGTCAGTTCCAGACCGCGGTCGCGGTCCCGGCCACCGGTGCGCCAGCGGGCGGCATCAACACGCCGCAGCTCGGTCCGGTCGGCGGCCGCATCGTCGCCGAGGTCTTCCTCGGCATGATGTTCGGCGACGCCTCCTCCGTGCTGTCGCTCGACCCGAACTGGGCGCCGGTGACCGGTCCCGATTTCAAGCTGAAGGATCTGGTGACCTACGCGCTGGGCCAGGGAGCCGCGCTGCATTGACGTCGCGACGGTCGAGAATGCAGGGGCCGCTCGTGTGATGCGAGCGGCCTCGTGATTCACGTCTCGCCAGGGGGATGGGATGAACAGCGTCCCGAGCGCAAACCGAACGTGCCTGAAGTCACAGTCGGGCGTCCTCGCATGGTCCATGCTGCGAGGGTCGATAATGACATCGACCAACCATCAGAGAGGAACGATCCATGTTGCGCAAATTCTCGCTTCTTGCAGCTGCCGCGGCCTTATTGGGCACGGCCGCTTTGGCCCCAACCTCCGCCTCCGCATTTGAGTTCGGCGGCTCGCACCATCGGGGTGGTATCACCATCGTGCTCGGCTCCCCCGGCTACTATGGTCATGGTTACGGTTACGACGACTGCGATCACGACTACGATTATTACCGGCACCATCCGCGTCGCTGGCGGCCGCTCTGAACGGTTGTTCAGCCGAGGCCCGTGAAGTGCCCTTGAGGCGCGCGAGTTGTGCAGATCCGCGCGCCTCTGACGCGGTAAGTGGACGCCCTATTTCATCGCCCCAAGACCGCTCTCCTCGAGCCGCGCCGCGAACCATCGCGACTGCTGCTCATCGGAGACGCCGCTGAGATAGACCTCCGACATGGTCACGCCGGGCTTGTCCAGCACCAGCAGCACGCCGATCCAATAGGCGAACCAGACATGCGGATCGGTCATCGCCTTCAGTTTGTGCTGGTCGTGTTCAAGCGGGGTGTGATTGCTCGCCTTGCGGATCTCGACGGAGAGCAGATTGTTCGGAATCTCGCGCTGGTGCACCACGACGTCAGGGTAAATCGACTTGCCCAGATGATCGTCGGTCGAGATGATCGCGCCGTGCGGCAGATGCAGCGTGCGCTCGCCGAGCCGGTCGTAGTTGCAATCGACCGCCCAGCCTGGAAACTGCCGCTCGAGATAGACGGCGAAGCGATGCGTGATCGCCCGCTCGCCGACATCCTTCTCGAACAGGAATCCTTCGTGGGCGTAGAAGTCCCGGAGTGCCGTGATCACCTTGTTCAGCTCGGTCTGCATCCAGCCTCCGGGCTCTCGGCGCTCTGTGACGCGCCCCTACATCTGCACTTCGATCAGCCGCGGCCCCGGCTCGGCGACGGCTTCCGCCAGCGCCTTGTTGAACTCGTCGGCATTGGTGACGGCGCGGCCGGGTACGCCCATGCCCTTGGCCAGCGCGACGAAGTCGAGCGTCGGGCGATCGAGCCGCAGCATGTCGTTGGCGCGCTGGCCGGGCTCGCCCGCGCCGACATTGTCGAACTCGCCGCGCAGGATCTGGTAGATGCGGTTGGCGAAAACGATGGTGACGATATCGAGGTTCTCGCGGGCCTGCGTCCACAGCGACTGGATCGTGTACATCGCGCTGCCGTCGCCGACCATGGTGATGACCTTGCGGTCGGGGCAGGCGATCGCGGCGCCGATCGACAGCGGCGTCGAGAAGCCGATCGAGCCGCCCATGTTCTGCAGCCAGTCGTGCGGCGCGGCCGCCGCCGTCGGCGGGAAGAAGCCGCGGCCGGTGGTCAGGGACTCGTCGACCATGATCGCGTTCTCGGGGATCGCGCACGCGATCGCCTGCGCGATCGATGCGAAGGTGAGCGCGCCGGTCGGCTTGACCAGTTCCTGCAACGCCTGCGGCTTGATGTCCTTGGCGCTGGCCTTGACCGCGCCGGCCAGCGCTTCGAGCGCCGCGACCGAATTCTCGCCCCAGGCGGTCATGCGATGGACCTCGCAGCCCTCGGGCTTGAGCATGCTCGGCTTGTTCGGATAGGCGAAGAACGCGACGGGATCGTCGGACTCGACCAGCACGATGTGACGGAACCTGGCCAGCATCGGCAGCGCGTTCTCGATCACGTAGTGGATGCGGTCGATCGAGAAGCGGCCGCGGCCGCGCGCCATGCGGGGACGGAAGGTCGGGCCCATCACCGTGCAGCCGGTCTTGCCCGCGATGCGCTCGGCCAGCGCCAGGCCCTGTTCGCTCAGCGCACTGCCGGTCATCAGCAGCAGCGTGCCCTCGCCGTCGCCGTGCAGGATCTTGGCGGCCTGCTCGACCGCTTGCGGAGAGTAGCTGGCGCGCTGCTGCTCGGCCGGCACCTCGGCGATGCCGTCGGCTTTGTTCCAGGCGGTATCGGCGGGCAGGATCAGGGTCGCGATCTGCGGCGGGGCGCTTTTGGCGGCGGCGATCGCGGCGGCGCCGTCGGCGGCGACCGATTTGGAATTCGGCGAGGTGCGGACCCAGGACGACATCGGCCGGGCCAGACCCTCGATGTCGGAGGTCAGCGGCGCGTTGTAGTCGATGTGGTAGACGGCATGCTGGCCGACGATGTTGACGATCCCGGAATTGGCTTTCTTGGCGTTGTGCAGATTGGCAAGGCCGTTGGCGAGGCCCGGACCGAGATGCAGCAGGGTCGAGGCGGGCGTGCCCTTCATGCGGAAATAGCCGTCGGCGGCGCCCGTCACCACGCCTTCGAACAGGCCGAGCACGCAGCGCATGCCCGGCACGCGGTCGAGCGCTGCGACAAAATGCATCTCGGAGGTGCCGGGGTTGGTGAAGCAGACGTCCACCCCGCCCTTGACCATTGTCCGCACCAGGCTTTCCGCACCGTTCATTCTGTCTGCTCCCGCAACCGGCGATTTCCAGTGATCCCAATCATTGTTCGCTCGTGCCGTCAAAGCAAGAGTGGCCATTGCGGCCCTGCCCCGCGCGGCAAGGCGCGGGCTTGGCTAACGCTTTCAAGCAAATTGGCCGGGTTGCCGATTTGGTAACGCCAATCGTTAAGCATCACCGCCTCACGGGGCCGTGGCTTGCGGAATGCCCGAAAATATGGCCTCTGGCCTGTGTTGAATCGATTTTTTGCTGGGAGAAACCATGATCCGGATTTTTGCCGCGCCGATTGCCGCCATCGCATTGCTGGCCGTCACGGCCGGCGGCGCCTTCGCCGAAGAGTACGACTCCCGCGACATCATGGGCGGCGGCCCGAACTTCTTCCGCGGCGGCGCCAACCCGATCCCCCGCACCACCGTGATGTACAACGGCAACTACGCCCCCGGCACGATCGTGGTGAACACCGCCGAGCGCCGGCTTTACCTGGTGCTGCAGAACGGCCAGGCGCTGCGCTACGGCATCGGCGTCGGCCGCGACGGTTTCCGCTGGGGCGGCGTGCACAAGATCACCGCCAAGAAGGAGTGGCCGGACTGGACGCCGCCGTCGCAGATGATCGCGCGCCGGCCCGATTTGCCGCGTCACATGAAGGGCGGCATCGAGAACCCGCTCGGAGCGCGCGCGATGTATCTGGGCTCGACGCTCTACCGCATCCACGGCTCCAACGAGCCGGAGACGATCGGCCAGGCCGTCTCCTCGGGCTGCTTCCGCATGACCAATGACGACGTCACCGACCTCTACGGCCGCGTCTCGGTCGGCACCACGGTGGTGGTGCTGAACAACTAGCCGAGCGGAGGCTGCCGAAGGGTGGGGAACCCACGGACTGCGTGAATTGCGGGCTTGTGCGCAGCCGGCGAATGCGGCAGCGTTGCGCGACGATGCGCGCCTTCAACCCGCCCTCGGCTGCCCTTTGCTTCGCCCTGTTGGCGTTTGCAGCGCTCACATCTGTGCCTGACACCGCGACCAGTGCGATCGCCGGCGAGCTGCCCGCGATCGCCTCGCGCCAGCGCACCGAAAAGAAGAGCTTTACCGACGCCGAGATCGTCGACGGTTTCTTCAAGACCGCCTTCGGCGCCGAGTATCATCTCGCCGGCCGCGTCGATCGCATCCGCAAGTTCGACGCCCCGGTGCGTGTGTTCGCCGAGACCGACCGCGCCGACCGCAAGGCGCAGCTCGCAAAGGTGGTGGCCGACATCGGCAAGCACGTGCAGCATCTCGACATCGCCATGACCACGACCGCCGAGGCGGCGAATGTGCGGGTGAAGCTGGTGCGCGACCGCGACCTCTATCGCACCATCACCAGCTTCTACGGCGCGGAGAAGGCGCGCGAGATCCGCACCTCGCTCGATCCGCAATGCCTGTCCGGCTTCCGCAAGAACGAGCAATTCGAGATCGAGCATTCCGACGTCATCCTCACCGTCGACGTCAGCGACTTCACCTTCCTCGACTGCGCCTATGAGGAGGTGCTGCAATCGCTCGGGCCGATCAACGACACATCGAGCGTGCCGTGGACGATGTTCAACGACAATGTGTCGATGGGTTATTTCGACGTCTACGACCAGTACATCCTCAACCTGCTGTACGATCCCCGCATCAAGGCCGGCATGACCGTGCCGGAGGTGAGAGAAGTGCTGCCCGACGTGCTCGCCGACGTGCGCGCCTGGGTGAAGCGGGTGAATGATCTGAAGGAGTGATCCCGCTGTCATTGCGAAGAGCTCTTGCGACGAAGCAATCCAGACTGCTTCCGCGGAAAAAGTTCTGGATTGCTTCGCTTCGCTCGCAATGACGTTGTGGAGATAGCCCTGCCCTACCCCACCAAATCAGCCACCGTGGTCGCCGCCTTCAGCCCCGTGCCGGTCAGCACGACGACCGTGGTCTCGCTCGCCTTGATGGCCCCGCACCCAGCGAGCTTCTCCAGCGCGGCGGCCGCGCTGGCGCTGGTGGGCTCGGTGAACAGGCCCTGCCGCGCCAGACGCCGCAGCGCGGCGACGATCTCGTCCTCGGTGAGCGCGATCGTGCCGCCGCCGCTTTCTCGCAAGGCGGCGATGATCTCGCGCAGCCGCAGCGGCGACTTGATCGCGGTGCCTTCGGCGATAGTCTTGCTCACCTCGCGCGCGACAGGCGTATCGACGCCGGCCTTGAAGCTGGCATCGATCGGCGAGCAGTTGAGCGGCTGGGCCGCGAACAGCCGCGGCAGCTTTGCGATCTGCCCGGCCTTCAGGAGCTCGCGGAAGCCGAAGGCGCAGCCCAGAAGACTGCTGCCGGCGCCGACGGGAACGATGACGTTGTCCGGCGCGCGAAAGCCGAGGTCTTCCCAGATTTCATAGGCGAAGGATTTGGTCCCCTCGAGAAAGAACGGCTGCCAGTTGTGGCTGGCATAGAAGGTCTGGCTCGACTGCCTGATAGCTTCCGCCTCCGACTCCTCGCGCGGACCCTCGACGAGCTGCACCTCGGCGCCGTAGGCGCGCACCTGCGCGATCTTGGCCGGCGATGTCGAGGCCGGCGCCAAAATCTTCACGCGCATGCCGCCGGCGGCACCGAGCCCTGCCATCGACGAGCCGCCATTGCCGGAGGAATCCTCCAGAATGGCGTTGACGCCGATCTGCCGCAGGAACGACAGCATGACCGAAGAGCCGCGGTCCTTGAAGCTGCCGGTCGGATTGAACCATTCGAGCTTGAAGAACGGCCGCAGATCGCCCCATCCCTGCTGCACCAGCGGCGTGCATCCGGTGCCGAGCGAGATCGGATCCCTGATCTCGACCGGCAGCGCCGCGCGGTAGCGCCACAGCGACCGCGTGCTGCTGTCGATGTCCGCCCGCGAAATCCCTGCGCCCGGTGTCACCAGCAGCGGCGTGCGCTCGTCCGAGCACCAGCGCGGCTCATGGAGGGAATAGAGCTTTCCATTGCGGGGATCGATGTAGCTGGCGGTGGACATGGCGCACTCCGGGGCAAGGCCGATCCGGTCGATATGTCCGAATATGCGGGTTTTATCCAGACGCCTGACGGGTCCCTTCAAAAATTCGAACAATTACATAGATATAGGGTCTGTTCTGACGCCCTTTGCCGATCCGGACTAGCGGTGGGGGCTGGCCGCCCGCACGATTAACTTGTCTGTCGTGGCTGGCCGCTACAATATGTTGGATTGCGTCGCCGGGCTCTGTCCCGGCACGCGGTGGAGCCAGGCCCGTCCGAGCGGCGGGCCGTTGGCTTTTTGGGAGTTTGGCCATGAGCCGCGCGAACCGTACCGACCACATCCGCCTCACCTCGCACCCCGAGCCCGGCCGCAAGGCCGCCTTTCCGATTCACTGGGGCGCCGCCGACGCGCGTGCCCGCGGGCCGATCATCGGCACGGTGTCTCGGGCAGGCGATCGCAACGTGATCGGCAGCCATGGCGGCTCCTACGCGATGTACCGCGCACTCGCCGTCTCCGCCGGCGCGCTCGATCCCATCCGGCGCCCGGATCTCACCAACACCTTCCCGGCCGCGACCATCGGGCCGTTCGAGCAATGGCGCGATCCCGCCAAGATCGTCGCGCTCGATCCCTGGGGCCATCTGGTCGCCGAGAATTTCCGCCAGGAGATCACCGAAGGCGTCGACATCCGCCCAAGCATCGCGATCACGCGCGCGCGGCTCGACCTGCCGGAGATTCGCGAGGCGCTCGCCGCAAAACGGCTGCGAGCCGACGGCGAGGTCGTGCACGCCAATGGCAGCGTGTCCGTGGTGAAGATCGCGATCGATCCGGTCTGGTATCTGCCCGGCCTTGCCGAGCGCTTCGGCACCAACGAGACCGAGCTGCGCCGCACGCTGTTCGAACAGACCGCCGGCATGTTTCCGGAGCTCGTGACGCGGCCAGACCTGAAGGTGTTCCTGCCCCCGATCGGCGGCACCACCGTTTACATGTTCGGCGATGTGACAAAGCTGCCTGATCATCGCACCAGGATCACCTGCCGCGTGCATGACGAGTGCAACGGCTCGGACGTGTTCGGCTCCGACATCTGTACCTGCCGTCCCTATCTGATCCACGGCATCGAGGAATCCGCGCGCGGCGCGCAGGAGGGCGGGCTCGGGCTCGTCGTCTACAATCGCAAGGAAGGCCGCGCGCTCGGCGAGGTCACCAAATTCCTGGTCTACAATGCGCGCAAGCGCCAGGAGGACGGCGACGCAGCCGCCGCCTATTTCGAGCGCACCGAATGCGTCGCCGGCGTCCAGGACGCACGCTTCCAGCAATTGATGCCGGACACCATTCACTGGCTCGGCCTGAAGCGGATCGACCGCTTCCTCTCGATGAGCGACATGAAATACGACGCGCTGACCTCGCAAGGAATCGACATCATCGAGCGCGTGCCGATCCCGCCGGAGCTGATCCCGGCCGATGCCTATGTCGAGATCGCCGCGAAGAAGGCCGCCGGCTACTACTCGACCGACATCGCGCCCGAGAAGGACGTCGAGGGCGTGGTCGGACGTTCGCTGGAAAAATACTGATCTGGCGATGGCGGAGGTTTTGGAACGAGAGGCACGCGCGCTGCTCACTGCAAAGGCGGTTCGCGCGCGCGCCGGGCAAATGCTCGAGATCGGCCTCGCCGACGGGCTCACGCATTTCACTGTCGATCTCGATCGCATGGATGGCGTTGCAGATGCCGTGCTCGATGTGACGCGCAAGGCCTATCCGACGCTCGAGATTCCTTTCCATGCCCGGTGGCGGCATTTTGTGTTCGGCGGCGTCGATCGCTGGGCACAATTGGCCGACGCAACACCGTGGCCCGACCGTGCCGCACGGGCGCGCGCGGAGTTCGACCTTGCCATCGTCAGCGTGCTGCTCGACGCCGGCGCCGGCGCGGCGTGGCGATACCGTGATACGGTGACGGGACAAGGCATCGGCCGCTCCGAGGGGCTGGCGCTCGCAAGCCTCGACATGTTTGCCGGTGGTCTGTTTTCCCGCGACGCGTGCGCGCCGTTCAGGGTGGATGCGGATGTGCTCGCAAAATTACCGCTCTCGGCACTGACGTCGGCCTTCCAGGCCAGTGATGCCAATCCGCTGCTCGGCCTGGAGGGACGTACGAATCTGCTGCATCGCCTTGGCAAGCAGGTCGCTGCGCGCGCCGACATTTTCGGCATGCAGGACACGCCGCGGCCGGGCGGCCTGTTCGATCACATCGCCGCGCAGGCAAAGGACGGCGCTATCCCCGCACCCGCGATCCTGTCCGCGGTGCTGAACCAGCTCGGACCGATCTGGCCGTCGCGGCTGGAACTCGCGGGCGTCCCGCTCGGCGATTGCTGGCGTCATCCGGCGATCAAGGCCGATGATGCGACCGCCGGCCTCGTCCCGCTGCACAAGTTGTCGCAATGGCTGAGCTATTCGCTGATCGAGCCGCTCCAGCGGGCCGGCTTCGACGTCACCGATATCGACGGCCTGACCGGGCTTGCCGAATACCGCAATGGCGGCCTGTTCGTCGATCACGAGGTGCTGCGCCTGCGCGATGCGGCCGACGCCGATCGTGCGCATGCAGTGGATTCGCTGCTCGTCGTCGAGTGGCGCGCGCTCACGGTCGCGCTGCTGGATGGTCTCGCCGAACGCATCCGCACCAAGCTCGGCCGCACGCCGCGATCGCTTCCGCTCGCCAGCATTCTGGAGGGCGGCAGCTGGGCCGCCGGCCGCGCCGTCGCGTTTGCGCGCCGCCCCGATGGATCGCCGCCGCTCAAGGTGATCAGCGACGGCACGGTGTTTTAGCGCATTGCGCATCGATGAATTTCAGGAGCATCCCGCCATGGAAGGCGTCACGATCGTCGATCATCCGCTGGTGCAGCACAAGCTGACGCTGGTGCGCGATAAATCGATCTCGACCAAGTCGTTCCGCGAGCTGATCAAGGAGATCGGCATGCTGCTGTGCTACGAGGTGACGCGCGACTTGCCGCTCGCCGACACCATGATCGAGACGCCGCTGGCGACGATGCATTCGGCCAAGATCGCCGGCAAGAAGCTGGTGTTCGTGCCGATGCTGCGCGCGGGCACGACCTTCGTCGACGGCATGATGGACCTGGTGCCGACCGCGCGCGTCGCCCATATCGGCCTCTATCGCGAGCCCGAGAGCTTTGCCGCGGTGGAGTATTTCTTCAAATCGCCGTCCGATCTCAGCGAGCGCCTCGCCATCGTGGTGACGCCTGTGGTCGCCACCGCGAATACGGCGGTCGCCGCCATCGACCGGCTGAAGGAGCGCGGCGCCAGGGACATTCGCCTGGCCTGCCTGATCGCCGCGCCCGAAGGACTCGAGCGGCTGCGCGGCCTGCATCCGGACGTGCATGTCTGGACCGCGGCGGTGGACGAGGGCCTCGACGACAACGGTTTCATCCTGCCGGGGCTCGGCGATGCCGGGGACCGCGCCTACGGAACGCGGTGAGCCTGCCTGCCTCGACAGCCGCATCGCTTTAGGAACGGCTTCCGTCGCGCGAGGTTCTTCAGCTCTCAGCATGGAGAGCACGATGACCTATCAGGATGACGAGCGCAGGGCCGACAGAATACGCCGCAACAGCCCAATCGGCTGGGCGATCGGTGCGATCTTCGTGATCGCCGTGGTCGCGGCGGTCTTCTTCTACAACGGGCGCGACGTCGGTCCACAGGCGACGAGCAACACAGCGAACAACGCGCCGAGCGTCACCACGGGATCCAACACGCCGGCTGCACCGGCGAAGTGAGGCGCGCCTTCACACGCCGCCGCAGATGCCCTTCAGCGCCTGCCATTCCTTGTCCGTCAGCAGCGGCGGCCCGCTGGCGGGGCGGTCTTCCTTCGTCATGCGGGCGAGGCGGTCCTCGGTGAGCGGATGGCTTGCCAGGATCGTCGCGAAGCTCGAGCCGCCCTCCTTGCCGGTGATGCGGAACATCAATTCGGCCGCCGGCTTGGGCGAGCGGCCGAGCGCATGCATGATCTCGATCGCGAAAGTATCGGCAGCTGTCTCGGCCTCGCGCGAATAGGAGGCTTCGACCACGCTGCGCGAGGCGAAGATCACCGCGGACGAGCCGGTGACGTCGCCGAACAACAGGCCGATCAGGAACGAGGTGCCGCCGTTGTAGATCAGGCCGCGCATGTTGTCGTGGTGCTTGAGATGGCCGAGTTCGTGGGCGAGGATGCCGGCGAGCTCGTCGGGATTTTCGGCCTTGTCGAGCAGGCCGCTCAGCACGTAGACCTTGCCACCCGGCAGCGCGAACGCATTCGGCACCGGGGTTCGCAGCACACCTGCCGTCATGGAGTCGTCGTCGAGCCCGGCCGCATCGCGCAGGCGGTTGACCAGCTTGCGGAACGCCGCCTGACCGGCCGCGCCATTGCAGGCGCCGCCACGGAAGATCGTCTTCACCTGCACCTCGGATGCGTCGCCAATGCGCCGCTCGATCGGCTTCGGCACCAGCGGCGCGAGGCGGTCCGCCGCGAGCGGCACGCCGAACAGCACGACGCAAACGATGGAGACGGCCGCCGCCACAGACCAGCCCGCGATCTTTGCGACACCGCGACCGGTGGTCTGGTGCTCGTCAAGCCGCATGCAGCGGGCGGTCACATCAGCGGCAAGCACCGCATCGCGGATTTCGAGCCGCGCCAATGGCGGCGCGGACGTGGAGGCGAGCCTCAGGACCCCGGCCGGACTGTCGGCGCGGCGGATGTCCGCCCAGACCCAGCGAACCGGCGTCCCGCCCTCCTCGATGATCTCGAGCGCTTCGCCGAGCGTTAGCGTCACCTGCCGCCTGCGGCTCGACACGCCGTCGAAGAAGACCGTGGGCTTGACGGCCTGCGCCGGTGCTTCGGTGGATAAGTCGCTCACGGCTCAGAATCCCGCGACATCGAGCCCATCAGCAAAGCCTTCGCCAAGTGCATTGGCAAGCTCGCCGCTGGCGCGGACGTCGGCCGCCGCTCCGATATTATGCACGGCGACGGTTTCCAGCACCTTGGCCCAGAGATCGCGCTGCAGATAGACGCGCATGATGATGTTCACGGCGAGGGCCAGCGCGAAATAGCCGATCACCATCAGCACCAGCATCGGAATGCTCTTGGCTGTGTGGCCTGGCGCGAACAGCTCATCGGCCGGCACGCCGCTCAGCTTGACGGCGAGCAGGGTGGCGCCGCCGAGGTAGAAGCCGAACAGGGTCGAGAGCAGCACCCACCAGCCGACCACCTTCCAGTAGAGGCCATAGAAAGCATTGTGCGGCAGATCCGACGACAGGCTGACGCCGCTGACGCGGATGCCATTCAGCCACCAGCGCCATTCCCGCGCCTTGAACTCGGCATAGAAGAACGGCGCGAGTGGGAAGATCACGATCGCGATCGGGCTAAGCAACCACAACCACCAGCCGCGCTTGAAGAACTCCCAGCCGCGACCTTCGAACTCGCCCTGCAGATCGCCGAAATAAGTGTGCCGCATCTTGTAGCGCTCCAGCGACGCCTCACGCCATGGCAGCGCCAGGCCGAACGTCAGGAACACCAGGAGGCCCCAGAGCATCGCGCGGAAGGAATAGGCCCAGCCGGAGCCGTCCATCCAGAAGCGCACGCCACGCCAGACCGTGCGCGTCAGCCGGTAACGACGCGCGCGAAAGATCGCGAACTGACCGAAGGCATAGAACGAGATGAACAGCGGCGTCGAGGCAAAGCCCTGCCAGCGCTCGAACTCGATACCGACCAGGAAATAGGCGAGATAGATCGGCACCAGAATCGCGAGCGCGAACAGGAAGCCGACCAGCAGCTCCTTGGCCCGGCCGGTGTATTCGGCGGCATCGCCGTCGACCAAGGTGTTCGACCACAAATGACGGCGGATGTCGGTGGCGAGCCAGAACCGGTAGAAGCCGAAGGTGACCAACTCCAGCAGGGCACCTTTGGTGACCATTTTGCGGAACATTGAGCGATTGCCGGTGAAATCGACCTGCGTGGGCGGCAGCGGCGGCGGGACCGGCTCGGAGGGACCTAGCGGGGCCCATTGCATATCATTCACGGCGGCAACCTCCGGATGCGGATCTGATCCGCTCAAACTATAGATCAGAGATTTGTCGATCCCCAACATGGATGGGTTCGATTTGGCTCGATTCCCGGCGATTTCTCGCACCGATCGGCGGGCTCAAGCGTGCCGGACATCACGTTGGTGAATATCGGGTAGCGAAGCGCATCCGGGCTACGCAGCTGACTTGCGACAAAACTGTCGCTTGCTCCGACGCACGTAACGCGTTGTAATTGCGATTCAAATACCGCAGAGCAGAATTCAAGAAAACGTGCGGTCCACGCCAGGGAGAACGGTCATGCATGGGACCATTGAAAGCGCGGCCAAGATCGACGCATTGCGCGCGCGCGCTTCGTCATTGCCGCTGGAGCAATATGATCCCGGTGACCCCGAGCTGTTCAGGACCGATACGTTTTGGCCCTATTTCGACCGGCTGCGCCGCGAAGATCCCGTGCACTATTGCAAGGACTCGATGTTCGGGCCGTACTGGTCGGTGACGCGCTACAACGACATCATGGAGATCGAGACCAACCATTCGGTGTTCTCCTCGGCCTCCTCGCTCGGCGGCATCACCATCCGCGACATCGATCCGGACCTGCGCCGTGAAAGCTTCATCTCGATGGACCCGCCGCGCCATGCCGCGCAGCGCAAGACCGTCGCGCCGATGTTCACGCCGACGCATCTGGACAATCTCGCCATCAACATCCGCAAGCGCTCGGCCGAGTGCCTGGACAATCTGCCCCGCGGCGAGGTGTTCGACTGGGTCGACCAGGTCTCGATCGAGCTCACCACGCAGATGCTCGCGGTGCTGTTCGATTTCCCCTGGGACGATCGACGCAAGCTGACGCGCTGGTCAGATATTGCCACCACCCTTCCCGGTCCCGACGGCCTCGTGGCCACCGAGGACGAACGGCAGGCCGAGCTGACCGAATGCGCGCAATATTTCGCGCGTCTGTGGAAGGAGCGCATCGCGCAGCCGCCGAAAAGCGATCTGCTCTCGATGATGGCGCATGGCGCCGCCACCCGCGACATGGACGCGAAGAACTTCCTCGGCAATCTCGTGCTTTTGATCGTCGGCGGCAACGACACGACGCGCAACACCATGTCCGGCTCGCTTCTGGCGCTGAGCCAGCATCCGGAACAATACCGCAAGCTGCGCGAAAATCCTGACCTGCTCGACAGCTTCGTGCCCGAGGTGATCCGCTGGCAGACACCGCTGGCGCATATGCGCCGCACCGCGCTTGCCGATTTCGAGTTTCGCGGCAAGCAGATCAAGAAAGGTGACAAGGTCGTGATGTGGTACGTCTCGGGCAACCGCGACGAAGAGGCGATCGAGAAGCCCTACGAATTCATCATCGATCGGGCCCGCCCGCGCACGCACCTGTCCTTCGGCTTCGGCATTCACCGCTGCGTCGGCCTGCGGCTTGCCGAACTCCAGCTCAAGATTATCTGGGAGGAGATCCTGAAGCGGTTCGACCATATCGACGTGGTCGGCGAGCCGAAGCGGGTGTATTCGAGTTTCGTAAAGGGTCTTGAAACCTTGCCGGTTAAGATTGCGGCGTGAGTGAGAACCAACTGGAGCCTCGACCATGAACATCCAAACGCCGGTGAAAGTGGACAAGGCCGAACGCATGCGCCGGGCCCGCGAAGAGGCCTATGCGACGCCGCTTTCGCAATTCCACCCCGGTGCGCCCCGGCTGTTCCAGGACGACACGCTGTGGCCCTGGTTCGAGCGGCTGCGCAAGGAAGAGCCGGTGCATTACTGCACCAACGCACCGATCGAGCCCTACTGGTCGGTGGTGAAATACAACGACATCATGCATGTCGACACCAACCACGGCATCTTCTCCTCGGACTCCACCCTCGGCGGCATCTCCATCCGCGACGTGCCTGAGGGCTATGACTGGCCGAGCTTCATCGCAATGGACCAGCCCAAGCATTCGGCGCAGCGCAAGACGGTCTCGCCGATGTTCACCCCGACGCATCTGGACGAGCTGGCAAAATTGATCCGCCAGCGCTCGCAGACCGTGCTCGATAATTTGCCGCGCAACGAGACCTTCAATTTCGTCGAGCGCGTCTCGATCGAGTTGACGACGCAGATGTTGGCGACCCTGTTCGACTTTCCCTGGGAAGAGCGGCGCAAGCTGACGCGCTGGTCCGACGTGTCGACCGCGCTGCCCAAGAGCGGGATCGTCGCATCCGCCGAAGAGCGCCGCCGCGAGATGGACGAATGCTACGCCTACATGTCGAAGCTGTGGAACGAGCGCGTCAACTCCGAACCGCGCAACGACCTGCTGTCGCTGATGGCGCACAACCCGGCGACGCGTCACATGGATCCCGACAATCTCATGGGCAACATCATCCTGCTCATCGTCGGCGGCAACGATACCACGCGGAACACCATGACCGGGTCGGTGCTGGCGCTGAACGAGAACCCCGAGCAGTACGACAAGCTGCGCGCCAACCCTGCCCTGATCGATTCCATGGTGCCGGAGGTGATCCGCTGGCAGACGCCGCTGGCGCATATGCGGCGCACCGCGTTGCAGGACACCGAGATCGGCGGCAAGCATATCAAGAAAGGCGACCGCGTCGTGATGTGGTACGTCTCGGGCAATCGCGACGACGAGATGTTCGAGAAGCCGAACGACTTCATCATCGACCGCCCGCGCCCGCGCACCCACCTCTCCTTCGGCTTCGGCATCCACCGCTGCGTCGGCATGCGGCTCGCCGAACTGCAGCTGCGCATCATCTGGGAGGAGATGCTGAAGCGGTTCGACCGGATCGAGGTGGTCGGCGAGCCCAAGCGGATCTATTCCAGCTTCATCAAGGGATATGAATCGCTGCCGGTGCGGATTGCGGGGTAGACTTTTCATCGCCGTCATTCGGACGAACTGAGGCAATCCACTTCCGCAATCTCCACTGTCATGGCCCGGCTTGACCGGGCCATCCAGTACGCCGCGGCTTCTCGGCTCTAGCACTGCCGCCTCTGGAAGACTGGATTGCCCGCTTTCGCGGGCAATGACAGCGGAGTATGAGGTCGCCAGCTATAAAATTCCGGCATGACAGCTCGCGCCAGATGCGAAGGCACGACGGCACGCAGCTGTTCTAACTCAGCCTGATGTCCCACACGCCGTCCTTGCGGCAGGCCGCGACTTCCTCGCGCAGCAGCGCGGTGACGGCGAGCGAGGCCGTGGAGGCGGGACGGTCGATCGGAGAGGCGAAAATGAGCTCGCGGGTCATCGGCTTGGAGACAACAGCGGTTTCCAGCCGGCCGTCAGCGACCTCGCCGCGGACCGACGAGGGCGGCAGCAGCGCAAAGCCGAGGCCTTCCTCGACAAGGCTCGTCAGGACGCGGAAGGAATCCGCTTCCAGCTGGACGTTGAGCTTGATCTTGCGCTGGGCGGCAGCGTGCTCGATCAAGGCGCGGAGGCCGTGGGAATGACTGGGCAGCACCAGGCGCTGGCGCAGCAGCCAACCGAGATCGATGCTCTTCTTGCGCGCAAGACCGCAGCCGTGCGGCCCGACCGCGACGATATTGTCGCGGCCGAGGCTCTCCACGTTGAGATGCAGATCGGCGGAACGGCCGTAGAGGATGGCGAGATCCATCTCCCCGCGATGCAGCCATTCCACCAGATGGCCGCTGTAGCTCTCGACGATGCGCAGCGAGATGCCGGGAAATCTCTCGACGCAGCGCCGCGCAAAGCGCGCCGACAGCACGCAGCTCACGGTCGGAACGAGGCCAAGCACGACCTGGCCGGACGGCGGCCCCTTGGCCGACTGGATGTCGTCGCGGATCTGGTCGATCTGCCGCACGATGCCCGAGGTGCGCGCGAGCAGCAGGCGCCCCGCCTCGGTCAGCACCATGCCGCGGCCGTTTCGCGTGAACAACTCGGTGCGCAGCTCGTGTTCCAGAAGCTTGATCTGCCGGGACAGCGCCGGCTGCGCCACGCGCAGCGTATCGGAGGCCTTGGAGAGGCTGCCGAGCTCCGCCACGCAACTGAAGGTCCTGAGCTGCCGGAAATCCATGCTTGCCAATCCTGGAAGGCTACTCCATACGCTATAGCAAATGAGCATAGGGGGCTGGCGTTGTTTTCACAACGCCGGAGGATCGGCCGGCGTTATCTTAACTGCCGCAAGAAACGGGAAACGCCATGAGTGAAGACCACCACAGCGAAGATCACGCCGACATCCGCGAGGCCGTCGCAAAGCTCTGCGCGCAGTTTCCTGGCGAATATTGGCGCAAGCTCGATCGCGAGATGGCCTATCCCAAGGCGTTCGTCGATGCGCTGACGGAAGCCGGCTATCTCTCGGTGCTCATCCCCGAAGAATATGGCGGCGCAGGCCTGAAGCTTTCGGCCGCGGCGGCGATCCTCGAAGAGATCCAGCGCGCGGGCTGCAACGGCGGCGGCTGTCACGCCCAGATGTACACGATGGGCACCGTGCTGCGGCACGGCAGCGCCGAGCAGAAGGCCAAATACCTGCCGAAGATCGCCAGCGGCGAGTTGCGGCTGCAGGCCTTCGGCGTCACCGAGCCGACCAGCGGCACCGATACGTCCTCGCTGAAGACCTTTGCGCGCAAGGAAGGCAACGACAGCTATATCGTCAACGGCCAGAAGATCTGGACCAGCCGCGCCGAACATTCCGATCTGATGGTGCTGCTGGCGCGCACCACGCCGAAAGAGCAGGTCAAGAAGCGCACCGATGGTCTTTCCGTGTTCATCGTCGACATGCGCGAGGCCAGGAACAACGGCCTCGAGATCCGCCCGATCCGCACCATGATGAACCACGCCACGACGGAAGTGTTCTTTACCGACATGAAAGTGCCGGCGGAGAACCTGATCGGCGAGGAGGGCAAGGGCTTTCGCTACATCCTCTCCGGCATGAATGCCGAGCGCATCCTGATCGCGGGCGAATGCATCGGCGACGCAAAGTGGTTCATCGCAAAGGCCACCAATTACGCCAAGGAGCGCGCCGTGTTCGGTCGGCCGATCGGCCAGAATCAAGGCATCCAGTTCCCGATCGCCAAAGCCTATGCCTCCATGCGCGCGGCCGAACTGATGGTGAAGGAAGCGACGCGCAAATACGAGGCCGGGCTCGATTGCGGCGCGGAGGCCAACATGGCCAAGATGCTCGCGGCCGATGCGTCCTGGGAAGCGGCCAATGCCTGCATCCAGACCCATGGCGGCTTCGGCTTTGCCGAGGAATACGACGTCGAGCGCAAGTTCCGCGAGACGCGGCTGTATCAGGTCGCTCCGATCTCGACCAACCTCGTGCTCTCCTTTGTCGCCGAGCACGTGCTCGGCATGCCGCGCTCGTACTGAGGTCGCATCATGGGAGCACTCGACGGAATCAGGGTGATCGCGGTCGAGCAGGCGGTGGCGGCGCCGTTCTGTTCCTCGCGCCTGGCGGATGCCGGCGCCGAGGTGATCAAGATCGAACGGCCCGAGGGCGATTTCGCCCGCGGCTATGATGCGGCGGCCAAGGGCCAGAGCAGCTATTTCGTCTGGCTCAATCGCGGCAAGCAATCGGCCGTGGTCGACCTCGCCACCAAGGAGGGCCGCGCCGAACTCGAGAAGCTGATCGCGAGCGCCGACGTGCTGGTGCAGAACCTCAAGCCCGGATCGATGGACAAGCTCGGCTTCTCGCGCGAGCGGCTGCTGAAGGACTATCCAAGGCTGATCTCGTGCACCATCACCGGCTATGGCGACGAAGGCCCGTACGCGCATCGCAAGGCCTATGATCTCCTGATCCAGGCCGAGAGCGGCCTCGCCTCGATCACCGGCAATCCCGACGGTGCTTCGCGCGTCGGCATGTCGATCGTGGATGTCGCGACCGGCGCCACCGCGCATGCGGCGATCCTGGAGGCGCTGATCGCGCGCGGGCGCACCGGCAAGGGCTGCGACATCCGCATCTCCATGTTCGACGTGATGGCGGATTGGTGCACCGTGCCGCTGCTCAACGCCGAGGCCGGCAATCCGCCGAAGCGCATGGGTCTGCGCCATCCTTCGATCGCGCCTTACGGCGTTTTCACCTCGAAGGACGGCAAGGACATCCTGATCTCGATACAGAGCGAGCGCGAGTGGAAGACGCTCTGCGCCGAGGTGCTGGACCGGCCGGACCTCCCCGCCGATCCCCGTGTTGGCAACATGGTGGAGCGCGTGCGCAACCGCGATTTCACAGACAAGATTGTCGCTGACATCTTCGGCACGATGACGCGCGACGAGTTGTTGAAGCGGCTGTCGGATGCCGACATCGCGTTCGCCGAGGTCAACACCATGGCCGACCTCACCAGGCATCCGCATTTGCGCCGCATCGAGGTCGACACACCGAACGGTCGCGTCAGCTATCCTGCGCCGGCGCCGATCATCGTCGGCGAGACGCGCAGCTACGGCGCCGTGCCTGCCATCGGCGAGAATCCGAGGAAGAAATAACAAGAGCGAGGCGTCATGACCGAAAAGCTCGACATCGATCATTTGCGGCAATGGATCGGCCGCAGCGAGGAGGCGACCGACATCGTCACCGCGCAGCTCGTCAAAGGCCTGCGCGCAACGCTGTTCCAGGAGGTCGGCGCGCCCAAGACGGGCGATGCCGCACCGTTCACGGTACATTGGTGCCTGGCGCAGCCGGTGTTCCCGATGTCGATGCTGGGGCCCGACGGCCATCCGACCCGCGGCGGCTTTCTGCCGCCGGTGCCGCTGCCGCGCCGGATGTGGGCCGGCGGCGAGATCGAGTTCTTGCAGCCCTTGCGCGTCGGCGACGAATCGACCCGGAACTCGCGCATTGCCGACGTGCAGGTGAAGACGGGTTCGACCGGCACGCTGTGCTTCGTCTCGGTCGAGCACAGCATCTCATGCCCGCGCGGCGTTGCCATCCGCGAGCGGCAGGACATCGTGTATCGCGAGATGACGAGCAGTGCGCCGGCCACCGCGAAGGCCCCGCCCCCTCCGCCGAAGGCGCAGCACCGCGAGACGCATATCTCCGATCCCGTGCTGCTGTTCCGTTATTCCGCGCTGACCTTCAACGGCCACCGCATCCATTACGACCGCGACTACGTCACCAAAGTCGAGGGCTACCCGGGTCTGATCTTCCACGGCCCCTTGCAGGCGGCGTTGATCATCGAGATGGCGGCGAAGCTTCGCGGCGGAAAGGCACCGAAGAAGTTCACCTATCGCGGCCTCCAGCCGCTGTTCGAGGGCACGGAGTTCTCGGTCAATGCCAACGAGACCGACGCCGGCATGGAGCTGTGGACCGCGAACGCCGAGGGGCAACCGACGATGAAGGGCACGGCGGTGTGGTGACTGTCTCTTCTCGTCATTGCGAGGAGCGAAGCGACGAAGCAATCAAGGGTGCCGCCGAGGTGAGAGTCTGGATTGCTTCGCTTCGCTCGCAATGACGGTGGGACCAGGAGCGCGACATAAATAACGGGGACGAAACGATGACAAAGAACGGCAAGACCGGCAGCAAGTCCGTCACCGTCAAGCAGGCGACGCTCAACCTGCTGCGTGCCTTCGGCATCGACAGGGTGTTCGGCAATCCTGGTTCGACCGAGCTGCCGTTCCTGAGCGACTGGCCCGACGACATCGACTACGTACTGGCGCTGCAGGAGGCCTCCGCCGTCGGCATGGCCGACGGCTACGCGCAGGCGACGCGCAATGCCGGCTTCGTTAATCTGCATTCGGCGGCCGGTGTCGGCAACGCGCTCGGCAATATCTACACCGCGCACCGCAACCAGACGCCGCTGGTGATCACCGCGGGCCAACAGGCCCGCTCGATCCTGCCGCTGCAGGCGTTCCTCTATGCCGAGCGGCCTTCCGAATTCCCGCGTCCCTATGTGAAGTACAGCGTCGAGCCGGCTCGACCCGAGGATGTGCCGGCCGCGATCGCGCGCGCCTATTACACCGCGATGCAGCCGCCCTGCGGCCCGACCTTCGTGTCGATCCCGGTCGATGACTGGACGCATGCCTGCGCACCGGTCGAGGCGCGCAAAGTCAGTCGCGAGATCGGCCCAGAGCCTGAGGCGATGAAGGGGCTGGCAGCCGCGCTCGGCTCCGCAAAGCACCCTGCCCTTGTGGTCGGCCCCGGCGTCGATCGCGCCGGCGCGGTCGATCTGATGGTGCGCGTCGCCGAGAAGGCCAAGGCGAGCGTCTGGGTCAGCCCGTTCTCGGCGCGCTGCTCGTTCCCTGAGCGGCATCCGCAATTCGCGGGCTTTCTGCACGCCTCGCCCGCACAGCTCTCCGATGCGCTGCGCGAGCACGACCTCGTCGTCGTGATCGGCGCGCCGGTGTTTACCTTCCATGTCGAGGGCCATGCCGCGATCTTCGATGGCGGCGCGACGATCTTCCAGATTACGGACGATGCCGACGCCGCGGCGGTGACGCCGGTTGGCACCAGCATCATCGCCACCATGAAGCCGGCGCTGAGCCTGCTGCTCGAGTTGCTGCCCGAGAGCAAGCGCGCGGCGCCAAAGGGCCGCACGTTGCCAGCGGCGCCGCAGGCGGCCGATCCGCTGCCGGTCGAATTCCTGCTGCATTCGCTGTCGCAGGCGATGCCGGAGGGCGCCTCGCTGGTCGAGGAAGTGCCGTCACATCGGCCGGCGATGCAAAAATTCCTGCCGATGCGCGGTCAGGACAGCTTCTACACCATGTCGAGCGGCGGCCTCGGCTATTCGCTGCCCGCCGCGGTCGGCATGGCATTGGGCAAGCCGAAGCAGCGCACGGTGTGCCTGATCGGCGACGGCTCGGCCATGTATTCGATCCAGGCGTTGTGGACCGCCGCGCAACGCAAGCTGCCGCTCACCGTCATCGTCATCAACAATTCCGGCTATGGCGCGATGCGCTCATTCAGCCAGGTGATGCAGGTGCGGAACGTGCCGGGCCTGGAGCTGCCGGGAATCGATTTTATCAGGCTCGCCGAAGGCATGGGATGTCATGCGGTGCGGGTCAGCAAAGCGGCGGAGCTGGGCGAGGCGCTCAAGCGCGGGATGGCGTTCGAGGGCACCAGCCTCGTCGAGGTTATCGTGGATTCGGCGGTTCCGGTGCTCTACGGGCAGAAGCATTAGGCCCGCTAGGCCGCCAGAAATCCTCCGTCCGCCGCCAGCACGTGGCCGACCACGTAGGACGACGCGTCCGACGAGAGCCACACCACGGCTTCCGCCACCTCGTCCGGCGTGCCCATGCGGCGCAGCGGCAGGCCGGCGCCGACGGTTGCGACATCGCCGACGCCGGCGCTCAGCATCATGTCGGTGATGACGCGGCCGGGCGCGATGGCATTGATGCGGATGCCGCGCGGCGCGTTCTCCATCGCCGCCGAGCGCGTCAGCGAGATCGCGGCCGCCTTCGAGGCCGAATAGAGCGAGAAGCCGGGGTTGGGATTGCGCACGCCGCTGACCGAGGCGTTGACGACAATGCTGCCGCGCCCCTGCGCCAGCATGACAGGCAATTGATGGCGCAGGCACAGGAACAGCGCGCGCACATTGGTGTCGAACACGCTGTCGTAGATCTCCGTGCCCTGCTCCTGTAATGGCGCGCGGCGCTCCTGGAAACCCGCATTGTTGAAGGCGACGTCGAGCCGGCCGCAGCGCTCGATCGCCGTGCGGACGAGGCGTTCGACGTCGTCCTCTCGCGTGATGTCGGTCTGGACCGTGATCGCGTCAGCGCCGAGCTCGCGGCAGGCCGCCGCAGCGGCCTCGATCTCGGGCTGGCGCCGACCTGCGACGACGATCGCCTCGGCGCTTTCGGCGGCCATCCTCAGCGCGGTGGCACGGCCGATACCGCTGCCGCCGCCGGTGACGAGGCAGACCTTGCCTCTCATCCGCACCCCCGCAGGCAAAGCTCCTCTCGCGATCTCATTCATGGCTCACTCCAAAACGCTTGCGCGCGCCGTTGCACGCATATAGTTGTATCATACAACTATATGCCGGGAGTCAAGATGGCCGAGCTTGCATTGATCGACGACATTCGCGCCGCCTCGCGGTTGATGGTGCGCGAGCTCGGCTTCATGGACGCGACGGTTGCGGCATCGGACTATCCGCCCTCGGCCGTGCACACCATTCTGGAGATCGGCATTCGCGGCCCGCTGACATCGGGCGAACTCGGCGATTTCCTGCGGCTGGAGAAATCCAGCGTCAGCCGGCTGGTGCGCAAGCTGATCGATTGCGGCGAGCTCAAGGAGACGCCGGACGAGACGGATGCACGCAGCAAGCTGTTGTCGTTGACTGCCAAGGGCCGGCGCACGCTGGAGGCGCTGCATGCATTCGGCCGCCAGCAGGTTCGCGGCGCACTCGCGGCGCTGACGGAGGCCGAGCAGCGCAAGGTGCGTGAGGGGATGACGCTCTATGCGCGGGCGCTCAGGCAGAGCCGGATGGAGGCTGGGGTGGAGTCGGCGGCGTGAGGCGCGAGGTTGGTGAAGCCGCTTCTACATACTCGGTGTCATCGCCCGGCTTTGACTGGGCGATCCAGTACTCCGAGACGGATGTGGTTGAGCCGACAGGCCGCGGCGTACTGGATGCCCCGCCTTCGCGGGGCATGACAGCGTCGATGTGACTTTACTTCCCGAACTCCTCCCGCATCTTCGCCTGGATCTTGGCCATGCCGCCGATCCAGCGATCGTAATTCTCGGTCTTCTTGCGCATGTAGCCGAGCACCTGCGGATGCGGCAGGATCAGGAACGTTTCCTGCTCGAGACCGGCGAGCACGTCCTTGGCGACCTGCTCGGGCGTGAGGTCGCCGTCGCCGGATTGCGGGCCTTTCGGAATCGAGCGCAGCATGTTGGTGTCGACGCCCTGCGGGCAGAGGATCGAGACCTTGATGTTGTGAGCCTTATGTGCGATCGCGAGATTCTCGGCAAAGCCCACCGCCGCGTGCTTGGTGGTGGAGTAAGCCGGGCTGCCGACCTGGGACAGCAGGCCCGCGGCCGAGATGGTGTTGAGGAAATAGCCGCCGCCGCGCGCCTTCATCCGGGGGATGAGGTGCCGCGCCGCATAGACATGCGCCATGACGTGGATCGCCCAGCTGCGTTGCCAGGGCTCGTCGGAGGCGCCGCCGGCATTTTCCGCCATCGGATCGAAGCCGCCGCCGATGCCCGCATTGGAGCAGAACAGATCGATCGGGCCGAACTGCCGCTCGGTCTCCTCGATGACGTGCGAGATGTCCTTTTCCTGCGCCACGTCGCATTTGAACGCCGCGCCATCCACCATCGCGGCAACAGCCCGCGCATTGGCGGCATCCATGTCGGCGACGACGACCTTGGAGGCGCCGGCGGCGTGGAAGGCCTCGCACAGCGCCTTGCCGATGCCGTTTGCGCCGCCCGTGACGACCACGACCTTGCCGGTCACCCGCATGCGACGTCTCCTCTTGTCTTATGCCGCACAGCTTTTGCCGCCTCGCGGAACTTGGCTAGCTCAACACAAGGTCGAGCACCGCGGTATAATGACATGCCGCGCCGGCCAAGACAAAGCCGTGCCAGATCGCATTCTGGAAGCGCAGCCGCCGCCAGGCGTGGAAGATCACGCCAAAGCTGTAGAGCAGGCCGCCGGCGAGGATGAAGCCGAGCACCAGCGTCGGCAGCGCCCTGACCACCGCATCGTAAAGCATCACACCGCTCCAGCCCATGGCGAGATAGATGCCGACCGAGACGCGGTCGAACCGACCCGGATAGAACAGCTTCAGCACGATAC